>DATHND010000061.1:0-21509 GCA_035486335.1 Solirubrobacteraceae bacterium
CGTTGCGATCGGCCGCCGCGATCCCAGCCGACTCCTGGCCGCGGTGCTGCAGCGCGTACAGCGCGAAGTACGACAGCCGCGACACCTCGTGACCGGGCGCATACAGTCCGAATACTCCGCACTCGTCGCGCGGTCCCTCACGCATCGTCCTCAGCACGCTAGCACGGGTCATTTTGGCTCTTTGCCGTCCGCCGGCGACGCGGCGTCGAGCCGGGATTCGAGCGTGTCGAGCCGCTGCTCGAGCGCGGCCCGCAGATCGGCGATGCCACCTTTCGTGCTCAGATCGAGACGGTCGAGGATCCGCACCGCGTCGTTGTACGTGTTTTCGGAGCGCTTGTCCGAGGCGATGCTCTGGACGTTCTGGCCGACCATGATCACCGACAGCAGGACCAACTGCAGGAACGTCTGCGCGATCCACGCGATCAGCCCCTCGCCGCCCGGCTTCAGCGCCGGGCTGAGGCCGAGCAACGCGATCACGGTGAACAGGTACGCGCACCACATCGTCCCGACCAACCGCGTGACGAGCACCGCGAACTTCGCGTTGAAGCCGTCCACGTCGCCGATCGCTTCTTTGAGCATGCTTGGGGTCGGGTGCAGCACGACCGCAAGGTGCGCTCGTGTCTTGACCGGTCCGTCCATCTTGCGCCTCCTTATCCGAACAGCAAGCCGAGCGCCGCGCTCGCGTGACCGAGCTCGGCGAGCGTGACGCTCAGTATCTCGCCCGCACCCGGCGTCGCGATCCTCAGCACCTCGCCGCCGACCGTGCCGAGCCCGATCAGCGCGGCGCTTTCGCCCAGCTCGCCGACGGCGTCGGCGTCGCCGCTGACGAGGAAGCCGCCGGCGCCCTCGCCGAACAGGTCGACTGTCGCGCCGGCGACGGTCCCCTCGCCGAGCTCGACCTCGGCGCCGAGCCCGCCCGCCAGGCAGCACTCGGCGAGCGCGACCGCGAGGCCGCCCTCGGCGACGTCGTGCGCGCTCGAGAGCCGCCCCGCGCGCACGGCCTCGCGCACCGCGTCCTGCGCGTCGGCGACGGCCACGACGTCGATCGCCGCCAGCCCGTCGGGGAGCGAGTGCCCGAGCAGCTTCGCCAGCTCGCCGGCGTCGAGCGACGGCGCGAACGGCCCGACGAGCGCGATCCGATCGCCCGCGCGCGCGAAGCCGAGCCGCCCGGCGCGGCGCGCGTCGGGCAGGCGCCCGACCATGCCGATCACCGGCGTCGGGTAGATCGGGCCGGTCGCGCCCTCGTTGTACAGCGACACGTTGCCGCCGACGATCGGCGCGTCGAGCGCCCGGCACGCGTCGCCGAGCCCGCGCACGGACTCCGTCAGCTGCCAGGCGATGTGCGGCTTCTCGGGGTTGCCGAAGTTCAGGTTGTTCGTCGTGCCGAGCGCCTGCGCGCCGACGCACGCGAGGTTGGCGGCGCACTCGAGCACGGCGGCAACGGTGCCGGTGTACGGATCGGCGGCGACGCGCCGGCCGTTGCAGTCGATGCTGACCGCCAGCGCGCCGCCGTCGGGCAGCGCGAGCACGGCCGCGTCGGCCTGCTCGGGGCGTCGCACCGTGCGCGACTGCACGATCGCGTCGTACTGCTCGAACAGCGGGCGGCGCGAGGCGAGGTTGGGCGAGGCGAGCAGCGCGAGCAGTGTCTCGCTCGCGCTCGCGCCGGCGCTCAGCGCCGACGACGGGGCCGGCGGCGGATAGATCGGCGCATCCGGCTTGCGCGGCTGCAGGTCGTACAGCGGGCAGTCGTCGACGAGCGCGCGCACGGGCATCTCGCCGACGAGCCGCTCGCCGTCGCGCACGCGAACGAGGCCGCTGTCGGTGACCGTGCCGATCACCGCGCCGCCGACCTCCCACTTCTCGCACAGCGCCAGCACGTCCTCGACGTTCGCCGGCTCGACGACGCACAGCATCCGCTCCTGCGACTCCGAGACCATCACCTCGAACGGCTCCATGCCCGGCTCGCGCAGCGGCACGCGCGCGACGTCTATCTCGATCCCGACCTCGCCCTTCGAGGCCATCTCGGCGGCCGCCGAGGTGAGCCCCGCCGCGCCGAGGTCCTGCAGCGAGACGAGCAGCTCGCGCGCGAGCAGCTCGAGCGAGCACTCGAGCAGCTTCTTCTCCTCGAACGGGTCGCCGACCTGCACGGTCGGGCGCTTGCTGTCGAGGCCCGCGCCGTCCTCGCCGCCGCCGTCGGTGAGCTCCGCCGAAGCCAGCACGGAGGCGCCGCCGATCCCGTCGCGACCGGTCGCGGCGCCGAACAGCACGAGCACGTTGCCCTCGCCGGCGGCGGCGCTGCGCACGAGCCGCTCGCGCTCGGCGAGCCCGAGCGCCATCGCGTTGACGAGGCAGTTGTGCTCGTACGGCCCCTCGAAGTAGACCTCGCCGCCGACCGTCGGCACGCCGATCGAGTTCCCGTAGTGGCCGATCCCCGCGACGGCGCCGTCCAGCAGGTAGCGCGTACGCGTGGCGCCCTGGCCGAGCGGCTCGCCGAAGCGCAGCGAGTCGAGCACGGCGATCGGACGCGCGCCGATCGCGAAGATGTCGCGCAGGATCCCGCCGACGCCGGTCGCAGCGCCCTGGAACGGCTCGACCGCGCTCGGGTGGTTGTGCGACTCGACCTTGAACGCGCACGCGAGGTCCGACCCGACGTCGACCGCGCCGGCGTTCTCGCCCGGCCCCATCACGACGTGCGGCCCCTCCGTCGGCAGCGTGCGCAGCAGCTTCTTCGAGTGCTTGTACGCGCAATGCTCACTCCACAGCAGCGAGTACATCGCCAGCTCGAGCACGTTCGGCGGGGCGCCCTGCCGCTCGCACACGAGCTCGTACTCGGCCGCCGTCAGCCCGAGCGCGAGCGCGTCCTCGACGGTCGGCGGCGCCGTCGGCGTCATCCGCGCGCGCCCTCGACCGCGAGGCGAATCGACTCGAACAGCTTCAGCCCGTCGGCCGAGCCGCCGGTCAGCTCGTCGACGGCGTGCTCGGGGTGAGGCATCAGGCCGAACACGTTGCCCCGCTCGTTGCAGACGCCGGCGATGTCGTGCAGCGAGCCGTTGAAGTTCTCGCCGGGCGCGTAGCGCAGGACGAGCTGGCCGGCGTCGTCCATCGCCGCAAGCGTCCGCTCGTCGGCGTAGTAGCGACCCCACGAGTGCTTCGCCGGGATGCTCAGCCGTTCGCCGGCCACGCACGCGCGGGTGAACGGCGTCCGCGCGTTGACGACCTCGAGCTCGAGCTGGCGAAAGGTGAAGCGCCGGTTGGCGTTGACGAGCAGCGCGCCTGGCAGCAGGCGCGCCTCGCACAGCACCTGGAAGCCGTTGCAGATCCCCAGCACGAGGCCGCCGTCGCGGGCGAACGAGATCACCGACTCCATCGCCGGCGCGAAGCGCGCGATCGCGCCGGCGCGCAGGTAGTCGCCGTAGGAGAAGCCGCCCGGGACGACGATCGCATCGGCCCCCTTCAGGTCGCGCTCACCGTGCCAAATCAGCTCGGCGTCGCCGACGCGCGCGGCCGCGCGCAGCGCGTCGACCTCGTCGCACGAGCCGGGGAATCGAAGGACGCCGAACTTCACTTCGCGTCAGCCGACCGCCATCAGCCGCTACCGTCGAGCAACTGCACCTCGTAGTCCTCGACGAGCGGGTTCGCGAGCAGCTTCTCGCAGATCGGCTGAAGCTGCGCGGCGTCCTGCACGTCGAGCTCGACGAGCCGGCCGACATGGACGTGCGAAACGCCGGCGAAGCCGAGCGCCGGCAGCGCGCGCTCGACGGCGACGCCCTGCGGGTCGAGGATGCCCTGCTTCGGGCGGATCAGCACGCGCGCCTTCACGCGCCGGCCCCGGGCGCGGCGTCGCCGCGCGCGGCGTCGGCCTCGGCGCCCGTGCGCTGGAGCCACGCGTCGAACGGCTCGCCGGCGATCAGCTCGTACGCTTCGACGTAGCGCGCGCGTGTGCCGGCGACGACGTCGTCGGGGATCGCCGGCGCCGGCGGCTGCTTGTCCCAGCCGCTGCCGGCGGCCCAGTCGCGCACGTACTGCTTGTCGAAGCTCGGTTGACCGTGGCCGACCTCGAAGCCGTCGGCTGGCCAGTAGCGCGAGGAGTCGGGCGTCAGCACCTCGTCGCCGAGCACCAGCTCGCCGTGCTCGTCGAGCCCAAACTCGAACTTCGTGTCGGCGAGGATCACGCCGCGCGAGCGCGCGTGCTCGGCGGCGAACGAGTACAGCTCGACCGAGACGTCGCGCACGCGCCGCATCAGCGCGCGGTCGCCGACGAGCTCGACGGCCCGGTCGAGGTCGATCGCCTCGTCGTGGCCCACCTCGGCCTTCGTGCTCGGCGTGAAGATCGGCTCGGGCAGCTGCTCTGACTCCTGCAGGCCGGGCGGCAGCTCGATGCCCGAGACCGAGCCGCTCGCCTGGTAGTCCTTCCAGCCCGAGCCTGTGATGTAGCCGCGCACGACGCACTCGACGGGCAGCATCTGCAGGCGGCGCACGACGAGCGCGCGCCCGCGCGCCTGCACGGGGACGCCGTCGGTCGCGGAGATCAGGTGGTTGTCGACGATCTCGTCGGTCAGCCCGAACCAGAAGACGGACAGGCCGGTGAGCACCTTGCCCTTGTCGGGGATCGGCGTCGGGTGGACGGCGTCGTACGTCGAAATGCGGTCGCTCGCGACCATCAACAGCGGCGCCGGTTTCAGCGCGGAGCGCCCCTCGAGGTCGTACATCTCGCGGACCTTCCCGCTGGCGAGGAGGGGCAGGTCGGCGAGCGTCGTCACGTGGGGCGATGCTACCAGCGGCTCCGGGGTCGCTGCGTGGACGCGGCGGCCTCTCAGGCGAGCTCGGCGGCCGGCGCGAGCGCGGCGTCGAGACGGCCGACGATCTGCTCGGCGTAGCGCGCGTAATGGTCGTAGTCGAAGATCGCGTCGAGGTCGAGCCCGAGCGGCGCTACGCGCGCGTCGGCGGCGAGCAGCTCGCGCAGCGGGATCGCCTCGTCCCAGGCGCGCTGCGCGAGCTCCTGCGTGACTCGGTAGGCGTCGTCGCGCGCCATGCCGGCGCCGACGAGCGCGAGCAGCACACGCTGGCTGAACAGCGCGCCGTGCGTCAGCTCGAGGTTCTCGCGCATCCGCTCGGCGTCGACGGTCATCCCCTCGACGAGCGCGGTCGTGCGCGCCTGCAGGTAGTCGAGCAGGATCGTCGAGTCGGACAGGATCACACGCTCGACCGAGGAGTGGCTGATGTCGCGCTCGTGCCACAGCACCACGTCCTCGAGCGCCGCCTGCGCGTTGCCGCGCAGCACGCGCGCGAGCCCGGAGATCTGCTCGGCCTTGATCGGGTTGCGCTTGTGCGGCATCGACGAGGACCCCTTCTGACCTTCGCGAAACGGCTCCTGCACCTCTCTGACCTCGGTGCGCTGCAGATGACGGACCTCGGTCGCGAACCGCTCCATCCCGGCGCCGGCCAGCGCGATCGCGCCGAGCAGCTCGGCGTGGCGATCGCGCGCGACGACCTGCGTCGAGACGTCCTCGGCCGCGAGGCCGAGCCGGCCGAGCACGCGCCGCTCGAACTCGGGGCTCGTCGCGGCGTACGTGCCGACGGCGCCGGAGATCGCGCCGACGGCAACCTGCGCGAACGCTCGCTCGAGGCGGCGCGCGTTGCGCAGCGCCTCGAACGCGAAGCCGGCGAGCTTGACGCCGAACGTCGTCGGCTCGGCGTGGACGCCGTGCGTACGTCCGACGCATAGCGTGTCGACGTGCTCGCGCGCGCGGGCATGCAGCGCGGCTGCGAGCGCGTACGCGCCGGGGACGACGACCGCGCCGACCGCCTCGAGCTGCAGCGCGAGCGCCGTGTCGAGCACGTCTGAGGAGGTCAAGCCGTAGTGGATCCAGCGCCCGGCGTCGCCGGCCGAGGCGCCGAGCACGTCGACGAACGCGGCGACGTCGTGGTCGGTCACGCGCTCGCGCTCGTCGACCTGCTCGACGGTGAACGTCGCGGCGCGGATCGCGTCGAGGTCGGCGGCGCTCGGCCCATCGCCGTCGCCGAGCAGCGCCGGCAGCTCCTCGCAGGCGGCGACCTCGACGCGGCGCCAGCTCTCCATCCGCGCCTCGTCGACCCACAGCTGGCCGAGCCGTTCGCGCGTGTAGCGGGGAATCACCGGCCGCCCGCCGAGTCGATCGTCTGAGCGCCGCCGCGCCGCACCGGGTCGCGCCGCGTCACGCGCCGAGGATCTGCGCGGCGAGGACGGCCGCGTTGCGCGCGTTGTCGAGGCCGACGCACGCGACCGGCACGCCGGGCGGCATCTGCACGATCGAGAGGATCGCGTCGAGCCCGCCGGCGGCGCTCAGCCGCCCGGACAGCGGCACGCCGATCACCGGCAGGTCGGTGTGCGCGGCGATCGCGCCCGGCAGCGCCGCCGAGATGCCGGCGCCGGCGATGATCACGCGCAGCCCGCGCATGTGCGCGTTCTTGGCGTACTCGGCGACGGCGTCCGGTTCGCGGTGCGCCGACATCACTCTGACCTCGTGCAGGATGCCGCGCGCTTCGAGCTCCTTGGCGGCCTGCTCCATCGCCTCCATGTCGCTCTTCGAGCCCATCACGATCCCGACGCGCGGCGCGTCGACGTCGATGTCGTCGAGCTGCGCCTGGACCTCGGCCTCCTCCATCGGCTCGGGCACGAGCGAGATCCCGGGCGCGTCGGCCTGGCCCTCGCGGGCGGACGGTCTCTCCGCGGAGGTGTCTTGCCGATCGCCGTCGCTCATGTAGCTCGCAGCATACGCGCCGTCACGGGCGGCTCAGAGCGAAGCGATGAACTCCTCGATCCCGATCGCGGCGAGCGTCTCGTAGCGACCGGTGCCGCGCGAGCCGAGCTCGAGCGAGACGCGCGCCATCGTCGCCTCGTCGGGCGCCTCGACGACGGAGATGAAGTCGACGTGCCCGAGCGTCGCCCACTGCGCCTTGACGCTCGCGCCGAGCTGCTCGACCTCCTTGTTGACCTCGCGGATTCGCTCGGGGTTGTTCTTGACCGTCTGCACTCCCTCGGGGGTCAGGGTCGAGAGCATGATGTACGTGGGCATTAGCTCCTCCGGTTGTCGGCGTGGTCTCCGCGCGGCGTGCGCCTTCAGCTTCTACCCGATGGATGCTCGCACGTCGAGCCCGAGACTCGGACAGGACGTGCCGCCGGCCCCGGGTCGGAACCCGGGGCCGGCTCATCCGCACGTGCCGAGGACCTACAGCGGGACCGTCAGCGCCGTGCCGATCGCCTTGCAGGCTTCGGGGTCTTCGTTGACCTCGATGAAGCTGTCGACCAGGATGACCGCGCCGCCAGTGACGATCGTGGCGTTGACGTGACCGACGTTTCCGAGCGGCGCTTTCCCATTGGTGACCAGCGACGCAAAGGCCGTGTCGGCGGAAGACAAGCCCACGTTGTACACGGGCTGCTGGAACGCTTCGGTCGCTTCTTTGTTGTTGACCTTCGACGAGGACATGCCCGACACGGCCACCGCGCCGGCGGGTCCGGTCGCTTCGAGGTTGGTGACGTTCGCGATCAAAGCATTCACGCAGTTCAGCCTCACCGACACGCCTGCCAACGAGAACAGCGAAGCCGTCGTGTTCGAGAGGAACGGCGCTTCCAGCGTGGAGCTGAATTTCACCGCTTTCTGCGGCTGACCGGGCATGCCTTCTTTGCCTTCGGCCCCGTTCGTGCCGTTCGTCCCGTTCGTGCCGTTTTTGCCATTCGCTCCGTTGGTGCCGTTCGCGCCGTTGGCTCCGTTTTTGCCCGCCGGGCCGACGTTGCTCCACGACAGCGCAGTTTCGCCCTTCTTGCATTTCGGCTTTTTCGTGAAGACGCGGGCGGTGCCGTTCTTCTTGACGCAGGCGTAGTACGTCGCCGCCTGCGCCTGAGACGTCACGGCGAATGCTGCGAGCAGCAGCGCGCCGACCGTGACGAGCACGACAATTCCGCGTCGGTTGATCGATCTCGACATGTGCTTGCTTCCTCCGATGTCTGTGGAAGCGGCGCGTGCGTTCACGGCGCCTCGCCAAGCTCCGTCCCGGCAGCGATGCGCCGAACCCTCGCTCCGCGAGTTCACCGCATCCTCTCACCCGCCTCGGATCGCTTCGAGGGGCTATTCGTCCAGTCAGGACCGAGCGCGCGCCGGCTCGAGCGTGATCTCGCCGTCGCGCGCGTCGATCGTCACGTCGTCGCCTTCGCGCAGCTTGCCTTCGAGCAGCGCCAGCGCGAGCCGGTCGGTGAGCTGCTTCTGGATCACGCGGCGCAGCGGTCGCGCGCCGTAGGTCGGGTCGTAGCCGAGGTTGCCGAGCAGCAGCTTGGCGTCGTCGGTCAGCGCCAAGCGCACGCCGCGCTCGGCGACGCGCGCGATCACGCGGTCGACCTGCAGCTCGACGATCTCTGAGATCTGCTCGCGGGTCAGCGCCCGGAAGCGAACGACGTCGTCGAGGCGGTTGATGAACTCGGGCTTGAAGAAGTCGAGCAGTTCGCCGCGCAGGCGCGCGTCGGCGCTCGCGGAGGCGTGCGTCCCGTCGGCGGCGCCCTCGTCTCCTTGCACGGGGATGTTCGAGGTCATGATCAGGACGGTGTTCTTGAAGTCGACCGTGCGCCCCTGGCCGTCGGTCAGGCGGCCATCGTCCATCACCTGCAGCAGCGTGTTGAAGACGTCCGAGTGCGCCTTCTCGATCTCGTCGAGCAGCACGACCGAGTACGGGCGCCGGCGCACGGCCTCGGTCAGCTGCCCGCCCTCTTCGTAGCCGACGTAGCCGGGCGGCGCGCCGACGAGCCGTGAGACGGAGTGTTTCTCCATGTACTCGGACATGTCGATCCTGATCATCGCCTCCTGGGAGTCGAACATGAACTCGGCGAGCGCGCGCGCGAGCTCGGTCTTGCCGACGCCGGTCGGGCCGAGGAAGAGGAAGCTGCCGATCGGGCGATCGGGGTCCTGCAGGCCGGCGCGCGAGCGGCGCAGCGCGGTCGCGACGGCGTCGATCGCGGCGTCCTGACCGACGACGCGCGCGTGCAGGCGCTCCTCCATGTGCACGAGCTTCTCGGTTTCGCCCTCGAGCAGACGGCTGGTGGGAATGCCGGTCCAGCGCGCGACGACCTCGGCGATGTCGTTGGCGTCGACCTCCTCTTTGAGGAACACGGGCGCCTCGCCGTCGCGCTCGCGCTCGGCTGATTCATACGCGGCGACCTCGCGCTCGAGCTCTGGGATCTCGCCGTAGCGCAGCTCGGCGGCGCGCTGCAGGTCGGCCTCGCGTTCGGCGCGCTCCATCTCGATGCGCGCTGCATCGAGCTGCTCGCGAGTCTCTGAGATGCCGGCGATCGCCTGCTTCTCGCTTTCCCACTGCTCGGTCATCTCGCGCTCGCGCGTTTCCAGCGCGGCGACCTCGGCCTCGATCGCGCCGCGGCGCTCCTTGGCGGCCGCGTCTTTCTCCTTGCGCAGCGACTCGAGCTCGATCTTCAGCTGCATCGTGCGACGTTTGACCTCGTCTATCTCGGTCGGCAACGAGTCGATCTCGATGCGGATCTTCGAGGCGGCCTCGTCCACCAGGTCGATCGCCTTGTCGGGCAGGAAGCGATCGGCGATGTAGCGGTTGGAGAGCGTCGCGGCGGCGATCAGCGCGCTGTCCTGGATCGTCACGTGGTGATGCAGCTCGTAGCGCTCCTTCAGGCCGCGCAGGATCGCGATCGTGTCCTGCACGGTCGGCTCGCCGACGATCACCGGCTGGAAGCGGCGCTCCAGGGCGGCGTCCTTCTCGATGTACTTCGTGTACTCGTCGAGCGTCGTCGCGCCGACGGCGCGCAGCTCGCCGCGCGCGAGCATCGGCTTCAGCAGGTTCGAGGCGTCGACCGAGCCCTGCGCCGCGCCGGCGCCGACGATCGTGTGCAGCTCGTCGAGGAACAGGATGATCGCGCCCTGCGCGTCGGAGACCTCCGCCAGGACGCCCTTCAGCCGTTCCTCGAACTCGCCGCGGTAGGCGGCGCCGGCGATCAGCGCGCCCATGTCGAGCGCGATCACGCGTCGGTCGCGCAGCGACTCGGGCACGTCCTTGGAGACGATCCGCTGGGCGAGACCCTCGACGATCGCGGTCTTGCCGACGCCGGGCTCGCCGATCAGCACCGGGTTGTTCTTGGTGCGCCGCGAGAGCACTTGGATCACGCGACGGATCTCCTCGTCGCGACCGATCACCGGGTCGAGCTTGCCAAGCTCGGCGATCTGTGACAGGTCGCGCCCGAAGCGCTGCAGCGGGCTCTGCTCCTCCTCGGGGGCCTGCGCGGCGGGATCAGCCGGGTTGGCCGCCATCGGTCCTCCTCTCGGGTGAGCGTGTGCCGGAGCGCGAGAACGGCGAGCGCGCGTCGGCGGCGCGCACGAGCTCGCCGCCGCGGTAGGGCACGGAGAGCTCGGCGCGGAACGAGCGCCGCACGCGCTCGATCTCCTCGGCGAGCTGGACCTGCGTATGCAGCGCCTGCAGCTCGAGCTCCTCGATCCGCGCGCCCAGCTCGTCGAGCTGCGTCTCGAGCTCGAGCACGCGCTCGACGCCGGCGAGGTTCAGCCCGAGCTCGCTCGTCATCTCCTGGATCCGCCGCAGCTTCTCGACGTCTTCCTGCGAGTACAGGCGCGTGCCCTTCGGCGAGCGGTTCGGCTCGATCAGGCCGCGGGCCTCGTACATGCGCAGCGTCTGCGGGTGCATCCGCGCGAGCTCGGCGGCGACGGAGATCATGAACACGCCGCGGCCGCTCTCGACGGAGACGCGAGTGAGGCGCCCGACGCCGCCCGCGCGCCGCGCCGGCGGCCGGCGGCCGTCACGCCGCGCCATCGCCGGCCTCCGTCGCGCCGCCGGCGGCGCGGGTCGAGGCGCCGCCGGCGAACAACCTCGCGCGCGGGTCGCCGTTGAAGACCTTCGACATCGCCTCGACGACGCTCTGCTGCTCGGAGTTGAGCTCCTTCGGCACGTCGATCACGAAGCGGTAGTGCAGGTCGCCCTTGGCCGGCGGCGAGCCGCTGTTCAGCTTCGGCGGACCCTCGCCGCGCAGGCGCTGGACGGTGCCGTGCGCGGTGCCGGGAGCCACGCGCAGCGTCTTGGTCCCGGTCAGCGTCGGCACCTGCACCTCGGCGCCGCGCAGCGCCTCGGGGATCGTCAGCGGCACCTCGACCTCGAAGTTCTCGCCCTTGCGCTTGAACACGGGCGAGGCCGTGACGTGCGTGATCAGGTAGAGGTCGCCGGGCGGCCCGCCGCGGCGGCCGGGCTCGCCCTTGCCGGCGAGGCGAATGCGGCTGCCGTCGCGCACGCCGGCGGGGATGTTGACGCGCAGGCGCTTGACCGTGCGCACGGCGCCGGAGCCGTGGCAGGTCGGGCACGGGTCCTCGATGATCGTGCCGGAGCCGCCGCAGCGCGAGCACGGCGCCGAGATCGAGAAGGCGCCCTGGCCCTGCGTCTCGACGCCGCGGCCTTCGCAGCGCGGGCAGACGGTCGGCGTCGTGCCGGGCTTGGCGCCGGTGCCGTGGCAGGTGTCGCACATCGTCTGCATCGGCACCTGCAGCGGCACCTGCGCGCCGGCGACGGCCTGGTCGAAGGAGATCGAGACCTGCGCCTCGAGGTCGGCGCCGCGTTCGGGCCGGGCGCGCTGCCGTGAGCCGCGACCGGCCCCACCCGGGCCGGCGCCGCCGAACAGGTTGGAGAGGATGTCGCCCATCGAGGAGGCGTCGAAGTCGAAGTTGCCGAAGCCGCCGAAGCCGCCGCCGGGGCCGGCGCCGGTCGCGAACGGACCGGAGCCGGAGTCGTACTGCTTGCGCTTCTCGGGGTCGCCGAGCACGTCGTGCGCCTGTGAGACCTCCTTGAAGCGCGCCTCGGCGTCCTTGTCGCCGGGATTGCGATCGGGGTGGTACTGACGCGCGAGCTTGCGGTAGGCCTTCTTGATCTCCTCGGGCGTCGCCTTCTTGTCGACTCCGAGCGTCTTGTAGTAGTCGGGGCGCGTTGCCATCGGGATGTCCGCCTGCGCTATGCCGCGACGACGACGCGCGCGGGACGGATGATCGTCTCGCCGAGACGGTAGCCGGGCTGGTAGACCTCGACGACGGTGCCGCTCGCGGGGCCGTTCTCGGGCTGGGGAACGCTTGCCATCGCCTCGTGCAACGACGGGTCGAACTCCTGGCCACCGGGCGAGAACGACTCGACGCCGCAGCGCGCGAGCGCGGCGGACAGCTCGGAGCGCACGAGGCGCACGCCGTCGAGCAGCGGGTCGTCGTTCGCGGCGGCGCCGACGGCGCGGTCGAGGTTGTCGATCGCCGGCAGCAGCTCCTTCGCGAGCTTGCAGACGCCGCGCTCCTGCGCGAGCGCGGACTCGCGCGCGACGCGCTTGCGGTAGTTCTCGAAGTCGGCCTGCGTGCGCTGCGCGAGCGCGAGGTACTCGTCGCGCTTGGCGGCGAGCGCGCCGAGCTCGTCGAGGTCGTCCTTCAGCTCGGCGGCGCCGTCGCCGTCGGGCTCCCCCGGCGCGGGCGCCGCGCCGGGGGTCTCGACCTCGCTCTCAGCCTGCTCGGCGTGCTGCTCGGGCGTGGCCTCGTCGATCGTCTGCTTGGACTCTGACATCGCGCGCTATGCCTTCGGCTCGTCGACGACCTCGGCGTCGACGACGTCCTCGTCGTCGGCCGAGTCACGGCCGTCGGCCGCCGGGCCGGCGCCGTTGCCGGCGCTGGCCGCGCTCTCCTGGGCGCGCTGGTACATCGCCTCGGAGATCGCGTGGAACGCGGTCTGCAGGGCCTCTGTCTTCGCGTTGATCGCAGCCGGGTCGTCGGCCTCGAGCGACTCGCGGACCTCCTTGACGGCGTCCTCGATCCGCTGCTTTGAGTCGGCGTCGACTTGATCGCCAAGCTCGCCGAGCTGTTTCTCGGCCTGGTAGGCGGCGTTCTCGCCGTTGTTGCGCGCCTCGGCGAGCTCGCGCGCACGGCGGTCCTCCTCGGCGTGGGACTCGGCGTCGGAGACCATGTTCTTGATCTCGTCATCCGAGAGCCCAGAGCCGGCCTTGATCTCGATCTTCTGCTCCTTGCCGGTGCCGAGATCCTTGGCGGAGACGTTGAGGATGCCGTTTGCGTCGATGTCGAAGGCGACCTCGATCTGCGGGATGCCGCGCGGCGCCGGCGGGATGCCGGTCAGCTGGAACTTGCCGAGCGACTTGTTGTACTGCGCCATCTCGCGCTCGCCCTGCAGTACGTGGATCTCGACCGAGGGCTGGTTGTCCTCGGCGGTCGAGAAGACCTCGCCCTTGCGCGTCGGGATCGTCGTGTTGCGCTCGATCAGCTTCGTCATCACGCCGCCCTTCGTCTCGATGCCGAGCGTCAGCGGGGTGACGTCGAGCAGCAGCACGTCCTTGACGTCGCCGGCGAGCACGCCGGCCTGGATCGCGGCGCCGACGGCGACGACCTCGTCGGGGTTGACGCCACGGTGCGGCTCCTTCTTGGTCAGCTCCTTGACCTTCTCCTGGACGGCGGGCATGCGCGTCATGCCGCCGACGAGCACGACGTGCTCGATCTCCTTGACGCCCTTGTCTTTGGCGTCGTCGATCGCTTGACGCACGGGGGCGACGACGCGGTCGAGCAGGTCGGAGGTCAGCTCGGCGAGCTTGGCTCTCGTCAGACGGGTGTCGAGGTGCTTCGGCCCGGAGGCGTCGGCGGTGATGAACGGCAGGTTGATCTGCGTCTCCTGCGTCGTCGAGAGCTCGATCTTGGCCTTCTCGGCGGCCTCGTACAGACGCTGCAACGCCATCGGGTCGGCGCTCAGATCGATGGCTTGTGACTTCTTGAACTCGGATACGAGCCAGTCGACGATCGCCTTGTCGAAGTTGTCGCCGCCGAGGTGGTTGTCGCCGGCGGTCGACTTGACCTCGAACACGCCGTCGCCGATCTCGAGCACGGACACGTCGAACGTGCCGCCGCCGAGGTCGAACACGAGGATCGTCTGGTCGGACTCCTTGTCGAGGCCGTACGCGAGCGAGGCCGCGGTCGGCTCGTTGATGATCCGCTTGACGTCGAGGCCGGCGATCTTGCCGGCGTCCTTGGTCGCCTGGCGCTGGTCGTCGTTGAAGTACGCGGGGACGGTGATGACGGCCGAGTCGACGGCCTCGCCCAAGTACGCTTCGGCGTCGGTCTTCAGCTTCTGCAGGATCATCGCCGAGATCTCAGGCGGGGAGAACTGCTCTCCGTTCGCTTCGACGCGCGCGTCGCCGTTCGGGCCGGAGACGACCTTGTAGGGAACAATCGACTCCTCCTCCTTGACTTCGGCCTCCTTGCGGCCCATGAAGCGCTTGATCGAGAAGATCGTGTTCTGCGGGTTGGTCACTGCTTGACGCTTTGCGACCGTGCCGACGAGGCGCTCGCCGGAGGCCGTGAACGCGACGACGGAGGGGGTCGTGCGACCGCCCTCGGAGTTCTCGATCACGGTCGGCTCGCCGCCCTCGAGCACGGCCATGCACGAGTTCGTCGTGCCGAGGTCGATGCCGATGGTCTTGGCCATGTGGGAATGCTCCTTCGAGTAAGCGGGTAAAATCTGAGTGTCATTGTGACAGATTTTCTGTGAAGATTCAAGATCGATCGGCGCGTCGCGCAGGGCAGCGGCTGACGTCGCCCGATCGCCGATCCGCTACGTGTTCAGCGACGGGGGCGTCGCGTGCGCGTGGCCCGCGCGGCGCTCTACGCTGTGACAGGAGCGTTGATACGCGCTACCGTCAGACGATGCCCGCGATGACGACTGCGATCGCGGACGCGATGCCGCTGAAGCCTAGGCTGCGCGGCGTCTTCCACCAGTACGCGTTCTTCGTCTCGCTCGCGTGCGGCGTCGGCCTGATCCTCGCGGCGTCCGACGGCAGGTCGCGGGTCGCGGTGGCGATCTACGCCGCCGCCGTCTCGGCGCTGCTCGGCACGAGTGCGCTGTATCACCGCGTCACGTGGCGCCCGCGCGCGCGGCGCTGGATGCGGCGCTTGGACCACTCGATGATCTTCGTGCTGATCGCCGGCACGTACACGCCGGTCGCGCTGCTCGCGCTGAAGGGACCGCTGGCGAGCACGATCCTGATCGTGATGTGGGCCGGCGCGCTCGGCGGCGTGATCTTCAAGCTCGCGTGGATCGACGCGCCGAAGTGGCTGTTCGCGCTCGTGTACGTCGTGCTCGGGCTCGTCACGGCGACGGTCTTCGGCGAGCTGCCGGCGACGATCGGCTGGCTCGGCGCTGTGGGGCTGGCGACGGGCGGCCTGCTGTACGTGGTCGGCGCGGTGATCTACACAAGCGGCAAGCCGAACCCGTGGCCGAAGGTGTTTGGCTATCACGAGGTGTTCCATACGCTCGTGCTCGCCGCGGCGGGCTTGCACTATGCGGTGATCGCGTTCGCGGTGCTGCCGCACGGCTGAGTGGTGCGGCCAGGGCGATGGACGGATGTCTTCTCAGCGCGCGATAGCAGCTGTACATACACCGTATATACATTGGCTATCGCCACGTTCAAATGAACAGTGACCTGCTCGGGCACATCCGCGCGAGCGCGCAACGCGAGCAGGTGGGCGAGCGCGCGTGGCAGGTACGGCGGCCGTGGCGCAGCAGGTTGACGTGCAGCTCGAGCTCTTGGCCGGGCGGCGTCAGCGCGAGCATCTGGTCGTGCAGGCGCTCGAACGGCGCGCCGTCCTGCAGCAGGTGCAGGCGCGCGCCGACGCGTGATACGTGCGTGTCGACGGGCACGTCGCGCAGGCCGTAGGCGAACAGCAGCACGCACGCGGCCGTCTTGCGCCCGACGCCGGGCAGCGCGACGAGGTACTCGCGCGCGTCGGCGAGCGGCGCGCGCGGCAGCCAGTCGAGCGAGAGCTCGTGCGGCAAAGCGTCCGATCCGGGCACGGGCACGGGCACGGGCACGGTTGAGATCGCGCGCAGGATCGCCTGGATCCGGGCGGACTTGACCTTCGAGATGCCGCCGGGGCGGATCGCCTCCTCGACCTCGGCGAGCGGCGCGTCGCGGACGGCCTCCCACGAGGGCAGGCGCGCGCGCAGGCGCAGGAAAGCGACGTCGCGGTTGCGGTCGTTGGTCGACTGCGAGAGGACCGTCAGGACGAGCTCGGCGATCGGGTGACCGTGCGGACGCATCAGCGGGACCCCGTAGACGTCGCGCAGGCGGTCGCGGACGCGCACCACGCGAGCCCGTGTCGGCGGCTTCCAGGCGGGGGCTTTGGCGGCGCGTTTGGGAGCGGTCGCGGGCACGCGCCAACGGTAACCGCCGCGAGGCGACGCGTATATCCTCGCGCGGTGCCCGACGTGCGCGACCACGAGGGAGCGATCGACACCCCGTCGGGGGCGCACGGCGATCTACCGATCTTCTGGCGCAGCGCGCTCGAGCGGGGCCGGCCGTCGGGTGGCGACGCGGTGCCGCTGTACGTGCACGGCGTGCCGGAGAGCTCGGATGAGTGGCTGGCGTTCCTGCGGCGCAGCGGCGGCCTCGCGCCGGATCTGCCGGGCTTCGGCCGTTCGGGCAAGCCGGGCTCGCTGCGCTTCACGATCGAGGAGTACGCGGATTTCCTCGAGGCGTTCCTGGCGCTGACGGGCGTCGCGCGCGTGCGGCTCGTCGTGCACGACTGGGGCGCGGTCGGGCTCGCGTTCGCGCAACGCCATCCGGAGCGCGTCGAGCGGCTCGTCGTGATCAACGCGGTACCGTTCCTGCCGGGCTACCGCTGGCACCGCACGGCGCGGATCTGGCGCACGCCGCTGCTCGGCGAGCTGTCGATGGGCACGGCTAGCCGCCGGGTGCTGCGGCTGCTCTCGCGCGAGGCGAACGCGACGGCGGGGCCGATGCCGGAGGAGTGGATCGACAGCGTGCTGGCGCACTTCGACCAGGGCACGCAACGCACGATCCTGCGGCTGTACCGAAGCTCGCCGCCGGCGGCGCTGGAGGCGGCGGGGGCGCGCCTGGGCGAGCTGCGCGGACCGGCGCTCGTCGTGTGGGGGCAGCGCGACCCGTACATCCCGGCGCGCTTCGGCCGGGCGTATGCGGACGCGCTCGGCGCCGAGCTGATCGCGCTCGAGGACGCGGGTCACTGGCCGTGGTTCGACCGACCGGACGTGATCGACCGCGTCGTCGAGTTCGTCGGCGCGCCGTCGCGGTGAGCCTGCTCGCGCGGCGGTCGGCCGAGCGGCAGGCGAGCTCGATGCCGGCCGCGCGGCGCTCGGCGCAGCTGAGCGGCGCGCTCGTGCGCCTGACGAGCGGCGTGCGACCGCCGGCGTGGACGTTGACGGCGGCGGCCGGCGCGCTGTACGTGATCGTCGCGCCGGTCAGCAGCGACCTCGCGGCGGCCGGCTACCGCAGCGAACTGTTCTCGCGCTCGGGCCTGACGCTGTGGGATGACAGCTGGTACGCCGGGCACCACCTGCTCGCGTACTCGCTGCTGGCGCCCGGGCTTGGCGCGCTGCTCGGCGTGCAGTTGCTCGGCGCGTTGTCGGCGACGCTCGCGGCGGCGCTGTTCGGCGTGCTCGTCGACGGCACGGTGCAGGCGCCCGAAGGGCCGGCGGCGCGTGTCGCGAAGCTGTGGTTCGCGTTCGGGATGGCGGTCCTGCTGTTGGCCAACCGGATCGCGTATGAGCTCGGCCTCGCGATCGGACTGGCGGCGCTCGTGCTCGCGCAGGCCGGGACGCGGCGCGGCGCGCGCCGTCGCACACAGTCCTGCGCGCTGGCGCTGGCGCTGGCCGCGCTGTGCGCGCTTGCGAGCCCGGTCGCCGGGGCGTTCCTCGCGCTCGCGGCGATCGCGTGGGCGCTCGCCGGCGGCGCCGCGCAGCGCCCGACGCCGCTCGGCGCCGGCGCGTTCGACCTGCGCGTCGTGCGCCGCGGTGGCCGCGCGCTGCCGCTCGCGCTGGCGGCGGCGGCGCTCGTGCCGGTCGGGGTGCTCGAGCTGGCGTTCCCGGAAGGCGGCACGCAGCCGTTCGTCGCGTCGGCGTTCTATCCGGCGCTGGCGGGCGTTCTGGCGGTCGCAGCGCTGCTGCCGGCGCGCCGGCGCGTGCTGCGCGTCGCAGCGCTGCTGTACGCGCTCGCGCTGCTCGGCGCGTACGCGATCCCGTCGGCGGTCGGCGGCAACGCCGACCGTCTCGGCGCGCTCGCCGCGGGGCCGGTGCTGGCGTATGCGCTGGCCGGGCGCCGCGGCGTGCGAGGGCAACGTCCGATCGTTCGCAGGCTGCGCTTGCTGGCGCCGATCGCGCTGGCGCCGGCGCTGCTGTACTGGCAAGTCAACGCGCCGATCGACGACGCGCTGTCGGCGGCGGGCGACGCGGCGGCGCAACGCTCGTACTACACGCCGTTGCTCGCCGAGCTGCGACGGCTCGGCGTCGGCTACGGCGCGCGCCCGGCGCGGATCGAGGTCGTGGCGACGCGCGATCACGCCGAGGCGCGATGGGTGGCGGCGCACGTGTCGATCGCGCGGGGCTGGGAGCGCCAGCTGGACACGCTGCGCAACGGGCTGTTCTACGCCGCCGGCTCGGCGCGGCTGAGCGCGACGCGCTATGCGCAGTGGCTGCGCGACAACGCGGTCTCCTACGTCGCGCTGCCGGACGCGCCGCTGGACTACTCGGCCGAAGCCGAGGGCCGGCTCGTGCGTGGAGCGCCGGGATACCTGCACGAAGCGTGGCGCTCGCCGCACTGGCGCCTGTTCGCCGTCGCGACGCCGGCGCCGCTGGCGCAGCCGCCAAGCGCCTTGACGCGGCTCGGCGGCGACTCGTTCACGCTGCGCGCGCCTGGCGCCGGCAGCTTCCTCGTGCGCGTGCGCTTCACGTCGTACTGGGCGCTCGCGAGCGGCCGCGGGTGCGTCCGGCGCGCGCCGGGTGACTGGACCACGGTGCAGACGCGCGCGCCGGGCACGGTGCGCGTGGCGATCGACTTCTCGCTCACGCGCATGTTCGAGAACGGTCCGCGCTGTCGCTGAGCCGGCGCCGACGCGCGGGCCGCGAGCGGGGCGCGCGTCGCGCACGTCGTCTAGGCTTCACACAGATGCTCGCCCGCGCTCGTCTCCTGCAGGCGCGCGTCCTGCCGCACGGCTGGGTCGACGCGCTCCGGCAGGTCTCACTGTTCGCCGCCATCTACTTCGCGTACCGCTTGGTGCGAGGGTTGGTCGAGGGCGACGCGAACGCGGCCTTCGCGCACGCACGCGACCTGATCGCGATCGAGAGCAAGCTTCACCTGTTCGTCGAGCCGTCGATCCAGGCGTGGGCGTCGGGCAGCCACCTGGTGATGGTGTCGGCGAGCTGGCTGTACGTCAACGCGCAGACGTCGATCACGGTGTGCGCACTGCTGTACCTGTATCTGCGCCACAACCGCTCGTTCTACTTCGTGCGCAACATGTTCGTGATCGCGATGGCGATCGCGCTGGTCGGCTACATCGTGTTCCCGACGGCGCCGCCGCGCTTCATGCCGGAGTGGGGCTTCATCGACAGCGTGTCGGTCGACACCGGCGTGCACGTATCGCACGCGAGCGGCGCGATGACGGCGCTGTTCAACCCGTATGCGGCGGTGCCGTCGATGCACGTCGCGTTCGCGTTGATGATCGGCTGGCCGCTGGCGAAACTGGCGCGTCACGGGGTCGTGCGCGTGCTGTGGCTGCTGTACCCGTTCCTGATGGCGTTCGTGATCGTCGTCACGGCGAACCACTTCATCGTCGACGCGGTGCTCGGCGCGCTGACCGCGGGCGCGTCGGCGTACGGCGCCCGCTGGCTAGCGCGGGCGCGCCCGACGGTGTGGCGCTTCTCGGCCGTGCCGGCGCCGCACGTGCCGGCGAGCGGGTAGCGGCGCGCCGAATGGCTCCGAGGCAACACGCCTCGCCGCGACGGCCGCGTCGCGGCGGGTCTCGCGCGGGTCGCGGCTCGGGCGAGCGCCGCGCGCGCGCGCCGATCGGGTCGGGCGAGCGCCGCGCGCTGATGCGCGACGCGCTGATCGAGTCGCGCCTGACGCCGAATGCGATCTCGCTGACGGGGCTCGCGCTGAACGTCGTCGCGGCGGCGCTCGTGTGGGAGAAGCTGTTCTTCCTCGGCGGGATCGCGTTCGTCGTCGGCTCGATCATGGACACGCTCGACGGTCGCTACTCGCGGATGTCGGGCAAGGGCACGCCGTTCGGCGCGTTCCTGGACTCGACGCTCGACCGCGTCGAGGAGGGGATCGTGCTGACGGCGGTCGCGGGCGACTTCGCGCAGCACGGGCAGCGGATCGCGGCGGCGGCGGTCGTCGTCGCCGTGCTCGCGTCGCTGATGGTCAGCTACACGCGGGCGCGCGCGGAGGCGCTCGGCGTCGAGTGCAAGGTCGGGATCGCGACGCGCCCGGTGCGCGTCGTGATTCTCTCGATCGGGCTCGTGTTCGCGCGCGGCGCGTCGCTGGGCGGCTTCGAGCTGCTGCAACCGGCGGTGTACGTGCTCGCGGTCCTCAGCCTCGTGACGGTCGGGCAGCGCGTCTGGCACGTGCGCCGCGAGCTCGTCGACGCGTATTAGCCGCCCGCCGGCGAGGCGGCGCCGGCAAGGGCCACGGGCCGAGCGTCGGCGGTGTGACCTAACCGGGGGGGCGGAGTAGTCTCAGCACAGCCAAAGGCTTCCACGACCGCGCCTCGGCCCGAGCGCCGAGCCCTCAGCAAAGGAATCTCTCTCGTGATCAAGCAGCAGTCAAACGGCCGCGCTGGCCGATCTTCGATCGGCGGCAACGGCGTGGCATCCAAGAACGGCGCGGCGCGCTACCAGTCGGACAAGGTGCGCGTCGCGATCGTCGGCGTCGGCAACTGCGCGTCGGCGTTCGTGCAGGGTGTGCACTACTACCGCGACGCCGACCCGTCGCAGCGCGTGCCGGGGCTGATGCACGTCGACCTCGGCGGCTACCACGTCGACGACATCGAGTTCACGGCGGCGTTCGACATCGACGCGAAGAAGGTCGGCAAGGACCTCGGGCAGGCGATCTGGGCGGGTCAGAACAACACGATCAAGTTCGCGAAGGTGCCGCGCAAGCTCGGCGTGCCGGTGCATCGCGGGATGACGCACGACGGGCTCGGCAAGTACCTCAAGGAGAAGATCTCCAAGGCGCCGGGCGAGACGGCGGACATCGTGCGGATCCTGAAGGAGACGCACACCGACGTCGTCGTCTCCTACCTGCCGGTCGGCTCCGAGCAGGCGACGAAGTGGTACGTCGAGCAGGTGCTCGAGGCGGGCTGCGGCTTCGTCAACTGCATCCCTGTGTTCATCGCGCGCGAGAACTATTGGGACAGGCGCTTCAAGGATGCGCGCCTGCCGATCGTCGGCGACGACATCAAGTCGCAGGTCGGCGCGACGATCGTGCACCGCACGCTCGCGCGCCTGTTCGCCGACCGCGGAGTCGAGATCGAGCGCACGTCGCAGCTGAACGTCGGCGGCAACATGGACTTCTACAACATGCTCGAGCGCGAGCGGCTGGAGTCGAAGAAGATCTCGAAGACGAACGCGGTGACGTCGATCATGGACCACGAGCTGCCGGCGAGCGACATCCACGTCGGACC
>DATHND010000062.1:0-29121 GCA_035486335.1 Solirubrobacteraceae bacterium
CCTCGCGATCCAGCGAGCCGAGGGCAAGTGGCAAAAAGCGTTCAACTGGACAGCAGCACTACGAGGACTCAAGATCCACTTCGGAGACCGACTCCCCAACTAACCATCCTCGGCCTCACACACAGAAACCCGGACAGCCTCTGCTTGGGCGGGGCCCGGGCCGCTATGACGAACGCCGGGTCGGCTATGACTACGTGCACGTCTGTGTCGATGACTACAGCCGGCTGGCCTACGCCGAGGTGCTGCCCAACGAGCGCGCCACGACCGCGATCGCTTTCCTCAGACGGGCACACAGCTGGTTTGAGCGACACGGCATCCGCGTCCAAGCAGTTATGACCGACAACGGCTCGGCCTACCGCTCAAGGACGCACGCGTGGGCCTGCATGACGCTCTCGATCAAGCACCTGCGGACACGGCCCCGAAGGCCTCGCACTAACGGCAAGGCCGAGCGATTCATCCAGACCCTGCTCGCCGAGTGGGCCTACTCGCGCATCTACAGCGACAGCAACGAACGCAACCGAGCCCTCCCAGCCTGGATCAACCACTACAACTTCACAAGACGACACGGCAGCCTCAGCCACAAGCCCCCAGGCTCACGACTGAACAACGCTCCTGGGAACTACAACTAGACGGCCGATACGCGGCGCGAGCCGGCGTCCTCGGTCGCTCGCGTGCTATCGCACGCCACGCTCCCTGCGTCCTGGGCTCGCTTGCCTCTCGACCGTCTAGTGCATCCACTCCGATGACGGCCCTGTTCCTCGCGACGATCAGCGACTTACCGCGTCGAGCGGCGCTTCGGCGGCGCGCACGGCCTCGGCCGAGGGGCGGCCGGCGAGCGGGACGGTCAGGCTGACGCGCGTGCCGCGCTCGGGCGCCGGGCCGAACTCGAGCTCGCCGCCGACGAGCTCGGCGCGCTCGCGCATGCCGCCCATCCCGAAGCCGCCCTCGAGGCCGTCGCCGCGCGGGCCCAGCCGCTCGGCGCCGGGCATGCCCTTGCCGTCGTCGGTCACCGACGCGACGACGTTGCCGCCGCGCTCGCTGATCTGAACGACGGCCCTGCTCGCCTCGGCGTGTCGACCGACGTTCGTCAGCGCCTCCTGGACGATCCGGTAGACGGTGCTCTCGAGCTCGGGGTCGAGCCGGCGACCGTCGTCCCGGGCGAGCTGGATGTCGACCTCGACGTCGAGGCCGTCGACCGCCTGCGCGCGGCGCGCGAGCGCCTCGAGCGCCGCCGCGAGGCCGAGGTCGTCGAGCGCCGCCGGGCGGAGCTCGGTGATCAGGTGGCGCAAGCCGTCGATCTCGTTGCCGAGCCCGTCGAGCACGACGTCGACCGCCTCGCGCATCGCCGACGGGTCGTCGATGTCGCGAGCGTTGGCGAGTCGCAGCCGCAGCGCGCCCATGCCCTGAATGCTCTCGTCGTGAATCTCGCGCGCCCAGCGCGTGCGCTCGCGCTCGCGCGCCTCCATGCCGTAGCGCAGGCGTTCGATCTCGACCGAGCGCTCGGCGGCGAGCCGCTGCGCGACGCTGGTGGCGAACGCCTTCAATGCCTCCTTGTCGGGGCCCTTGAAGGCGCGCTTCGCGCGCAGCGCGACGACGATGCCGCCGCCCTGGCCTTCCATGCTCAGCGGCTCGACCAGCCCGGCGCGGACCTCGACGCCGAGTTCGTGCAGCCACGCCGCCTCCTGGCCGCGCGGCTTGTCGATCGCGAGCGACTCGCCCGCGCGGTAGAGCTCGCCGAGCGCGCTCCCCTCGACCGGCACGATCCGCAGGCGCACCGTCACCGTCCCGCTCGTGCCCGCCACGCGCAGCTCGCCACGCTCCTCGATCAGGATGATCAGGGCGTCGGCGTCGAGCAGCGCGAGGCCGCGATCTGCCATCAAGCGCAGCAGCCACAGCTCCGACCCGGAAAGCACGAGTTTATTATGCAGGTCCGGGCGGCCGTCCAAGCGCGGGCGGCGAGGAGCTCGCGAGTCCGCCGCCGTTGCCGATGTCGCGCCGGCCGGCGGCGCGCGCCAGCTCGAGCAGCTCGGCGCCGTCGAGGCCCTCGCGCCATGCGGCAAGCCCGACCGACACGCTCAACGGGTGGCGCTCGCCATCGGATTCGACCTTGATGGTCCGCAGCCGCTGCAGCGCGCGGCGAGCGACGATCTCCCCGCGCGGCCCATCGGCGCCGGGCAGCAGGAGCAGCAGCTCACCGTCGGCCGGCATCCCGATCCTGTCGAAGTCGCGCACCTGGCTGCCGAGCGCTCGCGCGATGTAGAGGAGCGTCTCCTCGTAGAGGTCGCTGCCGTGCTCGCGCAAGAGTTCCTCGAGGTTGCCGATCGTCACGACCAAGCAGCTCAGCGGCGTCCCGTGACGATCGGCGCGGCTGACCTCCTCGGCCAGGCGCTTGCGCAGGGCGCTCTCCGACAGGCACGCGACGGCGCCGGCCTCGGGCCGTTCGGATTTCGTGTCTTG
The DNA here is from genome assembly GCA_035486335.1 of Solirubrobacteraceae bacterium. GTDB lineage: Bacteria > Actinomycetota > Thermoleophilia > Solirubrobacterales > Solirubrobacteraceae > Palsa-744. The sequence continues at coordinate 2,458 of DATHND010000062.1, forward strand.
GTCGCTGGCAGCCATGCCGTCGGGCGGAAGTGGCGAGAGAGATCTGAAGCCCCCGGCTCCGTCGCCTCTCGCGTAAGGTTACGTTCCCTTATCGTCACGCGCGGGCAAGCACTTCAGCCCCGCGTGATCCGTCGGCGGCCGCTGCTAGACCTGCGCACATGCTGTTGGAGCTGCGCGTCGAGAATCTGCTGTTGATCGAGCAAGCCCAGCTGCGCCTTGCGCCGGGACTGAACGTGCTGACGGGCGAGACCGGCGCCGGCAAGACGGTGCTTGCGCACGCGCTCGATCTCCTGCTCGGCGGCCGCGCGCGCACCGGGATCGTGCGACCCGGCGCGCAGGAGGCCTACGTCGAGGGCGTGTTCGAGCTGCCGGTCATGCTGCCCGAGGACCTCGCCGAACGGATCGCGCCGGACGCCGAAGAGATCGTGCTCGCGCGGCGCGTGGGCGAGGACGGACGCACGCGCGCGTACCTGAATGGCCGTTCGGCGACCGTCGGCGAGCTGCGCGACGTCGGCGCCATGCTGATGTCGTTCTACGGCCAGCACGAGCACCGCAAGCTGACGATCGCCGGCCAGCAGCTGCAGCTGCTCGACGAGACGTGCGGAGGAGAGCACGCGTTGCGCTTGCGCGCCTGCGCCGAGTGCTTCGCCGAGACGCGGCGGCTGCGAGTGCGAACGGAGGAGCTGCGCGATCTCGCGGGCGCGCGCGAGCGGGAGCTCGATCTGCTCGAGTTCGAGCTCGCGGAGATCGACGCGGCCGCGCCCGATCAGCAGGAGCACAACGAGCTGGTGGCCGCACGCGAGCGGCTGCGCCGCCTCGACGCGCTGTGCTCGGCCGCTGCGGGCGGCGCCGAGGCGCTCGCGCCGGACTCCTCGGACACCGCCGGCGTCGCGACGCTGCTCGCCGGCGCCGGCGCCGAGATCGACCTGCTCGACGGCGTCGATCCGCGCCTCGACGCGCTCGGCGAGCGCGTGCGCGCGCTGGCGATCGAGGCCGACGACCTCGCACGCGAGCTGCGCGCGTACGCCGAGGACTCGGAGATCGGTCGCTCGGGCGAGCGCGAGCTGACGCTCGACGGCGTCGAAGAGCGCCTGGCCGCGCTCGAGCGGCTGATGCGAAAGCACGGCGGCGACATCGCGGGCGTGCTCGAGCACGCGGCGCGCACCCGGGCGCGCCATCAGGAGATCGCGGGCGCCGAGGTGGCGCTCGAGGAGAGCGAGCAGGAGCTGTCGCGCGCGCAGGCGCTGCTCGATCGGCACGTCGAGGCGCTGCGCGCCGCGCGCCGGAGCGCCGCGCCGCCGCTCGAAGCTCGGGTGCGCGAGCAGCTCGCGGCGCTGGCGATGCCCGACGCGACGTTCAACGTCGCGCTGAGCCCGCGCGAGGCCGGCCCGGCGGGCGCCGACGCGGTCGAGTTCCTGATCGCGGCGAACCCGGGCGTGCCGCCGGGGCCGCTGCGAGAGATCGCCTCCGGCGGCGAGCTCTCGCGCGTGATGCTCGCGCTGATCGCGGCGTCCGCCGACGCCGGCGCGGCGCGACGCGCAGGTGGCGCGAAGTCCGGAGCCGGGAGCGGCCGGGCGCGGCGCGAGTCCGCTCGGTCAGCCGGCCCGAGCGAGACGCTTGTGTTCGACGAGGTCGACGCCGGGATCGGCGGTCATGCGGCGCGCGCCGTCGGCGCGCGATTGCGCGAGCTGGGGCGGACGCGCCAGGTGCTGTGCATCACGCACCTGCCGCAGATCGCCTCGCTCGGCGAGCGGCACTTCGCGATCGTCAAGCAGACCTCGCACGAGCAGGCGCGGACGACGGTCGTGCAACTGGAGGAGCGCGAGGTCGTCTCCGAGCTCGTCCGGATGCTCGGCGCCGACGCCGAGGACGCGGCTGCGCGGCGGCACGCGCGCGACCTGCGTCGCGCCGCCTGAGCGCCATCCGCGCTCGTCGGTAATTTCGAGCGATGCGCATGCGGCAGCTCCGTCGACAGCTTCGCTCAATTTCCGACTTCTACGGACGGGCTCTGCAGCTGCGCCGACTAGACTCCTTCGGCAGGCCCGCATGACGACGCAATATTCCGAGCGACACGCGCAGGTCCCGAGCGACACGCGCTTCATCTTCGTGACCGGCGGCGTCGTCTCCTCGCTCGGAAAGGGGATCGCGTCGGCTTCGCTCGGCCGGCTGCTGGTCGCGCGCGGGATGACGGTTGGGCTGCAGAAGTTCGATCCGTACATCAACGTCGACCCGGGCACGATGTCGCCGTACCAGCACGGCGAGGTGTTCGTCACCGAGGACGGCGCCGAGACCGACCTCGACCTCGGCCACTACGAGCGCTTCACCGACGCGAACACGAGCCGCGCCTCGAACGTCACGGCGGGCGGCATCTACGACACGGTGATCCGCCGCGAGCGTCGCGGCGACTACCTCGGCGGGACGGTGCAGGTCGTGCCGCACATCACCGACGAGATCAAGCAGCGGATCGCGCTGATCGCGGAGTCCAGCGACGTCGACTTCGTGATCACCGAGATCGGCGGCACGGTCGGCGACATCGAGTCGCTGCCGTTCCTCGAGGCGATCCGCCAGTTCCCGGTCGACGTCGGCCGCCGCCGCTGCCTGTTCATCCACCTGACGCTCGTGCCCTACATCGGCCATGCGGGCGAGCTGAAGACGAAGCCGACGCAACATTCGGTCAACGAGCTACGGCGGATCGGGATCGCGCCGGACATGCTGATGTGCCGCTCCGAGGGCTCGCTCTCGCCGGAGATCCGCAAGAAGATCGCGCTGTTCGCGAGCGTGCCGATGGAGGCGATCGTCTCGGCGCGCGACGTCGACGACATCTACAAGGTGCCGCTGACGTTCCGCGAGCAGGGCGTCGACGACTTCATCCTCGAGCAGTTCGGGATCGAGGCGCCGGCGCCGGATTTGACGAGCTGGGAAGAGTCGATCCGCCGCTCCGAGCGGGCGACGAAGACGGTGCGGATCGCGCTCGTCGGCAAGTACGTGCAGCTCGAGGACGCCTACCTGTCGGTCTCCGAGGCGCTGCGCCACGCGGCGTCGTCGAAGGGCAGCGCGGTCGAGATCGATTGGATCGACTCCGAGCGCCTCGAGCGCGCCGACGGCGAGGAGCTGCGCGAGCGCTTGCAGAGCGCCGACGGCATTTTGATCCCGGGCGGCTTCGGCGGGCGCGGGATCGAGGGCAAGATCGCCGCGGCGCGGATCGCGCGCGAGCAGCGCATCCCGTATCTCGGCATCTGCCTGGGGATGCACGTCGCCGTCGCCGAGTTCGCGCGCCACGTCGCGGGGATGGACGGCGCGAACTCGACCGAGATGGACGTCGAGACGCCCTATCCGGTGATCGACCTGCTGCCGGAGCAGAAGGAGGTCGCCAACCTCGGCGGCACGATGCGCCTCGGCGCCGACCCGATCAAGCTGCACGACTCCTCGCGCGCCCGCGAGATTTACGACGGCGAGGCGGTCGTCTACGAGCGTCATCGCCACCGCTACGAGGTCAACAACCTGCTGCGCAAGCGCCTCGAGGCGGCCGGCCTGCGTGCGTCGGGCACCTCGCCCGACGAGCGTTTGGTCGAGGTGATCGAGCTCGAGCGGCACCCGTTCTTCGTCGCCTCGCAGTTCCACCCCGAGTTCAAGTCCCGCCCTGAGCGCCCGGCGCCGCTGTTCCGCGAGTTCGTCGCGGCGGCGCTGGAGCGCACTGCCGAGCGGGGCGGCGGCGAGGTCGCCGACGCGGGGGACGAGCGCTCGGACCGGTCGCCGGTCGGCGAGCGTGCAGACGTCCTGTGACGCTCGACGTGGCCAAACCTCGCGTCGCCGAAGAGGAGCTGAGCTACCTGAACGGCACGTTCGCCGAGCTGTGCCGGATCGAGAGCCCGTCCGGGCGCGAGCGGATGTGCGCAGAGCGCGTGATCGCCGAGCTGCGCGCGCTTGGCGTGAACGTGATCGAGGACGGCGCCGGGCCGCGCGCGGGCTCGGAGTGCGGCAACCTGCTCGCGCGGATCGCGGCGAGCGCGCCGGGCGCGGCGGGCTCAGGCGGCGCGCCGGACGCGTCGGCGGCGGCGCGTTGCATGCTGCTGTGCGCCCATCTCGACACGGTCCCGCCGCTCGCGCCGATCGAGCCGGTGCTGATCGACGGCTTCTGGGAGAACGCCAACGACGGGATCCTCGGCGCCGACAACAAGGCGGCGATCGCCGTGATCCTGTCGCTCGCGCGCCACGTCCACCGACACGGTGCGCCGCTCGATCTCGAGCTGCTGTTCACGGTCGGCGAGGAGACCTCGCTCGCCGGTGCGCGCGCGTTCGACGCGGCGCAGCTGAGCTGTGACTACGGCTACGTGTTCGACCACGCGAGCCCGATCGGCGAGGTCGTGGTCGACTCGCCGACGCACTTTCGGATCGAGGCCGAGTTCCGCGGCGCCGCCGCGCACGCGGGGATCAGGCCGGAGCAGGGGCGCAGCGCGATCCTCGCCGCGGCGCGCGCGATCGCGGCGATGCGGATCGGTCGTCTCGACGAGGCGACGACGGTCAACGTCGGCACGATCGAGGGCGGCGGCGCGTTGAACGTCGTGCCCGAACGTTGCACGATGGTTGCGGAGGTGCGTGGCCTGCAGGCCGAGCGCGCCGAGACGGTCGTCGCCGAGGTCGTCGAGCGGTTGCACGAGGCGGCGAACCTGCCGGAGTGCGAGTGCGACGTCGACATCGGCGTCGAGCGCACGTTCTCGGGCTTTCACCTTGCCGCGACGCGCCCGGCGGTGCGGACGGCGGAGGCGGCGCTGCGCGCATGCGGGTATGAGCCGTCGCGGATCCTCAGCGGCGGCGCGTCGGACGCGAACGCGCTGATCGCGCAGGGCGTCGAGGTGGTCAACGTCGCGAACGGGACCGAGCGCAACCACGAGCCGGGCGAGCGCGTCGGCGTGCAGGAGCTCGCGCGGATGCTCGACGTCGCGCTCGCGCTGATCGACGCCGCGGCCGGCTCGCCGCCGATCGGCGCGGCCGAGCTCGACGCGGCGGGCGAGGCGGCGTGAGCGACGCGGGAGGGACGCCGTTCACGCACATCGGCGGCGAGACCGTCTACGGCGGGCGGATCGTCGACGTGCGGATCGAGCGCTTCCGCCATGCCGACGGCGAAGAGGTCTCGCGCGAGGTCGTTCGCCACCAGGGCGCGGTCGCGATCGTCGCGCACGACGAGCGCGAGGTGTGGCTTGTGCGCCAGCCGCGCGAGGCGGTCGGCGAGCCGGCGCTGCTGGAGATCCCGGCCGGACGCTTGGACGTCGCCGGCGAGGAGCCGCTGGCGGCGGCGCAGCGCGAGCTCGCTGAGGAGATCGGGCGCGGCGCGCGCCAATGGGAGCCGATCCTCAGCTACTGGGCCGGCGCGGGCATCACCGACGAGCAGGTGCACTTGTACCTGGCGAGCGACCTGTACGAGGCGCATGCGAGCAGCGAGGAGAACGAGCGGATCGAGCTCGTGCGCTGGCCGCTCGCGCGCCTCGACGAGGCGATCGCCGAGTGCCGCGACGCAAAGACGCTGATCGGCCTGCTGTGGCTCGCGCGTCGGCTGAAGCTCTGAGCGTCCGGCGCCGGCGCGGCTGAACGCGGGGTTGCACCGCCAAGGAGGCGCGTGCGGCGGCGCGAAACTGAAGCGGTGAGCACGGCCGCGATCATCAAGCCCCCGCCGAGCGGCGAGATCGAGTCGCTGACGCTCGACTTCCTCGCGTATCTGGAGCTCGAGCGCGGACTCTCGCGCAATACGCTCGAAGCGTACCGCTCCGACCTGCTGCAGTTCGGGCGCTTTCTGGAGCGCCGCGAGGTGGCCGTGACGCGCGCCTCGCACAACGACCTCGCGGCGTTCATGACGGAGCTGGCGGGCAATTCGGCGGCGGCGACGCTCGGGCGCAAGGTCGCGTGCCTACGCTCGTTCTACCGCCACTTGCGCCTCGAGGGGGTGGTCGAGCACGACCCGAGCGCCGACCTGCGCGGGCCGCGCAAGACGCAGCGCCTGCCGCGCGTGTTGACGCGCCAGGAGGTCGCGCGGCTGCTGCGCGAGCCGAGCGGGACCGAGCCGCTCGCGCTGCGCGATCGCGCGCTGCTCGAGCTGATGTACGCGTGCGGCCTGCGCGTCTCCGAGGTCACGGGGCTGGAGCTGCGCGACGTCGACGTCGAGGAGGGAATGCTGTGCGCGCGCGGCAAGGGCTCGAAGGAACGGCTCGTGCCGATCGGCCGCCAGGCGATCGCGGCGCTCGAAGCGTACGTCGCGCGCGGGCGACCGGCGCTGGCCGGCTCGGACGGCGCCGGCGCGAAGCGTGAGCTGAAGCTGTTCGTCAACCGCCGCGGCGGCGGGCTGACGCGCCAGGGGCTGTACAAGATCGTCCAGGGCCACGCGCGCGGCGCGGGACTGCAGGAGCGGATGAGCCCGCACACGCTGCGCCACTCGTTCGCGACGCACCTGCTCGCCGGCGGCTGCGACCTGCGCTCGCTGCAGGAGATGCTCGGGCACGCGGACCTTGCGACGACGCAGGTGTACACACATCTTTCGGCCGAGCGCCTGAAGGACGCGTACTTCAGCGCGCATCCGCGCGCGTCGTCGCGTTGAACGCGATTCCCGCACGAGCGCACGCGCGCGCGCTCGTCCTCGTGATCGACGCGTGCGGCGTCGGCGCGCTGCCGGACGCGGGGAGCTACGGCGACGCGGGGACGAACACGTTGGCGCACGTCGCGCAGGCGGTCGGAGGCCTGCGGCTGCCGGCGCTTGCGCGGCTCGGCCTCGGCTCGATCGTGTCGCTGCGCGGCGTCGAGCCGGCGCGCGACGCGGCGATCCACGGCCGTCTGCATCCGCTGGGACCGGGCAAGGACTCGGCGACGGGGCACTGGGAGCTGATGGGCGCGGTGCTCGAGCGGCCGCTGCCGACGTACCCGGACGGCTTCCCGCCGGACGTGCTCGCGCGGCTGACGGCGGCGACGGGGCGCGAGCTGATCTGCAATCGCCCGTACAACGGGATCGCGGCGATCGAGGACTTCGGCGCCGAGTCGTTGCGAAGCGGCGCGCTGATCGTGTACACGTCGCAGGACTCGGTGCTGCAGCTCGCGGCGCACGTCGATCGGGTGCCGTCGCGGGAGCTGCACCGAGCGTGCGAGGCGGCGCGCGCGGCGATGGGCGGCGAGCACGCGATCGGACGGGTGATCGCGCGGCCGTTCGGCGGCGCGCCGGGCGCGTTCGAGCGGACCGGCGGGCGGCGCGACCTCGCGCTGGCGCCGCCGGGGCGCACGTATCTGCAGGAGCTGGCGGACGCCGGCGTGGACGTGCACGGCGTCGGCAAGATCGACGACCTGTTCGCGGGCGTCGGCGTCGCGCATTCGCATCCGGGCGCGACGAACGCGCAGGCGCTCCAGAGCGTCGAGGAGCTGCTCGCGACGTTCGCGGACGGGCTCGTGTTCGTCAACCTGATCGAGACCGACCAGCTCTACGGCCACCGCAAGGACGTCGCCGGGTTTGCAGCGGCGCTGCGTCAGATCGACGAGCACGTCGGCCGTTGGATGGCGGGGCTGCGCGAGGGCGATCTGCTCGTCGTGACGGCCGACCACGGCGTCGACCCGGCGCACGCGGGCAGCGACCACACGCGCGAGTACGCGCCGCTGCTCGCGCTGAGCGGCGCGATGGCGCGGGTGCGCGCGGCCGGCGGGCGCTACGCGGGGGCGCGCCACGACGGACCGCTCGCGGACGTCGGCGCGAGCGTGCTGCGCTGGCTTGCCGGGCGCGACTGCGAGGCGCTGCCGGGGACGCCGTTCGTCGGATAGAGCCGGCGGGCGCACGTCTATGCTGGCTCACCGTGCCGGAGCTGCCCGAGGTCGAGACGATCCGCGGCCAGCTCGCGCCGATCGTCGAGGGCCGGACGCTGCGGGCGGTCGAGATCGTCGATCCGCGCTGGTCGCGTCCGCTCGCGCCGCAGGAGCTGGCGGCGGCGCTGCAGGGCCGCCGCGTGCGCTCGCTCGGGCGGCGCGGGAAGTATTTGCTGTGGAATCTGTCGGACGAGGTGCACCTCGTGCAGCACCTGCGGATGACGGGCGCGGTGCTGCTCGAACCGAAGCCGGAGCCGCCGCACGTCAGCGCGCGCTTCGACCTCGGCGCGAGACGCAAGCTCGTCGTCGTCGACCCGCGTCGCTTCGGCACGGGCGAGCTGCTGTTCGGCGGGAAGGCGCTCGAGCGGTTCTTCGCGGCGCGGCTCGGCGTCGAGCCGTTCGACGCGTCGTTCACGGGCGCGTACCTGCGCACGGCGGCGCGCGGGCGGATCGGGCCGATCAAGTCGTTCCTGCTCGACCAGCGGCAGGTGGCGGGCGTCGGCAACATCTACGCCGACGAGGCGCTGTTTCGCGCGTACGTGCACCCGCTGCGCCCGGCGGGGCGCCTGACGCGCGCGCAGTGCGCGCTGTTGCGCGACGCGGTGGTCGAGTCGCTGCAGGCCGGGATCGACGCGCGCGGGGCGTCGATCGACGACTTCCGCCACGTCGACGGCGTGCGGGGGGCGTTCCAGCACGAGTTCCTCGTGCACATGCGCGCGGGCGAGCCGTGCGTGCGGTGCGGGACGACGATCGTGAAGCTCGTCGTCGGCGGTCGCGGGACGTACGTGTGCGAGCGCTGCCAGCCGCGGCCGCGCTTGCGCCGTCGGCGCTGAGGCTAGGCGGCGAACAGCTCGTCGAGGCGGCCGTCGTCGGCGGCGCGCTGCACGTCCGCGTAGCCGCCGAGCAGGCGGTCGCCGATCAGCACTTGCGGAAAGCTCAACATGCCGGTCCGGCGCGCGAGCTCGGCGCGCCCGGCGGGGTCCTTGCTGAGGTTGACCTCGGCGAAGCCGAAGCCGTGCGCGGAGAGCAGCCCCTTGACGCGGTTGCAGAAGGAGCACGGCTCGGTCGTGTAGACGGTGATGCTCTTCATTACTTCATAAAGTATAGCGGAGGTTTTCAGTTTGAAACCACTGCAGACGAAGCGCTAACTGCGTCGGCCGAGAGCTGCCGTCGTGTTTGGGGTGACGCCGGCACGAGCAATAGTCTGGATACCGGAATCCGTTAGGCTGCCGCGCCATGAATAAGGAGGAAGTTGAGGTCGCGCGAACCTTGGCGAGGTACAACTCGGTTGCGCGGTTTGCTCCCGCAATCTGGGTTGCGGCAGCATGGATCCCACTTCAGGCGGTGTATCCCATCGCAAAGGTGTTCGCCGGTAAGCACACGGAGGTTGCTCTGACGGTGTCGGTCAGTATCGGTATCACGATCGCGGTGGGCGGCGCATACATAGCGCTTATCCGGCGAGCGAAAGTCCAGAGTCGCGAGGTGCTGCGGCTTCTGAGGCGGTGTGCCGAGCTCGAAGCTCAACTCGATGGCTGAGATATGGCTACGCTAGGAGGTCCGATGAGTGCTCTTTTGACGATCGACTTTGTGGCGCTTGCGCTGTTCGCGGGCTTCTGCGTCGCGCGCGTGATCCCCGCCTGCAGTACGAGCGTCTTCAGGTCGAGGCTGTGGCAGTTCCGCGATGAGCTAGCAGACGAGATCCGTGCCAACGCTTACAGAGATCCCGAACGAGCCAAGACGCTGCTCCGCGAGGTCGAGTGCATCATCGAAAAAGCCAAGGACGTGACTGCCGGGCGGGCTCTCTACATGCAGATCTTCGGTCGGCGCCTGCGCTCCTTTCCGCAGGACTTTCCGCTCGACGGGATCTGTGCTCAAGACCGGGAGCGGCTCGCGCGTCACTGCGACTGGCTTGAGTGGGCGCTCAGCCGTCACATCTATCTGGGCTCGCCGCTCGGCTGGCTGCTCCTTGTCGGCGTCGCCACGCTCTCGCTGCTGATCTCGATCTTCGAGCGCCCCTTCAATCACAGCGGCAACGTCTTCAGAAACACGCGGAGTCGTGTCCGCGACGAGGTGGATCCGAGGCTGACTCTCTTCGACCTGAACCGCGAGGCCATAGCTCACGGCCGCGAGCTGAACCAAATGGTCTAGCCCTCCTCGGGGCAGGGCCGGACGGCGGATCGAACATGGCCTATCGCTGCGCCGATTGGACGCGTAGGCGAAGCGTCAACTTAAGGCACCATTGCAGCGGTGATTGTCGCCGCTCCCGCGCCCGCAAACGGCGCCGCGGGCGAGCATAGACTGAAAGCTATGCCCGGACCGGTGAAGACCGAAGCGGTCGTTCTGCGCTCGATGCGCTATGGCGAGGCGGATCGGATTCTGCACGTGTACACGCCGGCGCGTGGTCGCGTGGGGGCGATCGCGAAGGGCGCGCGCCGCGCGCGCAGCCGCTTCGGCGGTCGCTTGGAGCCGTTCTTCCGGCTGAAGATCGAGCTGCACGAAGGGCGCGGCGAGCTGCTGACGGTGACGGGCGCGCAGACGGTCGACGCATACGCGCGCCTGCGCGAAGACGCGCGCGCGCTCGACGCGGCGGCGCGCGCGTGCGACGCCGTCGGGCGCTTGTTCGAGACCTCAGAGCCGCATCCGGGCGTATTCAATCTGCTGTGCCGCAAGCTGGCGCTGCTCGACGCGCAGGCGGGCGGCGGCGAGGTGCCGGCGGGCGCGGCGCCGGTCGCGGCGCGCGCGGGCGCGCTCGCGTTTCGGCTGAAGCTGCTGCTGGCGGCGGGCCTCGCGCCTCAGCTCGGCGCGTGCGCGTCGTGCGGCGAGCGCGAGCATTTGGTCGGGTTCTCGGGCGCGGCGGGCGGCGTGGTGTGCGCGGCGTGCGAGGCGGGCTCGTTCGCGCTCGGCGAGCATGCGTATCGGTTCATGGCGGATGCGTTCGCGGCGCCGCTGCACGAGGCGCCGGACGCGCCGGAGTCGGCGCTCGCGCAGGTCGAGCGCGCGATCGGGGCGACGCTCGAGCACCACGCGAACCTGCGGCTGATGCCGGCGGCGGCGGGCGCGGCCTGAGCGAGCGGCGGGCGCGGCGCTGTCGCACGTGGGGCGCGGCTATCGTTTACAACGTGGACGAGGGTCTTCCGATCGCGTACGAGGTGCTCGAAAAGGGCGTGCCGGTGCTGGCGAGCGACGGCACGCAGGTCGGGACGGTGCATCACGTCGTCGCGGCGCCGCAGCAGGACATCTTCCACGGGCTGGTAATCGCGGTGCCGGGTCACGGGCGGCGGCTGGTCGAGGCGTCGGACGTCGCGTCGCTGCACGAACGCGGGGTCGACCTGCGGATCGACTCGGCGACGGCTGCACGGCTGTCGCCGCCGGGCGGCGCGGCGGGCGTGTTCAGCGAGGATCCGGGCGAGCTGAAGGGGTGGCATCACTGGGTCAACGTGATGACGCTGCGCGGGGACTGGAAACGGGACGGTTGAGCGCGGTCGCGACGCGCTACGCGGAGCGCGTGGCCGAGCAGGAGGAGCGGCTGCTGTCGCCGCTCGCCGCGCGCTCGTACCCGGCGCGGCGCAGGCGCGAGGAGGATGACTGCTCGCTGCGCACGCCGTTCCAGCGCGATCGCGACCGGATCGTGCACTGCAAGGCGTTTCGGCGGCTGACGCACAAGACGCAGGTGTTCGTGGCGCCGCGGGGCGACCATTACCGCACGCGCCTGACGCACACGCTGGAGGTGACGACGATCTCGCGGACGGTCGCGCGGGCGCTGCGCCTGAACGAGGATCTGGTCGAGGCGATCGGGCTGGGGCACGACCTCGGGCACGCGCCGTTCGGGCACATCGGCGAGGAGGTGCTCGACGAGTGCGTGAAAGAGCGTTTCGGGCTGGACTTCCGCCACTACGAGCACTCGCTGCGCGTCGTCGATCATCTCGAGCGCGACGGGGCGGGGCTGAACTTGACGGAGCAGGTGCGCGACGGGATCGCGCGGCATTCGAGCAGGGCGGAGCAGCCGCGGACGCTCGAGGGGCAGATCGTGCGGGTGATCGACCGGGTGGCGTACATCAATCACGACATCGACGACGCGGTGCGCGCGGGGCTGCTCCGCGAGGAGGAGCTGCCGGCGGGGCCGATCGCGGCGCTCGGGACGAGCGGCTCGGAGCGGATCGACGCGCTAGTGCACGACATGGTCGAGCAGTCGGCGCGCGCGGGGGAGATCGTGCAGGGCGCGGAGGCGGGCCCGGCGATGGCGGCGCTGCGCGAGTTCATGTTCGAGCGCGTGTATCTGGGGCCGGCGGTGCGCGCGGAGCGTCGGCGGATCGCGCGCGTCGTGCGGCGGCTGTTCGAGCACTACGTCGAGCATCCGCAGGAGCTGCCGGGCGGCGAGCCGGCGGGCGCGGTTGGCGCCGGCGCGCCGGCTGACCGCGAGCGCGCGCTGGCGCGGCGCGTGACGGACTACGTGGCGGGGATGACGGACCGGTACTGCATCGCGCGCTTCACGGAGCTCGAGGTTCCGCAGGCGTTCGCGCGCTAGGTTGCGAGCGTGGCGCTGTACACGAACGAGTCGAGGGATCGCGTGCGCGACGCGGTCGACTTCGTCGAGCTGGTGTCGGCGCGGACGGAGCTGCGTCGGGCGGGGCCGGCGCGGATGGAGGGGCTGTGCCCGTTCCACGACGAGCGCACGCCGTCGTTCGGGATCGATCCGGTGCAGAAGGTCTACCACTGCTTCGGTTGCCAAGCGTCGGGCGACGTGTTCACGTTTGTGCAGGAGACTGAGGGCGTCGACTTCAAAGGCGCGCTGGAGCTGCTGGCGGAGCGCTACGGGGTGGAGCTGCAGCGCGAGCAGGAGGACCCGCGCGAGGCGGAGAAGCGCAAGCGGCGCGAGCGGCTGCTGGAGCTGCTGAAGCGCACGGCGGCGTACTACGAGCGCTGCCTGTGGGAGTCGAGCGAGGCGGCGAAGGCGCGCGAGTACCTGGCGGGGCGGGGATTGGGGGAGGAGGCGCTGCGCGAGTTCCGCGTGGGATACGCGCCGAGCGCGTGGGACCGCGTGCTGCTGGCGTCGCGGCGCGGGGGGTTCAGCGAGGCGGAGCTGTACGCGACGGGGCTCGCGCAGCGCTCGAAGCAGAACGGCCAGCCGTACGATCGCTTCCGCGCGCGGATCATGTTCCCGCTGGCGGACGTGCGCGGGCGCGTGCTCGGGTTCGGCGCGCGCGCGATGCGCGAGGATCAGAAACCGAAGTACTTGAACACGTCGGACAACGACGTGTATCACAAGGGAATGCACGTGTACGGCGCCGATCTCGCGCGGGCGCACGCGGCGCGCGCGGGGACGGTGATCGTGTGCGAGGGGTACACGGACGTGATCGCGCTGCATCAGGCGGGGATGCGGGGCGCGGTCGGCCTGATGGGGACGGCGCTGACGGACGAGCAGGTCGGCGAGCTGTCGCGGATGGCGCAGACGGTGCTGCTGGCGCTCGACGCGGACAGCGCGGGGCAGGAGGCGATGCTGCGCGCGTCGGGGCTCGCGGCGAAGCGCAAGCTGGAGCTGCGCGTCGTGCCGTTGCCGGCGGGCGCGGACCCGGCGGATCTGATCCAGCGCGACGGCGCTGAGGCGATCGCGGCGGCGGTCGAGCGCTCGGTGCCGTTCGTGCGCTTCCGCGTCGAGCGCGTCCTCGACGGCGGCGATCACGCAAGCCCGGAGGGGCGCGACCGGATGATCGAGGAGCTGCGGCCGGTGTTCGCGCAGCTCGCGCCGGGCGCGATGCGGATGGAGCTGCTGCGGATCTGCTCGAGCCGGCTGGCGGTGCCGGAGAGCGTGTTCGAGCGGCAGATCGCCGCGCGCGCGGTCCGCGAAGGAGCGCGCGGGGAGGGTCGTGTTTCGGGAGGCAGGCCGGGCGGGCGGCCGAACGAGCGGGCTGGGAACGGAGCGCGCGCGGCGCTCACGCCGATGTCGGGGCGCGATGACTCCGAGCGGGCGTTCCTGTCGCTGTGCGTCGCGGCGCCGGCGGAGGGGGCGACGATGCTCGCGAGCGTCGACGTCGAGCGCGACTTCTCGAGCGAGCTGCTGCGCCGCGCGGCGCGTCGGCTGCGCGAGATCGACTTGCGCGAGCCGATGGCGGCTACGGCCGGCGCCGACGAGGACCCCGAGCTGAAGGCGCTGCTCGCGGAGCTCGTCGTCGAGGCGGGGCGCGAGTCGATGGCGAATCCGGCGAAGCTCGAGGCGCAGCGCCTGCAACTCGAGCTGGCGCGCGTCGAACGCGAGATCGCGCAGGCGCGCGGCAGGCGCGACGGCGAGGTGAGCGAGCTGGCGCGGCGCAAGGCGATCGTCAAACGCGACTTTGACAGGGCGTACGCGCGCGTGCTGGAGGAGACCGGCGAGCGGGAGGGCTGAGCCTGCGGGCCGACGCCGCGCCGCGCCCGATACGAACACCTGTTCGCTTTTCCATCCGACACGTTGTAGACAATGCGGTGCATGGATCGCACGACGCTGAAGCAGATGCTGGACGACGGACTGTCGCTCGCGGAGATCGGCAGACGACTCGGCCGCCACGAATCGACCGTCGCGTACTGGGTGGATCGGCATGGACTGCGGGCGAACAATCGCGAGAGGCATGCCGCGCGCGGCGGGCTCGCTCGGGAGCTTCTGGCGCCGATGGTCGAGTCGGGCATGTCGATCGCGCAGATCGCGACCGAAGTCGATCGCAGCAAGGCGGCCGTCCGCCACTGGCTGCGCAAGTACGGCCTGCGGACGCACCGCTCGGTCGGCTCTCGGCCGCGCGAGGCGACCTTGGAGGCGCGAGCCTCCGGCCTTGCCGAGGTGACACTTGACTGTTCGCGACACGGCGTGACCAAGCACGTTCGTGACAGCCGCGGGTATCTTCGCTGCCGGGTGTGTCGGCAGGAGGCCGTGGTGCGCCGTCGCCAGCGTGTCAAGCAGATCCTCGTCGACGAGGCGGGTGGATGCTGCATGCTATGCGGCTACGATCGCTCCGTCGCGGGGCTCCATTTTCATCACCTGGACCCGCGCGAGAAGCAGTTTGGCGTCGCCGAGGGAGGGATGGCGCGGAGCATTGCTCGGCTACGAGTCGAGGCCCGCAAGTGCGTCCTGTTGTGCTCTAATTGCCACGCGGAGGTGGAGGCCGGGATCAGCTCCATCTCCGCGGTAGCCCAAGTGGATGATCCGGGGTAGCTCAATTCGGCAGAGCAAGATCCTGTTAAGATCGAGGTTGTGGGTTCGAGTCCCACCCCCGGAGTGCAAGTCAAGACGGCGGACGCCACCCTCTGTCGAGCGTCGTCTGCCCGACCTCGATGAGGTAGCCGTCGGGGTCGCGGATGTAGCAGCGGATCTCGGTCGAGTGCTGCTTCGGCGGCGTCAGGAACTGGGCGCCGCGCTCGCTCCACTCGGCGTACACCGCGTGGATGTCGGCAACTCGGATGTTGAGGAAGCTGCTCACCCGATCTTGGTCGGACGGCGTCTCGAGCGTGACGGTCGGCTTGTCGTCGGTCGGACCTCCGCCTGCGTTGATGATGATCCAGCTGTTGGCTAGCGCAACGTACGTCACCTCGTCATTCGCGTCGCCTGAGATGACGGTGCTGCCGCCGAGCACGTCGGTGTAGAAGCGACGGGAACGCTCGACATCGTCTGAGACGATGAAATGGGCCAAGGCCATCTCGTGGTCGACGGTGCTCATGCTGATCTCCTTGCTGGCTTGCGCCCGACGAATGCGACGGTCATGCCCAGCATCTCACGAAGAGGGGGAAAGGCGCTCAGCGTTCGACGAAGCAGCGACTCTGCGCGCCACACCAGTGCGCTCCCTCGCGGCGGCACGGACACGATCTGCAGCTGGACGATCTCAAATCCGCTGCGTGTCGCGATGGCTTTGAAATCGGCGAAGGACTGGCCGTTGAGATCGCGTGTGACGCGTTGATGGAACGGGGTTCGAAAAGGAGTCGATACGACTTCGGCGAAGGGCTCGAAGCGGAGAGCGCCTTGCGCGTCGAGGAGGCGGAAGTTGAGCCCCGCGGCCCAGATCTTGAGCGGCAGGACGTAGTGAAGCCCAGGGTAGATCATCACGCGATCGAGATGGTGCGCGTGCAGCATCCTGAACGAAGGGAACTTGATCAGAACGATTCCCGCCGCGCGCAGCACGCGGTGGCACTCGGCCAGGACGGCGGCCGGCCGACGCACGTGCTCGAACACGTCGTCGAGCACGACGACGTCGAATGCCTCGTCGTCGAGCGGCATCCGCTCGGCGGTTGCGGTGAGGAAGGTGCATGCATCCTCGACACCGCGCTCGCGCGCGAATGCACAGGCTACCTGTGGGTCGAAGATGCCGGGCAGGTCGAAGCCGACGATCGAGCGGACGCCGACCTGCTCGGCGTACTTGACGGTCTTTCCGCCCCAGCCGCAGCCGGCGTCGAGCACGTCGCGCCCAGCGAGGTCGTTCAATTGGACCGTCTCTGCGAACGGACCCCAGAATTCATCTGTGGCTTCGTACTCGTAGCGCGTCTTGTCGATGTCCGGGCCGCCGTACAGATGGGGCGTCACACGCGCCGAGTGGCTTCCACGTTGGGCGGCGGCAAAGATGATGTCGACGAGGCGGCTCCGACGGGGAGGCTCTGGCGAGTAGGGGCTGTTGCTGCAGGCGCGCAGCTGCTCGATCGCATCAGCCGACGTCGTGCGCGGCATGCGGGCGATCGTATGGCGCCTGTCCGGTGACGGCGTGATATCAGACGGGTCTCCGCGCTGGTCTGCGTCGGCGCTGAACCGCGTGTCTCCGATTCGACGCACGCGCGAGGCGGCGCTACTCGCCGGCGCCTGCGAGGCGCTCGACGAGTCGGGCGGCGCGCGCGCCAGAGTCGTGCTCGTTCGCCCACCGCGCGAGCTCGCGCGCGCGCTCTCGCATCGAGTCGTCGCCGAGCGCGCGCTCGACGGCCAACCGCAGCACGCGCGGCGTGGCAAAACGCCGCGGCACGCGCACGCCGGCGCCGGCCCAGTCGAGGCGGGCGGCGTTCTCGCTCATGTCGCCGATCGCGGGGCAGGCGACGACGGCGCAGCCGCAGGAGAGGGCGCGGACGAGCGTGCCGTGGCCGGCGTGACAGACGACGACGTCGGCGTGGGGCATCGTGCGCAAGTAGGAGAGCCAGGGGACGAGGCGCGCGTTGTCGGGGACGGGCAGCGGCCGCGGCGGCAGGCGGCGGTTCCACGTCGCGAGGACGCGCACGGGCGCGTCGGCGAGGCCGCGCAGCGCGGCGCGCAGCAGCCGGTGCTCGGAGTCTTGCGCGGTCGAGGGCGCGATCAGCACGAGCGGCTCGTCGCCGGGGGGCAGCTCGACGTAGGCGCTCGGCGGCTCCCACATGAGCGGTCCGACGACATGCACGCCGGCGGGCCACGTGCGCGGGTACTCGAGTTGCGGAAACGTCGCGACGAGCGCGAGCTGACGGCTGATGCCGCCGTGGACGTGCGCGAGCGGCGCGAGGCCGATGCGCTGGCGCGTGGAGTTGAGCTCGACGCGGCCGAGCTGCAGGCCGCGGTCGACGGGCCGCTGCGCGCCGCGCCACAGCGCGCGCCCGAGCGCGCTGCGCGGCATGCGCGCGCCGAGCGAGTAGATCGGGAAGTGGCGCTCGCCGTGCGGATACACGTGCGGGACGAGCGTCGCGACGGGGACGCGCTCGATCTCGGCGGCGAGCGCGGGGGCGAGCGTGAGGATGTCGGCGACGGCGACGTCGGGTCGCAGCTCGCACACGAGCGGGAGCGTGTCGCGCGCGGCGTGGACGACGGCCTCGTAGAAGTCGAGCGGCTCGGGGCCGCGCGGGAAGACGTCGTACTCGGGCGCGGGCGCGAACGCGATGCCCTCGGCCTCGACGTGCTCGCGCCAGCGCTTCCATGTTTGCAGCGTGACTTCGTGCCCGCGCGCGGCCAGCGCGCGGCCGAGAGCGATCATCGGGAAGGCGTGCCCGGGGTCGCCGAACGCGCCGAGCAGGATTCTCAGCCGTCGACTCGCGCCGGTGGGCACGCCGTCGAGCGGAGCTGCGGCTTGGCTCACGCCGCGCGTGCGCCTCAGGCGGCGAGCTCGGCGAGCAGGCGCAGCTGCTGCAGGCGCTCGTCGGCGGTGAAGGCGGTTGGCGTGACGCCGAGCGTGCCGACGCCGGCGTCGCGGTAGACGGCGAGGCGCTCGCGCACGACGTCGGCGGGCCCGCAGAGCGAGACGGAGTCGATCAGCGAGTCGGGGACGGCGGCCATCGCCTCCTCGCGCTTGCCTTCGAGGTAGAGGTCCTGGATCGTCTTCGCCTCGGCCTCATATCCATAGCGCTGGACGAGCTGGTTGTAGAAATTCTGCTTGCGCGAGCCCATGCCGCCGACGTAGAGCGCGACGAACGCGCGCATCGTGTTGCGCGCGGCGTCGAGGTCGTCGCTGATGCAGAGGCTGACGGTCGGCGCGATGTCGAATCCGTCGAGCGATTTGCCCGAGCGCGCGGCGCCTTCTTCGAGCAGCGGGCGCAGCTCGGAGACGTGCTCCGGGGAGAAGAGGGTGGGGATCCAGCCGTCGGCGATCTCGCCGGCGAGCGCCGTGTTCTTGGGGCCGATCGCGGCGAGGTAGATCGGGATGCGCTCCTGCACGGGCGAGATCGTCAGCTTGAGCGCCTTGCCGGGGCCGTCGGGGAGCGGCAGCTGCAGCGTCTCGCCGTGGAACTCGACGCGCTCGCGCGCGAGCGCCATGCGCACGACGGCGACGTACTCGCGCGTGCGCTGGAGCTGCTTGGCGAAGCGCTGCCCGTGCCAGCCCTCGGCGACTTGCGGCCCGGAGGAGCCGATGCCGACGATCATGCGCCCGTCGGAGAGCTGGTCGATCGTGGCGGCGGTCATCGCGGTCATCGCGGGGGAGCGGCCGGGCATCTGGAAGATGCCGGCGCCGAGGCGAATCTTGGTCGTCTGCCCGGCGAGCCAGCCGAGCACGGTGGCGGTGTCGGAGCCGTAGGCCTCGGCGGCCCAGACGGAGTCGTAGCCGAGGCGCTCGGCCTCTTGAACGATCGTGAGCTGGTCTTGCGAGGTCAGACCGAGGCCCCAGTAGCCGATGTGCACGCCGAGCTTCATCTGCAAGTTTCCTTTCAGCGGGAGGAATCGTTTGCGCAAGTGAGAAGCGCGACCTACTGTTCGACGCCGCGCTCGCCGCAGGAAAATCGCGCCCCGCGGTGAGCGACACCCTATGGCAATTCGTCATCGCTCCCGTAGCCGCCGCGTCGAGGATCTGCGCCTGACGATCGACTGCCTGCCGGTGGCGACGCGCGTGGCGATGCTCGAAGGCGTGCGCGAAGCGGAGCGGGTGATCGTCGGCGCGTACACGGATGGCAGGGGCGGCGTCTGCCCGATGCTCGCGGCGCACCGGCGCGGCGGGCGGACGAATTTCGTGTCGTTCGCGCACGCGTGGGACCGCTTCACGCGCGCCGGCCGCCGCGCGCGCGGCGCGACGCGGCGCGAGCTGAGCATCTTGATCGGTCAGCTCGAGGGCAGCTTGCTGAGCGCCGAGACGGGCGAGCTGCGCGAGGCGATCGTCTCCCACCGCGCGAGCGTGCAACGGCGCGAGCGCGCCGAGCGCGACCCGACGGGCGAGATCGTCGTCGTACGGCGGCGCGCGCCGCGGCGGCGCTACAGCGTGTCGCCGGGACGGATGAACATGATCTCGGGGACGACGCACGCGGGCGAGGTCTTCAGCAGGTAGCGAACCGACTCGGCGACGTCCTCGGGTCGGATCATCTCCTCGGCCTTGACGTGCTCCTTGACAAAGTCGGTCATCGGCGTGTCGACGAACGCGGGGCAGAGGGCGGTCGACTTGATGCCCTCCTTGCCGAGTTCCTTGTTCATCGCTTCGGTCCAGCCGACGACGGCGTGCTTGGTCGCGCTGTAGATCGACAGCCAGCCCTCGGCGCGCTTGCCGGAGATCGAGGACGTGTTGACGACGAGCGCGTTGTGGTGCTCGGCGCCGGCGTCGCGCAGCATCGCGACGGCTTCGCGGTAGAAGAGGACGATCTGGCGCAGGTTGACGTCGAGCTGCATGTCGAGGTGCTTGGTCTGGATCTCGGCGACGGTCGAGCCGATGCCGACGCCGGCGTTGTTGACGAGCACGTCGAGCCGCCCGTAGCGCTCGCGGTGCGTGTCGAGCACCTTCTTGATCTCGGCCTCCTCGGCGACGTTCGCGGCGACGCCGTGCACGTCGAAACCGTCGGCGGCGAGCCCGGCGACGGCGCCCTCGAGCTTCTCGGGCCGCCGCGCGGCCATCGTGACGGCGAAGCCCTCCTCGCCGAGCACTCTGGCGATCGCCAGCCCGATCCCGCTCGACGCCCCCGTAACGATCGCTGCGCGCTCCGCCATGTGCTGTCCCTTCGTTTGAGAAAAGAGGTGATCGACGCCTGCTCGGCCCGCGGCAGGGACGCCGGACGCCGTCCGGTCGACGGCGATCGTGAGCATTCCACATCTCGCTGGTAGCTTCTGCTGGCCGGCCGTGGCCGGCCGCGCGCGAGCCTCGGCCCGAGCGTGCGGGCCCGTAGCTCAGTTGGTCAGAGCTGCCGACTCATAATCGGTAGGTCGCTGGTTCGAGTCCAGCCGGGCCCATGCTCGCTAGCGTTCGAGCCGTGCCCGAGCCGTTCCGACACGAGCTGCGCGTGCGCTACGGCGAGTGCGACCCGCAGGGCATCGTCTTCAACGCCAACTACCTGCTCTATTTCGACGTCGCGTTCACAGAGCTGTGGCGCGTCGCCGTCGGGCCGTGGCAGGAGATGGTCGCCCGCGGCGTCGACGCGGTCGTCGCCGAGACCAACGTCAAGTTCCTCGCGCCGGCGCGCTTCGACGACGTGCTCGCACTCGTCGTCTCGATCGCCCGCCTCGGGCGCACGGCGATAACGACCGAGGTCGACGTCGTTCGCGACGGCGAGACGCTGGTCGCCGGCCGGTTGCGTCACGTCTGCGTCGCAACCGACACGTGGGCGAAGGTGGACATACCCGCTTGGGTCCGCGAAGGTCTGCAACCGTTCGTCTCAGGCGAGACGGGGGAGTAGGTTCCGGAGGGATGACGTTGGCGAGAGCAATCGGTGTCTCGACGGCAACGCTGGCGACGGCGGCGACGCTCGCCGCCTGCGGCTCCTCGTCCAGCCCGACGCCGGTGCAGGTCGGCGAACGGTGGTACCGCGCAACGGCGCAGGCCGACGGGAGCAAGCTGTGCAAGCTCAGCACGGCGGCGCGCCAGCGGCGCTTCATCGACCTCGGTCAGCATCTGCCGGGCGGAAGCGGTGTGACCACGTGCGCGGCGGCGGTCGACCTGACGCTGAAGCACTTCGGCGGCAGCGCGAGGCTGGGCAAGCTCGCGGACGTGCACATCCACCTCGTCTCCCAGTCGAAGGAAGCGGCCGAGGTGCAGGCCGAAAAAGCGGCCCCGCTGAAGCTCATCCGCTCGGGATCGACGTGGCTCGTCTCCGAAGCCGGCCGCGGCTGAGGCAGGCCGTCGCCTCTAGCTCAGCCACGCCGACAGCTCGCCGAGCGCTCCCGGCACGACGTAGTAGTACGCCCACAGCCCGCGACGCTCGGAGTCGACGATTCCCGCCGCGCGCAGCTTCCCCAGGTGATGGGAGAGCGTCGGCTGTGCGACGTCGAACAGCGGGACGAGCTCGCAAACGCACACCTTGCCCGCGTGTTTGCGCAGCACGTCGACGAGCTGCAGGCGGATCGGGTCTCCGAGCGCCTTCGCGACGTCGGCCATGCGCAGCGCCTGCTCGCGCTGCACGTCGGGGTAGACGACCGGCTCGCAGCAGCGCTCGCCGGCGGCGCGCTTCTGCTTCGGCGCCAGCTCCAGATCGACGACCATGAATCTACATATATCTATTGAAGCAACATTTGTCAATGCAATACGATCGGTGGGTGATGAGCACTGCGCCACTGCCGCGAAGGCTGCTCGCAGAGCTGCTCGGCTCAGCCTTCCTCGCGGCGCTCGTCGTCGGCTCGGGGATCGCCGCGCAGACGCTCTCACC
Source organism: Solirubrobacteraceae bacterium (assembly GCA_035486335.1). Lineage (GTDB taxonomy): Bacteria > Actinomycetota > Thermoleophilia > Solirubrobacterales > Solirubrobacteraceae > Palsa-744. Next base: position 24,298 of record DATHND010000062.1, read on the forward strand.
GGGCGACGTCGGCCTGCAGCTGTTCGAGAACGCGGCGGCGACCGCTGCGGGGCTGGCGGCGATCATCCTGATGGTCGGCCCGGTCTCGGGCGCTCACCTCAACCCGGTCGTCTCGCTCGCCGATGCGAGCTTCGGCGGCGTTCGCCGGCGCGACGCGCTCGCTTACATCCCTGCGCAGATCGCGGGCTGCGCGCTCGGCGCGCTCGCCGCGAACGGCATGTTCGCGCGCGCGGCGATCAGCGTCTCGACGAAGCACCGCGCCTCCGGCGGCCACCTGCTCGCCGAGGCGATCGCAACGGCCGGTCTGCTGCTCGTGATCTTCTCGCTCGCCCGTACGAAACGTACGAGCAGCGCGCCCGCGGCGGTCGGCGCGTACATCGGCGCCGCGTACTTCTTCACGAGCTCGACGAGCTTCGCCAACCCGGCGATCACCGTCGGGCGCATGTTCTCCGACACGTTCGCCGGGATCGCGCCCGGGTCGGTGCCCGGCTTCGTGCTCGCGCAGCTGATCGGCGGGATCGCCGGCGTGCTCGCGATTCGCGTGCTCTATCCCGACGTTACGCCTGACGAGGCCGCCCAGCTCGTCGTGCCCCACTACGAGGCAACACGGTCCTAGGCCGATGGCGACAGTCCTGTTCGTCTGCCTTCAGAACGCCGGTCGCTCGCAGATCAGCGCCGCGCTGTTCGAGCGCGCCGCCGAAGGTCGGCATCGTGCGCTGTCGGCGGGCACGACGCCCGCCGAGCGCGTTCACCCCGAGGTCGTCGAGGTGATGCGCGAGCTGGGCGTCGACTTGGCCGAGCGCAAGCCGCGCCGGCTCACGCGCATGCTCGCGGAGCAGGCCGACGTCGTCGTGACGATGGGCTGCGGCGACGCCTGCCCGTACGTTCCCGGCAAGCGCTACGTCGACTGGGAGATCGCTGACCCGAGCGGGCGCCCGATCGCCGAGGTTCGCGCCACGCGTGACGAGATCGCGCGTCGCGTCGACGCTCTGCTCGCAGAACTGGACGGGCGCTGACGCGGCGGAGCCGACGAGCCGCCGGACGCGAACGCAAACCCGCCGACAGAGATCGTCGCGACGCAGGTGTGCCGCTAGTCGAGATTCCACGTGATCGCGTCGAGCAGGTAGTAGGTGCCAACCGGCGCGGGCGTTTCGTCATCGGTGACGACGCCGTCGCTCGACATCACCAGTGCGCCGATATGGTTGTGGCCCGCCGCGTCGGCCACCCCGATGCCGAACTCGAGCTTGTTCTGCGGCCGGAAGCCCACGGGGACCGTGAACACGGGTTCGTCTGCTTTGACTTCGCTCGTGATTTCGAGCACGCCGCGCAGGCGCGCCGTCGCGCCTCCGTCCTCGGTCCTGACGGCGGCTTCTTCATAGCCCGCGACCTGTTTCACTTTGCTGCTCAGCGTGAGCAAGGCCCACTGGCCGACGCTTCCGCCTGCCGGCCCGCGCGGCCCTTCCGGCCCTCGCGCGCCTTCCGCACCGCGCGCGCCTTCCGGGCCAGCCGTGCCCTGCGCTCCGTCCGCGCCCGTCGGGCCCTGGTTGCCCTGAACGCCCTGCGCGCCGGGTGGACCCTGAGCGCCCTGCGCGCCGCTCGCACCGGTGCGCCCCCGCGTCCCGGCCTTGCCCTTGAGCGCGCTCAGCACCTTGGGGTTGATCTGCTTCGTCGAGTCGATCAGGTAGCGCGTCGCAGCCAGCGCGCCACCGCTCATCGCCAGCACGAGCGCGAGCGACGCCACGACGTTGGCGTAGCTGATATGCCTCCGGATGGTTCTCATCGTATGCCTCTTACCCGGATCGAGTCGTCGGGTTCGGCGATCCTGATCTTCTCAGAGCGTCGGGCGCTCGCACGCGCGCGATCGCGTTTCGTGCATCGACACGCTCCTCCCGAGCGGATCACGGACGCGGGCGGACGCCGGGGGTGGAACAAACGTCGAGTCGCGGTCGGCCGTAGTCCGATCGCTGGTACGTTCTATTCCGTTATTCGGGCGCGATCGTGAGCGTCCATCGAGGGACGACGGCGACAAACGGGGGTTTGCGGGTCGTGACGGTCGGGATTACTGGGCGGAGCATGGCTCGCGTCTTGGCGCTTGCCGTCTTGCTGTTGACGATCGGCGCGGCGCGCGCGCATGCGCAGCCCGTCAACCAGACGTTCGGCTACACCGGCGGCGAGCAAACGCTCGTCGTTCCCGCCGGCGTAGCGAGCGTTCACGTCAGCGCGGTCGGCGGCAGGGGAGGAGAAGCGTTCACCGGCGGGGGCGCCGGCGGCGCGGCGGCGGGAGTCGAAGGCGATCTGAGCGTCACGCCGGGCGAGACGCTCTACGTCGAGGTGGGCGGCAACGGTCAGAGCGAGCTCGAAGGCGGCGGCGGCGGCTTCAACGGCGGCGCCGGCGGCGGCCCGATTCCGTTCGGCGCCGGTGGCGGCGGCGGAGCGACCGACGTCCGCACGGCGTCGAGCGCTGCCGGCCTCTCCCCTGACCCGCGGCTGCTCGTCGCCGGCGGCGGCGGCGGGGGCGGGGGGTTCGGCGTCCTCTGCCTGGCGGCCGGCGGCGCCGGCGGCGCCGCCGGCGAAGCGGGCGAAGACGGCCATTGCGGCGACGACGGCGGTCATCCCGGCACGCAGACCGAAGGCGGTCAGCCGGGTGTCAACGGATGCGGGCCCGGCGAAGAAGGCCGGCTCGGCGCCGGCGGCGCGGGAGGCGGCGATGGGCTGTTCGGCAACTTCTGTGCCGGCTCGACCGGCGGCGGTGGCGGCGGCGGTCTGTATGGCGGCGGCGGCGGCTGCGGCGCGAGCCAGAACGCCGGCGGCGGCGGTGGCGGCGGCTCCTCGCTCGTGCCGGCCGGCGGCAGCCTGAGGACGGCCGCGCCCTCCGAGCAGCCGTTCGTCCAGATCTCCTACACGCAGACGCTCCCCGAACGGCCGGTCGTGACCGGCGTCACTCCTTCGGCCGGCCATGAAGCCGGCGGCGAGCGTGTGTCGATCGCCGGCAGCAACCTCGCCGAAGCGACCGCTGTCGAGTTCGGCTCGACGCCGGCGACGAGCTTCACGGTCGGCTCGGCGAGCTCGATCACCGCGATCGCCCCGGCTGGCAGCGCCGGGACGGTCGACGTCACCGTGATCAACGCCGGCGGGACGAGCGAAGTGAGCGCCGACGATCGCTATACGTACGTAGCGCCGGGCCATGGCCCGGCGATCACCGCGGTCTCGCCGCGTAAAGGACCGGCCGCCGGCGGAACCTCGGTGACGATCTCGGGCACGAGCTTCGACGGCGTCACCGCCGTCGACTTCGGCTCCGTGCAAGCCGCGAGCTACGTCGTCAACTCGCCGACGTCGATCACGGCGGTCTCACCCGCGAGCACGACCGGACTCGTCGAAGTCGCCGTGACGACGCCGAACGGCGAGAGCGGCGTCTCGATCAAAGACCGGTACCGGTTCGGACGCCCGACCGTGACCGCCGTCGCGCCCGCGTCCGGGCCGCGAGCGGGTGGCACCGCGATCACGGTCTCCGGCAGCGGTTTCATCGAAGGGGCCGAACGGACGCGCTTTCGCATTGGCATGGAATTCGCGCGCGGCGTCGCGTGCTCGTCGACGAGCACGTGCACGATGCTCACGCCGGCTTCCGTCAGGGCCGGGGCGTTCGACGTCCTCGCGAAGGTCGCAACGACGAGCAGCGCGCCGAACCCGCCCGCAGACCAGTTCAGATACGAATGAGCAGTCCGCGTCAGTCCTCGCCGATCGGCTCGGCCGTGTCCTGCGAGAGGCGTGCGTACGCGTCGGGACGGCGCGTCGTCAGCAACGGGAACAGCTCGAGCCAGTCGTGGCGCTGGTCGAGGTCGAGGTCGGCGACGAGCACCGCCGGCCGGTCGCGCGGCGCCTGCACGAGCTTGCGCCCGTACGGGTCGCAGATGAACGACGAGCCGTAGAAGCGCAGCGGCGGCTCCTCGCCGATCCGGTTGACCGCGACCATGAACACGCCGTTGGCGATCGCGTTGCCGACGATCACGCGCTCCCACAGCGGCTGCGTGTCGAACTGTGGATGCTCCGGCTCCGAGCCGATCGCCGTCGGGTACACGAGCACGTCCGCGCCCGCGAGGCTGTACGCGCGCGCGACCTCCGGGAACCACTGGTCCCAGCACGTCGGCAGCCCGAGGTGCGCCTCGCCGAGCGCGAGCACCGGGAACGGCTCGCCGCCGCCGGGCCCCGGACGGAAGTAGCGATCCTCGTGGTAGCCCGCTGTCACTGGGATGTGCAACTTGCGCGTGCGCGCCGCCAGCCGCCCGTCGGGCGCGACGACGATCGCCGTGTTGTAGCCGAGCCCGTGATCGTCGCCACCGCGCCCATCCGCGTCGTCGGCGCGCTCGTACAGCGACGCGTGCACGTGCACTCCGTGCTCGCGCGCCGCGCGCGCCGCGAACTCGAACGTCGGCCCGCCCGGCAGCTCCTCCGGCTCGACGCCCGTCGCCGCCGGCCCGCGCGGGTCTGCCGCGAAGTAGCGGCTCAGCGTCAGCTCCTGCATGCAGACGAGCTCCGCGCCCTCCCGCGCCGCTCGCGCGATGCCCACGGTAAGCGCCTCGGCGTGCTCCTCCGGATCCTCGTGCCAACGCTCCTGGACCGCGCCGAGCCGAAACGGCGCGCGCCGTGGCGCGCGCTTGCGAGCCGGTGACGTGTGCGGCCCGATCGCCGCGATCAGCGGGATGTCTTCCGCCATCGCAAAGACTCTAAAGTGGTCGGTCTCCAAGTGCCCCCGACACCGGGAGGCTCGATAGCTCTTTGAGGTTTGGACGGGCTCCCCAGCCGGGAGCCCGTCCGCGCCTCGGCTCA
>DATHND010000063.1:0-3687 GCA_035486335.1 Solirubrobacteraceae bacterium
CCGAGCCGGCGTGCGCGAGCGCGCGACAGTCCTCGCCTGAGAGCACAACGGGCAGCAGCCCGATCTTCGTGCAGTTCGAGTAGAAGATGTCGGCGAAACTGGGAGCGACAATCGCCTGAAAGCCGTAATCCTGAAGCCCCCACGGCGCGTGCTCGCGCGAGGAGCCGCAGCCGAAGTTCTCGCCGGCGACGAGGATCGGGTTCGCCGGCAGGCTCCAACCCGGCTCCTTCGCCCAGTCGTAGAAGAGGAACTCGCCGAAACCCGTGCGCTCGACGCGCTTGAGGAACTGCTTCGGCATGATCTGGTCGGTGTCGACGTCGGCGCGGTCGAGGTCGCTGACCGGGCCTGAGATGACACTTATCGGGTCCATGCAGTCGCCCTCCTAGTTCCAGTCGCGAATGTCTACGAAGTGACCCTCGATCGCCGCCGCCGCGGCCATCTGCGGCGAGACGAGATGCGTGCGCCCGCCGCGGCCCTGGCGGCCCTCGAAGTTGCGGTTCGACGTGGAGGCGCAGCGCTCGCCGGGCGCCAAGATGTCGGGGTTCATCCCGAGGCACATCGAGCAGCCGGCGACGCGCCAGTCGAAGCCTGCATCGCGGAACACGCGGTCGAGGCCCTCGGCTTCGGCCTGTTTCATCACCTGCTGCGAGCCCGGGACGACCATCGCGTCGACCCCGGAGGCGACCTTGCGTCCCTGCACGACCTCGGCCGCGGCGCGCAGGTCGCCGATCCGCGAGTTCGTGCACGAGCCGATGAACACGCGGTCGAGCGGGATCTGCTCGATCGGCGTGCCGGGCTCGAGGCCCATGTAAGAGAGCGCCCGTTCGGTCGCCTCGCGGTCGGCCGGGCTGTCGAGCTCCTCCGGCGCCGGCACGCTCTCGGTCACCGCGCGCACCATGCCCGGGTTCGTCCCCCACGTGACCTGCGGCGAAATCGCGCTCGCGTCGATCGTGACCTCCTTGTCGAACTCGGCGCCGTCGTCGGTGTGCAGCGTCCGCCAACGCTCGATCGCGCGCTGCAGCTCCTCGCCACGCGGCGCGCCCGGGCGCTCGGTCTCGGTGAACCATGCGAACGTCGTCTCGTCCGGGGCCACCATCCCGGCGCGTCCGCCGCCCTCGATCGTCATGTTGCAGACGGTCATCCGCCCCTCCATCGACAAGGCCTCGATCGCCGGGCCGGCGTACTCGACGACGTGCCCGGTCATCCCGCCGACGCCGAGGCGCCCGAGCGTACCGAGGATCAGATCCTTCGCGGTCACGCCGAACCCGAGCTCACCGTCGTAGACGATCCGCATCGAGCGCGGCTTGTGCTGGACCATGCACTGAGTCGCCAGCACGTGCTCGACCTCGCTCGTGCCGATCCCGAACGCGAGCGCGCCGAACGCGCCGTGCGTCGAGGTGTGCGAGTCGCCGCACACGATCGTCATCCCCGGCTGCGTGACGCCGAGCTCGGGGCCGATCACGTGCACGATCCCCTGGCGCTCGGAGCCGAGCGAGTAGACCGGGACGCCGAACTCGGCGCAGTTGCGCTCGAGCGTTTCCACCTGGACCCGCGACAGGGCGTCCTTGATCTTCGCCGCGACCGGGGTTCCGTCGGTCGGCGTGTTGTGGTCGGCCGTGGCGAGCGTGCGGTCGGGGCGGCGAACCGCGCGCCCTGCCATCCGCAGGCTGTCGAACGCCTGCGGGCTCGTCACCTCGTGCACGAGGTGCAGGTCGATGTAGATCAGCCCGTGTGCGACCTCGTGCGTCTCCCAGATCTTGTCGAACAGCGTCTGCGGCATCGTCGTCGGCCCTTCTCGTCGTGTGCTTGTTTGTCAGCTGCGCCTGAGCCCCGCCGATACGACGGCCAGGAAGGCCGCGTCGGCGGAGCCGTGGTTCTCGAAGTGGTGCGGCAGGTCGGCGTCGAACGTCACGCAGTCGCCCTCGCGCAGCTCGTAGCGCTGCCCGTCGCAGACGAGCGTGACGGCGCCCTGCTCGACGAGCGCCGTCTCGCGGCTGCCCGGCTCGTGCATCGGCGGGTCGTCCGGCGCCCCGGTCGCGCCTTCGGGCGCGAGCGTGTGGCGCGAGAGCTCGGCGCGCTGGCCCGGCTGCCCCGCCGTGAGGACCTCGAAGCGGTGCCCGCGGCGCGCGTTGCCGCCGCGCTGGCGTTCCTTGGGCCCGACGATCGTCACCGCGCCGTCCTCGTCGAGGCGCAGCAGCTGCGACAGCCGCAGGTCGAGGCCGCCCGCGATCCGCGCGGCGACGGTCAAAGTCGGGCTCGTCTCGCCGCGCTCGACCTGCGACAGCATCGGCGCGCTGACGCCGCTCAGCGCGGCGAGGTCGCGCAGCGACAGGTTCGAAGCCTCGCGCAGCGCCTTGACGCGCGCGCCGAGCGCGAGCGGGTCCGCTGCGTCGCTCGGCGTCTGTCTGGCGGGCGTCGCTGTGGCCATACGCTCGTACGTTATCACGGACAGGCCGTCCGAGCGTGGTCAGGGCGTGGCAGTCTCTGGCAGGCCGATCGTTTGGTCGGCCTTCGAGCGCGCAACGGCGACCGACAGCGCGCGCACGTACGCTCGCGCGGCGGCGTCGATGATGTCCGTCGAGACGCTCTGCCCGGCGCCGGTGACGCCGTCGACCTCGAGCACGATCGAGACCTCGCCGAGCGCGTCCTGGCCCTCGGTGACGGCGCCGATCGTGAACTCGCTGAGCTTCGCCGCGATGCCGGTCGCCGCGTTGACCGCCTGGAAGACCGCGTCGATTGGGCCGTCGCCGGTGAACGCGCCCGTTGCCGTGCCGCCGTCGGGCAGCGCGACCGAGACCTTCGCGTGCGGCGGGCGCAACGACGAGGCGTCGACCTCGAACCAGTCGATCGCGTAGCCGCCGATGTCCTCGCTGCGCAGCTCGTCGGTGACGAGCGCCTCGAGGTCCATCGCCGTCACCTGCTTCTTGCGGTCGGCGATCTCCTTGAAGCGCTTGAACGCCGTGTTCAGCGCCTGGCCGTCGATCTCAAAGCCCATCTCTTTGAGCGCCTCGCTCAGCGCGTGACGGCCCGAGTGCTTGCCCAGGACCAACGAGTTGCTGTTCAACCCAACCGTCGTCGCGTCCATGATCTCGTACGTCGTGCGCTCCTTCAGCACGCCGTCCTGATGGATGCCGGCCTCGTGCGCGAACGCGTTGCGCCCGACGATCGCCTTGTTCGGCTGCACCTGATATCCGGTCAAACGCGAGACGAGCCGGCTCGTGCGCGCGATCTCGGTCGTCTCGATCCCCGTCCACAGGGCAAGCGACGGCTCGCGCGTGCGCAGCAGCATCGCGATCTCCTCCAGCGACGCGTTGCCGGCGCGCTCGCCGATCCCGTTGATCGCGCACTCGACCTGCCGGCAGCCCGCTTCCAGCCCGGCGAGCGAGTTCGCGACGGCGATGCCGAGATCGTCGTGGCAGTGCACCGAGACGACGGCGTTGCGCAGGTCGGGCAGCAGCCGGTAGAGCTGCTCGAACATCGCCTTGTACTCGCTCGGCAGCGCGTAGCCGACGGTGTCCGGCACGTTGATCGTGCTCGCGCCCTCCTCCAGCGCGATCTGGATCACCTCGGCCATGAACTCGACGTCCGAGCGCGAGCCGTCCTCGGGCGAGAACTCCACGTCCTCGCAGCACTCGCGCGCCTGCGCCACCGCGGCGCGCACCTGGCCCTTGACGTCCGCGCGCGTGG
>DATHND010000064.1:0-9264 GCA_035486335.1 Solirubrobacteraceae bacterium
GTCCAGGAGATCTGCGCTGCGATCGCCGGGTCCTGCGGCGCTAGCGCGCCGCTGCCTGCCAGGTCGAGGAACATCTGCAGCGAGTCCAGGCCGGCGACCGTACCTACATAGCTGATCGTCGCGACGCCGGAGGAGTTCGTCGTGACGCTGCCCGATTTCGGGTTTGACCCACCGATCGAGTAGACGAGCGGGCGGCCCGCGTACGGCGTCGCGCCGGTGTCGGTCGCGGTTATCGTGACTGTGGCTGTCTGCCCAACCGTGTGCGTCTGCGTTACCGGCTGAACGGAAAGGTTCGCCGGGATCTGCGCGCGGTTGATGATCGAGTAGCTCGTGCTGTGGCCCGCCGCGAGCCCGCTCGTCAGGTTGTTGTCCCAGCTGACGCCGGCCGCGTTGTCGATCAGGTTCGGATCGACGTCGTCGTTGAACACGGGGCTTTCCGTCTTCGCGCCTTCGACGGCCGGCCAGATGCCGTGATCATTCGGGCTCGTCATCGGGCAGCGTTCCTCGGGGACGAAGTTCCAGCAACCGGTCTGGAAGTTCGTCCACGACGGCGACGGCGAGCCGGCTTCGATGAATCCGCCGAACACGCCGGTCGTGTTGTTCTGACCGCCGATGAAGCGCGGCGGTCCCGCGAGGAACACGCCGGTGCCGAAGTCGCTGTTGTCCGTGAACAGGTCGCCGGCGTAGATCGCGTGGAATTTGAGCGTCGCTTTCGGGGCGGTCGTGAATCCCGGGATCGTTTCGCCGGTGATGTTCTCGACTTCGAAAGTCGAGGTGAACTGCGCTTCCCCGTTGACGTACGTCGTCGTCTCGGTGATCAGCGCGTAGTCGAGTTTCGTTTCTGCGTCGGTGACCTTGAACTGCGTCACGAGCTTGTACGGGTCGGCCGAGGTGCCGCTGCCGGTTGGCGAGCCGGGGCTGACTTCGGTGTATTCGGTCGAGCCCAGGCTGGGGCCGGCGACGCCCTGAAAGCCGTAGACCTTTTCTTGGAGCTTGGGCGGGTTGCCCGCCGAGGGGAACCCGAGGAAGAAGCCGCAGTCGCCGACCGTGCCCGTGCCCGGGTAGAAGTTGTTGCCTGCATTCAAGTAGTTGGACTGACACTGACCCTCGGCTCCCACCGAGACGATCAGCGGCGAGCCGGGAAGGGTGACCGTGCCCGCCGCGCTGGCGCTCGCCGCCGTCAACGCAAACAGCGCGGCTGCGACAAGGGCGCCCGCGACGATGCGCCCGGGTCCTGTTCGTCGCGACGTACGTGCTGGCGCCAGCGCGCGCCGCCGGTCGTTGCTCCTACCAGTCATGCGTTGCCTCCTTGTGCCCCCGACCTCGCGGCCGCGACCGGGCACTCGCAGTGGTTGTGGGCCGCAGCCTATACGGTTGCGACGATTCGCAAGCTCTGCGTTGGACGCGTTGACAGGCTCCGCCGGACGTGCGCCCGGCGTCGTCGGTCGAGCGCGCGTCATCCGAACGTGAACGCGTAGCCGGTCACGTCGGACGGGAAGCGCAGCCCGAGCTGATGTCGCTCGTCGCGCGGGAGCGAGACGAGCGTGTACAGACGCTGCCCGCTGACGATCACGTGCGAGGCGTGGACATCGGAGCCCGCGTCCGCCGCCAAGATCGGGCGCCCGTCGAGCAGCACTTCCACGGAGCGTGGCGTGCCGCCTTCGGAGCTCAGCACGAGATAGACGTGCTTGGCCTGGAACTCGACGTCGATCCCCGCCTGCGAGATCGCCGTCGCCGGTTGCCCGCCGATTCGCCACGTGCCGCTGAACGCGAAGTCGTTGAGCGCGAGCGAGCCGGTCGGCGTCGGTCCGTAGTCGTGGACGCCGTTCTTCGGCCGATCGATCCAGCCTTCGGCGCGCGCGGTGCCGAGATACGTCTCCGGCGTCGCCTGTTCGCTCGGCACGACGACGTTCGTCGGATGGCTCTTCGCGCCGACGTCGGCGCCCGCTTCGGCGAGCAGCGCGCGGATCGCCGTTTCGGTCTTGGCGTAGTCGCCCTCGCCGAACGTCGCGTAGCGCACCTGGCCCTTCGCATCGATCAGGTAGTCGGCCGGCCAGTACTCGTTGCCGTACGCGTTCCACGTGCCCATTTCGTTGTCCTGGACGACCGGGTAGCGCAGCCCGAACTGTGCGATCGCGTTGGCGACGTTCGACGCGTCGCGCTCGAACGCGAACTCGGGCGTCTCGACGCCGACGATCGTCAGCCCGTCGTGGCGGTAGCTCGCGTCCCACGCCTTCAGGTAGGGGAGCGTGCGGATGCAGTTGATGCACGTGTATGTCCAGAAGTCGATCAGCACGACGCGGCCGCGCAGCGAAGCGAGCGACAGCGGCCGCATGCCGGACGTGTTGAACCACTCCTGCGTCTGCGTGAATTCCGGCGCCGGGCCGAGCGCTTTGAGCCCGTGCGCCGTCGCGAGCAGCGTCGCCTGGCTCGCGTTCGCCGGCGCCGCCTCGACGCTCGAGCCCGACCCGTTGCACGTCGAGGAGCCGTTCGCCGGCACGAACTTCTGGCGGTGGCCGTCGATTTCGTGCAGGCGCCCGGTCACCGTGCTCGAGCACTCGAGCGACGCCGTCAGGTTGACGTCGGGGATGTGCTGCGCGACGAACTGGTCGAAGTTGACGTCGAGGTTCGTCAGGATCGCGACCGCCGTCAGGATCATGATCGCGCCGAGCGCGCGCTGCAGCATCGGCCCGCGGCCGGCCCGCCGGACGCGGTCGAACAGGCGCCGGCCGCCGAGCGTCAGCGCGAGCAGCACGAGCGCCGAGCCGAGCGCGTAGGCGATCGCGATCACGATCGTCTTGCCGCTTGCGGCGCTGACGGAGATCACGGCGGCGAGGATCGGGCTCGCGCACGGTGTGTAGACGAAGCCGAGCGCGCCGCCGACGAGCAGCCCCGAGCGCAAGCCGTCGCCGCCCGAGCGCGGCCCGAAGCGCGCGAGGCGCGAGAGCGGCGCCTCGATCCGCGCCGAGACGTCAGGCACGAACAACGCGATGCCAAACGCCAGCAGGACGACGATCGCGACGACGCGCAACGGGTCGCTGCCGAGCCCGACGCCGTCGACGACCTTCGCGACGCCGACGATCGTGACCGTGAACGTGATCGACAGGCCGAGCACGATGCCGAGCGGCCGACGCCGGCCGCCGACGCCACCGGCCGACAGCAGCGCGGGGAGCACGGGCAGGACGCACGGCGACAGGGCCGTGCCCGCCCCTGCAAGTACCGCGAAGCCGAGAAGGACGATCATGCGTTCCTTCCGACAGTCTGGCGCCGGCGGCGCCTCAGCGGCGCAGTAGCGCGTAGACGGTGCAGATCGCGAACGCGATCTGCCCGAACGCGAGCGCCGTGCCGAGGTTGATCGCGCCGAGCGCGCCGGCGAGCAGGCTCGCGAGCACGAACGCGCCGAACATCAGCGCGAGGTCGATCAACGGGCCGCGTCTCATCGCCCGCCCGCCCGTGCCTCCAGCACGGCGACGAGCGCGGCCGTGTCGAGCGTCGGCTTTTGCTCCGACAGCAGCCGCTCGGCGGCGCGGCGCCCGCCGAGCGAGCGCACCCCGCGCTCGCCGTGCTCGTGCGTGAAGTCCGACAGCGCGTTGGAGCGGCGCGCGCGCAGCCTGCGCTCGGCGACGTCGCCGGCGGCGCGGTGCTCGCGCAGCGCCGCGATCAGCTCGTCGATCCCGTGCGGCGGCGAGAGCGAGGAGACCGCGACAACCGACGTCGCGCCGGAGCCGAGCGAGCGCAGCGCCGCGCTCGCGTCGCGCCTGCTCCGCAGCGCGATCTGCCCGAGGTCGGACTTCGTGATCACGAGCACGTCCGGGATCTCCATGATCCCGGACTTCAGGAACTGCAGCACGTCGCCGCTGCCCGGCTGCACGACGACGACGACCGTGTCGGCGACGTCGGCGACCTCGGTCTCGGCCTGGCCGACGCCGACGGTCTCGATCACGACGACGTCGAACGCCGCCGCCAGCGCGTGCGCCGCCGCGCGCGTCGCCCACGCCAGGCCACCGAGCCGCTCGCCGGCGGACGTCGAGCGGATGAACACGCCGCGATCGTGCGGGTCGAACTCGATCCGCGCGCGATCTCCGAGCAGCGAGCCGCCCGAGCGGCGCGAGCTGGGGTCGACCGCGAGCATCGCAACCGACTGCCCGTCGGCGCGCCACGCGCGCAGCAGCGCCGAGAGCAGCGTCGACTTGCCGGCGCCGGGCGGCCCGGTGACGCCGATCACGTGCCCGGGCGCCTCGCCGCCGAGCGCCGCCGGCGAGACCTGCTCCAGCAGCGCCGTCGCCTGCGCGCGGTCCTCGTCGGTCGAGCTCTCGAGCACGTTCAGCGCGGCGGGCGCCGCGCTCAGGTCTCTTTCGCGCAGACGGATGCCGAGCGCGCCGCCGACCGCCCCCTGCGCGCGCGGCGCCCCGCTCACGCCGCGCTGCTGGCGGACGCGGCGCTGTGAGCGACCGCCGCGCCGTTGGCGGCGGCTCCGTCGGCGTTGAGCAGCTCGACGATGTCGCGCATGATGCGCGTGATGTCGAAGTCCTTCGGCGTGTACACGGCCGCGACGCCGGCATCGCGCAGCGCCGCGACGTCTTGCTCGGGGATGATCCCGCCGACGATCACCGGCGCGCTCACGCCGGCGTCGCGCAGCGCGGCGATCACGGCGGGGATCAGCTCGCGATGCGAGCCGGAGAGGATCGACAGGCCGATCACGTGCACGCCCTCCTGCAGCGCCGAGGACGCGATCTGCGCCGGCGTCAGGCGAATCCCCTCGTAGACGACGTCCATCCCCGCGTCGCGCGCGCGCACGGCGATCTGCTCGGCGCCGTTGGAGTGCCCGTCGAGACCGGGCTTGCCGACAAGGATCTTCGGGCGTCGTCCGAGCTTCTCCTGAAGCCGCGCGACCTGTTCGCGCAGCTCGGCGAGGTCTTCGTCGGCGGGCGCCGCCGTGGCCTCACCGACGCCGGTCGGCGCGCGGTAGCTGCCGAACACCTCGCGCAGCGTGCGCGCCCACTCGCCCGTCGTCGCGCCCGCGCGCGCGGCGGCGATCGTCGCGGGCATCAGGTTCCGCGTCTCCTCCTGCGCCGCCGCCGCGAGCGCGTCGAGCGCGGCGTCGACGGCGGCCTGGTCGCGGGCGGCGCGCCACGCGCGCACGTCCTCGATCTGCTCGGCTTCGACCTCCGGGTCGACGACGAGGATCCCGCCCTCGGCGTCGGCCGTCAGCGGCGAGGACTCGGTCTCGGTGAAGCGGTTCTGCCCGACGACGACCTGCTCGCCGGCCTCGATCCGGCGCAGTCGCTCGCGGTGGGAGTCGACGAGCGCGCCCTTCATGTACGCGACCGCGTCGACCGCGCCGCCGTGCTCGGCGACGACCGCCATCTCGGCGCGCGCGCCGTCGAGCAGCTCGGCGACGAGCCCGTCCATCACGATCGAGCCCTCGAAGATGTCGGGGTACTCGAGGACGTCGGTCTCGTATGCGAGCACCTGCTGGATTCGCAGCGACCACTGCTGGTCCCACGGCCGCGGCAGCCCGAGCGCCTCGTTCCAGGCGGGCAGCTGGATCGCGCGAGCGCGCGCGTCACGGCCGAGCGTCACCGCGAGCGCCTCGAGCACGATCCGCTGGACGTTGTTCTCCGGCTGGGACTCGGTCAGCCCGAGCGAGTTGACCTGCACGCCGTAGCGGAAGCGCAGGTGCCGCGCCTCGCGCACGCCGTAGCGCTCGCGGCCGAGCTCCTCCCAGAGGACCGACATCGCGCGCAGCTTCGCGTGCTCCTCGACGAAGCGCACGCCGGCGTTGACGAAGAACGAGATCCGCCCGAAGACCTGCTCCATCAGCTGCTGCGCTTCAGCGCCGCCCGCTTCGTGCGCCTGCTCGACGCGCGCGCGAGCCGCGTCGAGCACGGCGATCGCGTTGCTCATCGCGTAAGCGATCTCCTGGACCGGCGTCGCGCCCGCCTCCTGCAGGTGGTAGGAGCAGATGTTGATCGGGTTCCACTTCGGCACGTGCTCGACCGTGTAGGCGATCATGTCGGCGATCAGCCGCATCGAGGCCGCCGGCGGGAAGGCGTAGGTCCCGCGCGCGAGGAACTCCTTGATGATGTCGTTCTGCGTCGTGCCCTGCAGCGAATCCGGCGCGACGCCCTGATCCTCGGCGGCGACGACGTACAGCGCCAGCAGCCACGCGGCCGTCGCGTTGATCGTCATCGACGTGTTCATTTCATTCAGCGGGATGCCGTCCATCAGCGCCGCCATGTCGCCGCGGTGTGACACCGGCACGCCGACCTTGCCGACCTCGCCGCGCGCGAGCTCGTCGTCGGGGTCGTAGCCGGTCTGCGTCGGCAGGTCGAACGCGACCGACAGGCCGGTCTGACCCTTCGCGAGGTTGCGTCGGTACAGCTCGTTCGACGCCTTCGCCGTCGAGTGCCCGGCGTACGTGCGCATCATCCACGGACGGTCGCGCTCGGGCAGGCGCGGTGAGTGCTCGCCGCTCATATCTTCAATTGTACGGTTGCGCGACGCGCTTTATCCTCTGGTTGTGAGCCAGACGATCGAGTTGCCGCGCGTCGGAGCGCCAGGGAGCGGGCTCGGAGGCTCGTGGCGAGTGATCGTGCGCAACGACGATCACAACACGTTCGAGCACGTCGCGCGCACGCTCGCGCGCTTCATCCCTGGGATCACGCTCGCGCGCGGCCACGAGATCGCGAACGTGATCCACAGCTCCGGGCAGGCGATCGTGTTCACCGGCATGCAGGAGCCGGCCGAGCACTATTGGGAGCAGCTGAAGGGCGCCGGTCTGACGATGGCGCCCTTGGAGCAGGGCTAAGCCGACTCGCCCTCGAGCGCGGTGCGCGGCGCGCCATTGGCGTGGCCGTTCGCGCGGCCGTTGCCCGCGCCGTTGGGGGCGGCGCCCGTGTGGATCTCGCCGCCGGCGGTCTTATCCCACCAGCCGTACAGGACCGGCACCTGATACCAGCTCGAGTGGATCGTGCGAAAGCGCGTCATCTCGGGGCCGGACCAGTAGCCTTCCCACTGCAAGTACTCCTCGAATGCCGCCAGCTGCTGGAACTTGTAGCGGTCGTCGCGCGCGCGGTAGACGGCGTACGAGCTCGCGCCGTAGCGCAGCGCGGCGGCCGCGACCTCGCCCAGCGCCGCCTCGAAGTCGTCAGCGCGGAAGCCCGTGGCGTACCACGGGACGATCACGGTGCCGGCCACTACGCGCCTACCTCCGCGTGGATCGCGCCCGGGCCTTCGGCCGTCTTGCCTTCGCCCTCGCGCTCGGCGCCGACGAGGATCGAGATCTTCCCGAGGTGCTTGTTTTCAAGCATCAGCTGGTGCGCTTCGGCGACGCCGTCGAAGCCGAGCGTGCGCCACAGCACCGGGCGGATCTGCCCCGACTCGATCAGCTCGTTGGCCTTCATGCACTCGTATGCGTTGGCGAAGTGCGAGCCGACGATTTCCTTCTGCTTCATCCACAGGTAGCGCACGTCGAAGTCGAGGTTGTAGCCGGTCGTGCCGGCGCAGATCACGACCTTGCCGAACGGCTTGACGGTGAACACCGAAGTCGGGAACGTCGCCTTGCCGACGTGCTCGAAGACGATGTCGGGCGCGTCGCCGAGGATCTGCTTGACGCGCTTTGAGAATTCGCGCGAGACGCCGAACCGGGCCTTGTCCTCCTCGGGCGTCTCCTTGCCCGTGCGCATCATTCCCTTGAACTCGGCGCGGTCGATGTAGTCGACGGCGCCGAGGCGCTTGACGAGCTCGCCCTTCTCGGGCGAGGAGACGACGCCGACGCAGTGCGCGCCGGCGGCGGCGCAGAGCTGCGTCGCGAACACGCCGAGGCCTCCGGCGGCGCCCCAGATCAGCACCTTCTGGCCTGCCTGCAGCTTGCAGCGCGTGATCAGCATTCGGTAGGCCGTGAAGTACACGAGGCCATATGACGCGGACTCCTCCCACGTCAGCGCGTGCGGCTTGGGCAGCAGCTGCTGCGCTTGGACCTTCGTGAACTGTGCGAACGAGCCCCACGTCGTCTCATAGCCCCAGATCTTCTGCGACGGCGCCGCCATCGGGTCCAAGCCGTGCACCTCCGGGTCCTCGTAGGAGGCCTGATTGCAGTGCACGACGACCTCGTCGCCCGGCTTCCAGCGCGTCACGCCGGCGCCGACCTTCCAGACGACGCCCGACGCGTCCGAGCCGCCGATGTGGTGGCCGTACTGCGGATGGTCGCCGTACTTCATCACCGACACCGGCTTGCCGAGCGCCGCCCACACGTTGTTGTAGTTGACGCCTGCGGCCATCACCCGCACGATCACCTCGAACGCCCCCGGCTCGGGGACCTCGATCTCCTCGATCTGGAAGGCGTCCTTCGGTTCGCCGAAGCGCTCCTCGCGGATGACCCAAGCGGCCATCGTCGCGGGCAGCTCGCCGGGCTCGACATCTACGGCTGAGACTTGTTGAAGATCGATCGCCACGTGCTCTGGAACCTCGTCGGTAGGGATCAGGAACGAGCCCAATCCTACCCCGAGGCGAGCTGTGAGGTGTGACGGAGCGCTCGAGGGGAAGCTGCGCGGCGCGGCGCGGGCGCGGTGGACAGCTATCCATCGAGCACGCACAGTGCATTACTGTTCGCATCACGAACGCGAGCGGCACCCGATCCGATTTCGTCCAGTCACTCGAGCGGGGGCTGGCGGTCATCCGCGCGTTCGACGCCGAGCACCGCGACCTGCGCCTGAGCGACGTGGCCGACGCTACCGGGCTGACCAGGGCCGCCGCCCGCCGGTTCCTGTTGACGCTGGCCGAGCTCGGCTACGTGCGGCTCGACAACGGGCGCTTCTCGCTGCGCCCGCGCGTCCTCGATCTCGGCTATGCCTACCTCTCGAGCCTCAGCTTCGCCGAGGTCGTCCAGCCGCACATGGAGGCGCTTGTGCGCGAGCTGAACGAGTCCTCCTCGGTGTCGGTGCTCGACGACACCGACATCGTCTATGTGGTCCGCGTGCCCACGCGGCGGATCATGACGACCACGCTCACGGTCGGCACGCGGCTGCCCGCCTCCGTCACCTCGATGGGGCGCGTGCTGCTCGCCTCGCTGCCACCGGCGCAGCTCGATCAGCGGTTGTCGCAGATCGAGCTGCGCCGGTACACCTCGCACACGATCACAAGCAAGGCCGCGCTGCGCGCCGAGCTCGAGCGTGTCGCGCGCGACGGCTTTGCGATGGTCGATCAGGAGCTCGAGGACGGTCTGCGCTCGATCGCCGTGCCGATCCGCGATCCCGCCGGCAA
>DATHND010000065.1:0-6974 GCA_035486335.1 Solirubrobacteraceae bacterium
GATCGGATCGGGCCCCACGCCGAGCTGGCGTTCGCGCGCGCCGTGGCCGACGGTGAGCTCGTCGTCGAACCGGTTCTGGATTCTGAATGGGCACGGATCGCGGAGTTGACCGAGCAGTACCTCGACCTTCCGCTGGGGATCGTCGACGCGTCGGTTGTCGCGCTGGCCGAGCGTCATGAAGTCGAGACGATCGCGACGCTCGATCGTCGCCACTTCGCGACGATCAAGCCGCGACACACGAGCGCCTTCACGCTGGTTCCGTAGCCGGCCCTCGTGACCTGCCCGCGGCGACGACCGTCGGGCCGTTCACTAACCTCCCCGCCGTGAAGGCCGTGATTCTCGCCGGCGGATTCGGCTCGCGACTCAGCGAGGAGACGGCCGTGCGCCCGAAGCCGATGGTCGAGATCGGGGGCAAGCCGATGCTGTGGCACATCATGAAGCTGTACGCCGCGCATGGAATCGACGAGTTCGTGATCTGCCTCGGCTACAAGGGCTATCTGATCAAGGAGTACTTCGCGAACTACTACCTGCACACGTGCGACGTGTCGTTCGACCTGGCCGGCGGCGGTATCGAGGTCCATCGCTCCGAGACCGAGCCGTGGCGCGTCACGCTCGTCGACACCGGCGAGCAGACGATGACGGGCGGACGGCTGAAGCGGGTGCTGCCGTACGTCGGCGACGAGGACTTCTGCTTCACCTACGGCGACGGCGTCTCGGATGTGGACATCACCGCGCTCGTCGCCTACCACCGCGAACAGGGCGCGCAGGCGACGGTGACCGCTGTGCAGCCGCCCGGTCGCTTCGGCGCGCTCGACATCGAGGGGACGCGCGTGCGGAACTTCGAGGAGAAGCCGCGCGGCGACGGCGCGTGGATGAACGGCGGCTTCTTCGTGCTCTCGCCCGACGTCGCGCGCCATCTCGAGGGCGACGCGACAGTGTGGGAGCAGCAGCCGATGCGTGAGCTCGCGCGCGAAGGAGAGCTGGCGTGCTACTTCCACAAGGGCTTCTGGCAGGCGATGGACACCCTCCGCGACCGCAACCACCTCGACGAGCTCTGGCGCTCGGGCGGCGCTCCTTGGCGGACGTGGTCGTGAGCGTCGTCGACGGCGCCTTCTGGCGCGATCGCCGCGTCTTCCTGACCGGTCACTCGGGCTTCAAGGGCGCTTGGCTCGTCCTCTGGTTGCAGTCGATGGGCGCGCGCGTGACGGGCTTCTCCTCGAGCCTTCCGAGCGAGCCCTCGCTGTTCGAGTTGGCGCGCGCGGCCGACGGTGTCGAGAGCGTCCACGGCGACGTTCGCGATCACGACGCGGTCGCCGATGCGCTCGCGAGGAGCGAGCCGGAGGTCGTCATCCACATGGCCGCGCAGTCGCTCGTGCGTCGCTCGTTCAGCGAGCCGTACGAGACGTACGCGACGAACGTGATGGGAACGGTCAGCGTGCTCGACGCCGTGCGCCGCGCGCCGGGCGACGTGCGCGCGGTCGTCGTCGTGACCTCGGACAAGTGCTACGAGAACCGCGAGTGGGAGTGGGGCTACCGCGAGACCGAGCCGATGGGCGGCCACGACCCGTACTCGAACTCGAAGGGATGCGCCGAGCTCGTGACGAGCGCGTTTCGCAGCTCGTTCTTTGCCGACCCCGACGGCCCGCGGGTCGCTTCCGCGCGCGCCGGCAACGTGATCGGCGGCGGCGACTGGGGGCAGGACCGGCTCGTGCCCGACATCATGCGTTCGGCGCTCGCGGGCGAGCCGGTGCGCGTTCGCAACCCGAACTCGATCAGGCCGTGGCAGCACGTGCTCAACCCGCTGAGCGGCTATCTCGTCCTTGCGCAGGCGCTGTGGGACTCCTCCGAGCAGGCCACGGGCTGGAACTTCGGGCCGGCGGAAGAGGACGCGCGCCCGGTTGGCTGGATCGTCGAGCGAATCGCTGAGCTGTGGCCCGAGGAACTCGGCTGGACGCTCGACGACGGGCCGCATCCGCACGAGGCTCGTTATCTGAAGCTCGACTCCTCGCGGGCGCGCGAAAGGCTCGGCTGGCGTCCGCCCGTTCCGCTTGCCGATGCGCTGGCGAGCATCGTCGACTGGTACCAGGCGCTGCGCGACGGCGCCGACATGCAGGCGGTCACGCTCGCTCAGATCGAGGCCTTCCAGTACGCCGCGGAGTCGGCGTGACCGAGGTCTCCTGTCGCTTCTGCGGCGCTCCCCTGCAGGCCGTCTTCGCGGACCTCGGCATGTCGCCGCTGGCGAACTCCTATCTGCCGCCGGAGCGCGTCAACGCGATGGAGCCCTTCTATCCGCTGCGCGCGCTCGTCTGCGATCGATGCTTCCTCGTTCAGCTCGAGGAGTTCGAGACGCCCGAGGAGATTTTTTCCGACTACGCCTACTTCTCCTCGTACTCGTCGAGCTGGCTCGAGCACAGCCGCCGCTACGCGGAGCAGATGGTGCAGCGCCTCGCGCTCGACGAACAGAGCCAGGTCGTGGAGATCGCGTCGAACGACGGCTATCTGCTCCAGTACTTCCGCGAGCGCGAAATCGCCGTGCTCGGGATCGAGCCGGCCGCCAACGTCGCGGAAGTCGCCGTCGAGAAGGGCGTTCCGACGGTCGTCGAGTTCTTCGGCGAGGACGTGGCGCGGCGTCTCGCGGAGGGTTCGGCCGCCGACCTGCTGCTCGGCAACAACGTGCTCGCGCACGTCCCAGACCTCAACGACTTCGTCGCCGGCATGAAGGTGCTGTTGAAGCCCGGCGGCGTGATCACGATGGAGTTCCCCCACCTGATGCGCCTGATCGAGGAGAACCAGTGGGACACGATCTACCACGAGCACTTCTCCTACTTCTCCTTCCTGACCGTCAGCGCGGTGTTCGAAGCGCACGGCCTGCGTCTGTTCGACGTCGAGGAGCTGCCGACGCACGGCGGCTCGCTGCGCATCTATGGGGCGCATGCGGAGGACGCGGAGAAGCCCGAAAGCGCCACGGCGCGCGAGCTTCGCGACCGTGAGCGCGCGGCCGGCTACGAGCGCCTGGACACTTATCTCGGCTACGGCCGACGCGTCGAGCAGGACAAGCGCCAGATCCTGAGCTTCCTGATCGACCTCAAGGAGCAGGACCTGCGCATCGTTGGATACGGCGCGCCCGCGAAGGGCAACACGCTGCTCAACTACTGCGGCGTGCGTCGCGAATTCATCGACTACACGTGTGACCTGAACCCGCACAAGCAGGGCCACTTCCTGCCCGGCAGTCACATCCCGATCCGCTCGCCCGAGGAGATTCGCGAAGACAAGCCCGATGTCGTGCTGATCCTGCCGTGGAACCTGAAGGACGAGATCATGGAGCAGCTCGGCTTCATTCGCGAGTGGGGCGGGCGCTTCGCAGCGCGCACGCCGGAGCTGACGCTCCTGTCGTGATGACCGCCGCCGTTCGGTTCGTCTCCACGCGTGCGAGCACGGACGAGCGCGGCTGATGAGATTCGTCGAGACGCGGCTGCGCGGCGCATGGATCGTCGAGCTGGACCCGCTGAGCGACGAGCGCGGTTGGTTCGCGCGGACGTTCGACGCCGAGGAGTTCCGCGCGCGCGGCCTGAACGCGGCGGTCGTCCAATGCAACGCTTCGTTCAACGCGCGCAGCGGGACGCTGCGTGGCATGCACTACCAAGCGGAGCCGCACGGCGAGTCCAAGCTCGTGCGCTGCGTGCGCGGCGCGATCTTCGACGTCGCCGTCGACGTGCGCGCCGAGTCGCCGACGCGCTGTCGCTGGCACGCGGTCGAGCTGAGCGCCGAGAACCGACTGGCGTTCTACATTCCCGCGGGTCTTGCGCACGGCTTTCAGACGCTCACCGACAACTGCGAGGTGCTTTACCAGATGGGCGACCGCTATGTGCCCGACGCGGCGCGCGGCGTGCGCTGGGACGATCCGGCCTTCGCGATCGAATGGCCGCCAGTCGACGGGGAGCGGACGATCTCCGAGCGAGACGGCGCGTATCCGGATTTCGTCTTGCCACGACAGTGAGACAGACGTGACGTGGTGACGGCCACGAGCGGACATGGCTGACGAGTTGGACGAGTCGATCCGCGAGAGCGCCGCGGTCGAGCGGCCCGCGGACGCCGACGCGCTGGCCGAGGTCGACCTCCTGTCGAGCGCCGAGGCTGGCCCGGCGGCCGTCCGCGGGGGAGCGATGCGGATCAGCTCGTTCCTCGCAGGCTCGCTCGTCAGCGTCGGCACGGCCGCGCTGCTGTTCCGTCACCTCGGCGTCGTCAGCACCGGCCGCTACACGACGGCGCTGTCGCTGAGCGCCGTCGTCACCGGTTTCACCGATCTCGGCCTGACCGCGATCGGCATCCGCGAACTCTCCGTGCTGAAGGGCCAGCAGCGCGCGAGCCTCGCGCGCAACCTGCTCGGCATCCGGATCGTGCTGACGACGATCGGCGTGCTCGTGCTCAGCGGGTTCGCGTTCCTCGCCTACGGGCGGCTGCTCGGCCTGGGAGTGCTGATCGCGGGCGCCGGGGTGCTCCTGCAGAACACGCAGACGACGCTCGCGGTTCCGTTGATGGCGGGGCTTCGCCTCGGCTGGGTCTCGACGCTCGATCTCGCGCGTCAGCTGCTCTCCGCTGCGCTGATCGTCGTGCTCGTGCTGCTCGGCGCCGAACTTTTGCCGTTCCTCGCCACCGCCGGCTTCGCGGCGGCGATCGTGTTGCCGATCACGGCCGTTCTCGTGTGGGGGATGATCCCGCTCGGCGCATCGTTCGATCTCGCGGAGTGGCGCGCGCTGCTCGGTCCGGTCCTCACCTACTCGGCGGCGGTCGCCGCGAGCACGCTCTACTTCCGCGTCGCGATCGTGATCGTCTCGGTGGCCGCCAGCGCCAAGCAGCTCGGCTACTTCAGCATCTCGTTTCGCATCGTCGAAGTGCTGTTCACGATCCCGGGGCTGCTGGTTGGCGCGGCCTTTCCGATCTTCGCGCGCGCCGCCCGCGACGATCCCGCTCGCCTCGGATACGCGCTCTCGCGCGTGTTCGAAGTCTCGCTGATGGTCGGCGTCTGGATCGCTCTCTCGATTGCGGTCGGCGCCCACCTCGCGATCGAAGTGATCGGCGGCGCGCGCTTCCTGCCCGCCACGCCGGTCCTCGCCGTGCAGGGCATCGCCGTCGGCGCCGTGTTTGTCAGCTCGGTCTGGGCCTTTGGCATGCTGAGCTTGCACCAGCACCGACTGATCCTCACCTTCAACCTGGCGATGCTCGGCCTCGTGGCGATCGTCGTCGCGGTCCTCGTCCCGCTCGACGGCGCCCAGGGGGCGGCGATCGGCACCGCCTTCGTCGAGGTCGTCGCCGCCGTCGTCAACGGCCTGCTGTTGGTACGAGGACGACCGCATCTCGCGCCGAGCCTGAGGGTGGTTCCGCGCGTGGCGCTCGCCGCTCTGCTCGGCTCCGCGCCGGCCCTCCTCGGCGGGCTCCCGATCGTGCTGCGCGTGCTCCTCTCGACGACGATCTACGTGGCCGCGCTGCTCGCCTTGAGAGCCCCGCCACCCGAGCTGCTGACCCTCGTTCCCGGCCGGCTGGCGCGACGCTGAAGCGGTCGAGGCGTGCGCTAATCTCCGCCCGGATGACCGATCTTGCTGGTGGCGCGCCGCCCCGAAGGCGAGCGCTGGTGACCGGCGCGAGCGGATTCATCGGGCGCAACGTCCTGCAAGCGCTCGCCCGTCGTGGGTTCGAGGTGCACGCCGTCAGTTCGCGGCCGCGTCAGGACGGTGACGACGTCAGCTGGCATGTCGTCGACCTCTTGAACCCGGCCGCCTCCGCCGAGCTCGTCCAGCGGATCGCCGCCACCCATCTGCTGCACCTGGCTTGGTACGCCGAGCCGGGAGCGTTCTGGGGCTCGCCGGCGAACGTTCGCTGGCTCGAGGCGAGCCTTGCGCTGCTACGCGCTTTCGCAGATGCGGGCGGTCGGCGCGTCGTCGGGGCCGGCACATGCGCCGAGTACGATTGGTCGATCGCCGGGCTGTGCAGCGAGGCCGACACGCCGCTCGCACCGCAGACGCTGTACGGCGAGTGCAAGCGCAGCCTGCACGCGGTCGCCGAGCGTCTCTACGCCGGCGCCGAGATGCCAAGCCTCGCGTGGGGGCGGATCTTCTTCCTCTACGGCCCGCACGAGCATTCCCAGCGCCTGATCCCGTCCGTCGCGCTCGCGCTGCTCGAAGGGCGCGAGGCGCAGTGCACCGAGGGCGCTCAGCGGCGCGACTTCATGCACTGCCACGACGTGGCTGAGGCATTCGCCGCGCTCCTCGACGGGCGCGTCGAGGGTCCGGTGAACATCGCCTCGGGCCACGCCGCGAGCATCGCGGAGATCGTCACGCTCGTGGCCGAGGCCTGCGCGCGCCCGGAGCTCGTGCGCCTCGGGGCGCTGCCCGCGCGGCCGAACGAGCCGGATCTGCTCGTGGCGGACGTCGGCCGGCTGCGCCAGGAGGTCGGTTTCGCCGGCGCGCGCAGCCTACGCGAGGGCATCTTTCAGACCGTCGAGTGGTGGCGCGGGCGGCTCGCGCAATGAGCTTGTTCCGGATCGCCTGGCGCGCGGCGGCTGTCGACCGGTGAACGGTCCGGTCCTCACGGCCGTCGTGCTCAGCTACGACGGGCGAGAGCTGCTCGAGGGGCTGATGCCCTCGCTCGCGGGCCAGCGCTTGCGCGAGATGCGCATCGTCGTCGTCGACAACGGCTCGAGCGACGACACCGTGACGTGGCTCGCGCGCGAGTGGCCCGACGTCGACGTCGTCTCGCTCCCGCGCAACGTCGGCGTGACGCGCGCGCTGAACGTTTGCCTGGGCGTCGCCGAGACGGAGTTCGTCGCGCTGCTCAACAACGACCTCGAGCTCGACCCCGCGTGCCTCGGAGAGCTGGTCGCGGCGCTGCGCGCGCATCCCGAGGCGGCCTCGGCCGGCGGGAAGCTCCTCGACTTCCACGAGCGCGACGTGATCGACGGCGCCGGAGACGTCTTTGAG
>DATHND010000066.1:0-14961 GCA_035486335.1 Solirubrobacteraceae bacterium
CTACGAGCCGGTCACCGACGTGCGACTGCCGGGCTACCAGCCGCGCGTCGAGGGCAACCAGAAGCAGATCCGTCAGGCCGCGAAGGCGCTCGCCGCCGCGCAGCGCCCCGTGATCTACGCCGGCGGCGGCGTCGTCAACGCGAACGCCTCCGACGAGCTGACCGAGTTCGCCACGTCCGACCGCTTCCCCGTCACGTGCACGCTGATGGGCCTTGGCGCGTTCGGAGCGCCGCACGAGCAGTGGCTCGGCATGCTCGGCATGCACGGCACGCGCGCCGCCAACTACGCGATGGACGAGGCCGACCTGATCTGCGCCGTCGGCGCGCGCTTCGACGACCGCATCACAGGCAAGCTCTCGGAGTTCGCGCCGCGCGCGAAGTTCATCCACATCGACGTCGACCCCGCCGAGATCTCCAAGAACGTCCCCGCGCACATCCCGATCGTCGGCGACGCCAAGCACGTGCTCTCGAAGCTGCTGATCGAGTACCGCGCGATCGGCGCCGACCCCGCGCGCCTCGACGCCTGGTGGAGCCGGATCGACGGTTGGAAAGAGAAGCACCCGCTCGCCTTCGAGGACTCCAGCGACAGCGAGATCAAGCCGCAGTACATGGTCAAGGCGCTCTACGAGGCGACCGGCGGCGAGGCGATCGTCACCAGCGACGTCGGCCAGCACCAGATGTGGGCCGCCCAGTACTACGACTTCTCCAAGCCGCGCCGCTGGATCAACTCCGGCGGCCTCGGCACGATGGGCTTCGGCCTGCCCGCCGCGATGGGCGCCGCCGTCGGCTGCCCCGAGGAGGTCGTCTGCTGCATCGCCGGCGACGGCTCCGTGCAGATGAACGCGCAGGAGCTCGCCACCTGCGCCCAAGAGCAGATCCCGATCAAGGTCTTCATCATGAACAACGGTTACCTCGGCATGGTCCGCCAGTGGCAGGAGCTGTTTTGGGACGGCAAATACAGCCACGTCGAGACCGGCGAGTTCCCCGACTTCGTCAAGCTCGCCGACGCCTACGGCGCGACCGGTATGCGCTTCGAGGACAAGACGACGCTCGTCGCGGACATCAAGCGTGCGATCGAGACGCCGGGGCCCGTGTTCGTCGACGTGCGCGTCACGCGCGAGGAGAACACCTACCCGATGATCCCGGCCGGGCAAGCGGCGCGCGAGATGGTGGGGTGAGCGTCATGGGCGAACCGGGAACGAAGGAGCCGCTCAGCCTCGAGGAGCTCGAAGCGTCGGCCGGCCTGCGCACGGGTCGCAAGCACGTGCTGTCGATCCTCGTCGAAAACAAGTCGGGCGTGCTGACGCGGATCGCCGGCCTGTTCGCGCGGCGCGGCTTCAACATCGACACGCTCACAGTGGGCCCTACGGATGATGCGCTGATTTCACGTGTGACGCTGACCGTCGACGGCGCGCTGCACCCGATCGATCAAGTCACCAAGCAGCTGCACAAGCTGATCAACGTGCTGAAGATCCGCGACCTCGAGCCGCTCGACACGGTCGCGCGCGAGCTCGCGCTGTTCAAGGTCTCCGCCGACGGTACGCAGCGCGGCGAGCTGATGCAGATCGCCGAGATCTTTCGCGGCAAGGTCGTCGACGTGACGAAGCGCGCCGTGATCATCGAGGTCACCGGCACGACCGACAAGATCGCGGCATTCGAGGACATGGTGCGACCGTTCGGGCTGATCGAGATGATGCGCACCGGCGAGATCGCGATCTCGCGCGGGCGCACCGAGACGTAGGCGCTTGCGCGAGCCGACGCGCGAGACCGATCTCGGCGCGGCGATCGACGCCCGCGCGCCGTTCGCGCTCGGACCGCGCGAGCAGCGCCTGCTCGCCGAGCGCCTGCGGCGCGGCGTCGCTCGCGCCAGGCGCAGAGGCCGCGCGACGCTCGTCACGCTGACGAGCGCGCTCGACGAGCGCGTCGACCCGACCGCCGTCGTCTGCGCTTCACGCCGCCCCGGCGAGCACTGGTTCGCCTTCGAGCAGCCCGACCGCGACGCCGCCGCGCTCGCCGCGCTCGGCGAGGCCGTCCGGCTCGACGCCGCCGGCGATCGGCGCATCGCCGACGTCGGCGAGCGCTGGCGCGCGCTCTGCGCCGACGCCGTCGGCGGCGAGTCCGGCGCCGTCGATGCGGCTGGCGGGGGCGAGGGGGAGGGGCCGATCGCCGTCGGCGGCTTCGCCTTCGCGCCCGACGGCGGCGGCGCGCCGCACTGGTCCGGCTTTGCGCCCGCCTCGCTCGTCGTGCCCGACGTCGCGCTCGTGCGCCGCGCGCGCGACGGCCGCGCGCGCGTGCGCCTGACGGTGACCGCGCTCGCGCAGCCCGACGACGTGCCCGAGCAACTGCACGCGCGCCTCTGCGCCCGCGCCGCCGAGCTGCGCCAGGCGCCGCTGCCGCTGCTCGACCCGGCGCCGACCGGGCGCTACCTCCTCGCCGGCGCGATGCCGCCTGAGCACTTCGAGTCGGCCGTCGCGCACGCCGTCCAGGCGATTCTCGCCGGCGCGCTGCAGAAGGTCGTGCTCGCGCGCGAAGTCCACGTGCACGCGCCGACGCCCTATGACGCCGCCGCCGTGCTCGGCGTGCTCCGCGATGAGTTCCCCGCCTGCTTCGTCTTCTGCGCCGGGCGCGGCGACGCCGCGTTCATCGCCGCGAGCCCCGAGTTGCTCGTGCGCCGCGAGGGCCACCGCGTCTCGACGCTCGCGCTCGCCGGCTCGACGCGCCGCAGCGCCGACCCCGCCGTCGACGACCACCTCGGCGAGCAGCTGTTACGCGACCCGAGCTATCGCGAGGAGCACGCGATCGTCGCGCGGCGGATCGAGCGCATGCTGCGCCCCCACGCGATCTGGGTCGCGGCTGCGCCCGAGCCGACGCTCGTGCGGATCGCCAACATCCAGCACCTCGCGACGCCGATCCGCGCGCAGCTCGCGCAGCCGCTCGACGCGCTCGCGCTCGTCGCGCTGATGCACCCGACGCCGGCCGTCGGCGGCGAGCCGCTCGCCGCCGCGGCGCCGCTGATACCCGCGCTCGAGGGGCTCGACCGAGGTTGGTACGCCGGGCCGGTTGGGTGGACCGACGCCACCGGGGACGGGGAGTTCTGCGTGGCGCTGCGTTGTGCGCTGCTGCGTGGGAGCGTCGCGCGGTGCTTTGCCGGGAATGGGATCGTGCGCAACTCCGACCCCGCCGCCGAGCTGGCGGAGACCGAGGTCAAGCTGCAGGCGCTGTTGCCGTTGCTGGCGGGGTGAGCGAGCCGCCGTCGCTCAGATGAGCCCTGGCGCGAGAGCTGCGGCGACGGCGCGCCACACGGCGCCGTGCAGCTCCACGTTCGCGTCGCGATCGCCGTCGACCTCGATGATCGTCGAGTCCTGGCGCGCCAGCGCCTGCTCGAGCGCCACGCGAAACCCGGGGACGTCCGCCACGCGCGAGTGCGCCAATCCGTACAGCCGCGCGGCGTCGGCGAAGTCAAGGCCCGTCGGCGTCGCGATGTGGCGCGTGTAGATGTCCTCGGTCGCGATCGCGCGGCAGTCCGCGTCCTTCGGCTCGGGTTCCGGATCGCGCGCGATCGGCACGTCGGCGACCGGCAGGAAGTCGAAGATCCCGCCGCCGGCGTTGTCGAGCAGCACGATCGTCAGCTTCAACTCCAGCCGTCGCGCCGCGAGCAGCCCGCCGATGTCGTGCGCGAGCGCGACGTCGCCGATCAGCAGCACGACCGGCCCGAAGCCGGCCGCCGCCACGCCGAACGCGCTCGAGACGATCCCGTCGATCCCGTTCGCGCCGCGGTTGCACAACACGCGCGGCGGGTCCTCGCGCACCGGCCAAAACGTCTCGATCTCGCGCACCGGCATCGAGGAGGCGACAAACAGCGTCGCCTCTTTGGGCAGCAGCGTCCCGAGCTCGAGCGCGACGCGCGGCTCCGACAGATCCTCGCCGCCGAGGACGCCGAGGATCGCCTCGGCCGCGAGC
Organism: Solirubrobacteraceae bacterium; assembly: GCA_035486335.1. Taxonomy (GTDB): domain Bacteria; phylum Actinomycetota; class Thermoleophilia; order Solirubrobacterales; family Solirubrobacteraceae; genus Palsa-744. Next base: position 3,960 of record DATHND010000066.1, read on the forward strand.
CCGTCGGCGCTGCGCCAGCGCGCGAGCCAGTCGGGGTCGGCGGGCGCCAACGGCCGCGCGGCCAGCGCGCCGAGCGCGGCGGCCGGATCGAGCTCGTGCGATGCGCTCACGACCGCCGCCGGGTCCTGCCACGCCGCTTCCGCGTCGAGCACGATCTGCCGCGTCGCCGTCGACCGCGCGAGCCAGCTTCGCAACGGCCTCGACACCGGCAGATCGCCGACGCGCAAGACGAGATCCGGCGCGAGCGACGCCGCGAACGGCTCGTCGCGCAGCAGCGCGTCGTAGTGCGCGATCGCCGCCGCGCCGCGGCGTCCGCCCGACATCGGGTCCGCGAGCAGTGGCCATCCGATCGTCGCCGCGAAGGCGGCCGCCTGCTCGCCGAGATCGGCGCCCGTCTCGCCGCGCTCGCTGCGCCCCGCGACGACGACGCCGGATCGAGCCGCCGCGAGCGAGTCGCGCAGCTCCTCTAGCTCCCCGTCGATCTCCTTGCGCCGCGCGACGCGCATGTAGCGGGTGACGTAGGCCGCCGCACCGACCTCGCGTCCCGTCGTGTCGTGTGGCAGCGGCTCGTCGGTGACGAGCGGATCGCGCAGCGCGAAGTTCAGGTGCACCGCGCCCGGGCGCCCTTCCATCGCCGTCGCGTACGCGCGGCACGCGAGCGTCCGCATCCAGCGCAACCGCTCCGGGGTCGCATCGTGCGTGCCGACGTCGAAGAACCACTTGACCGCGCCGCCGTACAGCTTCAACTGGTCGATCGCCTGGCCCGCGCCATTCTCGCGCAGCTCCGGTGGACGGTCCGCCGTCAGCAGCAGCAAGGGCACGCGGGCCTCGTGCGCCTCGATCGCCGCCGGCAGCAGCTCCGCCGCCGCCGTGCCAGATGTGCAAGTCACCGCGACGGCGCGCCCCGACGCCTTCGCGAGCCCGAGCGCGAAGAAGCCGGCACAGCGCTCGTCGATGTGCGAGTAGCAGCGCAAGCGTCGCTCGCGCGCAAGCGTCAGCGCGAGCGGCGCCGAGCGCGAGCCAGGCGACGTGCACGCCGCGCGCATGCCGCTGCGCGCGAGCTCGTCGACGAACGCGCGCAGCAGCGTGTACGTGTCGCTCGGCGAGCTCACGCGACTACGATGACGCGGTGTCGCCGGCGCCCGAGAACCTCGTGCTGCTGCACGGTTTCAGCGGGACGCGACACGCGTGGGATGAGGTGATCGCACGGTTGGATCGCAAACGCTATCGACCGCTGGCGTTCGACCTGCCGGGGCACGGCGACGCCGCCGACGTTGGCGGCCCGATCACGTTCGAGAAGTGCGTCGACGCCGTGCTCGCGCAGGCGCCCGAGCGCTTCGCGCTGTGCGGCTACTCGATGGGCGGACGGATCGCGCTGCACGTAGCGCTCTCCGCGCCCGAGCGCGTCGCGCGGCTCGTGCTCGTGTCGAGCAGTCCCGGAATCGAGGACGACGGCGAGCGGGCGGCGCGACGCGCGGCTGACCGCGCGCTCGCCGACGAGCTCGAACGGGCGCCGTTCGAGGATTTCATCGAGCGATGGCGCACGCAGCCGTTGTTCGCCGGCAACCCGCCGGCCGTACGCGAGCTCGCGAGCGAGCTGATGCGGTGCAACGAACCGCGCGCCCTCGCCGCGGCGCTGCGCGGGGTCGGGACGGGCGAGATGGAGTCGTTGTGGCCGAGGCTCGGCGAGCTGGCGATGCCGGTGCTCGTCGTCGTCGGCGAACGCGACGAGAGGTACCGCGCGCTCGGAGCACGCGTCGTCGGGCTGATCGGTGACGCCGAGCTAACCGTCGTGCCTGGGGGGCACGGGCTCGTGGTCGAGAGCCCGGCGGAGCTAGCCAGCGTCCTCGGGGTGATGCGCTCGGATGCGGACATAGATGACTCGACGAAACCAATTACAGAAGCAAATACCAAGTAATCGCACGATGCTTGCAATAGAAATGCGATACGTTCCGCCGCGTTTGCCAGGACCCACGCGAGCCGATGCACCTGCTGATCCTCGACGACGCCAAGACGACTGATCTAACCGCGATGGCACGTGCAGCGCGCGCGCTCGGCCACGAGGTTTCATGCGCCGTGGACCCCGATCAGTTCCTGCACGTCGCACGTGAGCATCGAGACGAGATCGAGGGCTACATCGTCGACTACTCGGTGCCCGGCTCGCGCGCCATACCGGGGCTGAAGGATGGTCCCGACGTCGTTGCGCTCGACGCAGCCGAGTCATTCGCGATCCCGACGATGTTCTTGACAAACTACCCCCCCGACTGCGATCGAAGACTCGGCGATTGCGATCCGCGTCTGATTACGACGGTGGTCGAGAAGCCGACGAGCGGTTCGCGAGAGGCTTGGGCAGAGACCATTCGCGACGGCATCGACAACCTGCGGGCGCTTGGCGAGCGACAACGGAGCGAGTCTCTCGGCGTGGAGGTGTCCAAGCTCGAATCGGAGTTCTTCCGGATGGCGCCGCGTGACCTGGACGCTCTCGATGACGTTAGTCGTGAGGAACTCGAGGCACGGACAGCTCACGAGATCCACGAGAGCCTTGGGTCGCTCTGGCACGCGTGCGACGACGACTGGCTGATGCTGCAGGCAGCCGACGGGGTGACCTTTGTGACCTCTCGCGGCTTTGACGACGCGTTGCCTACGATCGACGATGTACGTGCGATCGAAGCGGAGCGCGAATCACCGGCGCTCGTGATCGGACGCCCCAGCCTGATCGAAGAGACGCCTGGGCTGGTCGACTGCAGCCCGAGTAAATACAAGGACTGGCGGAAGTACCCCTTTGTCAAGCTGATCGTCGGCTCGGAAGAACGGGAGTTCCATCTCGACACGGGCAGCGCGACGTCGTACATCTCGCGCGAGTTTCTGCAAGCGCACGTGCCGATGCCCGAAGTCAAGGCAAAGAGCACGACACTCGCGGATCTTGGCGGACGCGCGGAGACGATCTCGGAAGTCCCGATCGACGTGAGCCTTCACGTTGCAGGCCCCAGCGGGAACATCGCGCTCTCGCTACGCCTGCAAGCCATTCGAAACTGGCAAGGTGTGATGCTGCTGAACCCGCCCTGCCACCGTGGGCAGTGTCCGAACTCTATAAAGCCGCAATGCGGCAGGCGGCTAGGCCTGATCGGCCGGGATACGCTCTACAGCCTCGAGTCTGGCATCTGGCAACTCGATCCCGCGACAGGGCAGTTCTACGCCGTCGTGCACTCCTGACAGCTTACTCAGGCTCCGTCGGGAGCACGACCGTAATCGCGGTGCCGCGCTTCTCGTCCGCCTCGGAGTAGTCGTAGGACTGCAAGTGGACGTCGCCGCCGGCGCGACTCGCAAGACTCTTGACGACATACAGGCCGAGCCCCGAGCCTTTGCGAGCGCTGAAGAAGCGGTCGAACACGCGAGCGCGGTGGGACGGCGCTATGCCACGGCCGTCGTCGCGCACGACGATGTGCACCTCATCGAGCGAGCGGTCGAAGTGCGCCGTCACCCAGACGTGCGCGGCGTTCCACTGTGCCGAGTTCACGCAGAGGTTGACGACGATCCTCTCCAGAGACATTGCCGACATGCGGATCGGGCGGGGCGGACCTTCGATCGCAACTACGACGCTGTCTGGGGTCAGCCGGCGCGAGCGTGAGAACGGAGGCAGGATCACCTGAAGCAGTTTCTCCAGTTCGCCCAGGAGCTCGTCCGGCTTCTGCGTTAGCTGCACCTCCGATTTCGAGCGCGAGCTTCGGGCCTCAGTCGCGAGTCGGCGCATGGCGCGAATGACCGGCTCGGTTCGTCGGGTCGTCGTTTCGATTTGCGCGAGCGCTTCGAGGGCTTTCGGCTGCTGTCCCGTTCTCAGATAACCGGTGGCTTCTTCGACGTGCTGCTCGACGGTGCGGTAGTAGTGGAGAACATCGTGGCTGAGCGATAGTGCGCTGAGGCTCACATTCGCGGTGAGTAGCTCCTCCTCGTAGCGCGCTGTCAGCGCCGCGAATGCCGTTTCCTCGCGCTGCACCAGGATCGCGTCGCTGCTGAACCTCGCGACCCGAGCGAGCTCGTGGCGGATCGGCGAGTATACGTTCGCGGACTGTCGCGAATACGCGGAAAGTGCCCCCACCAGGCGCCCGCCGCTGATGACCGGAAGCGCGATGCACGAGCGCCAGCCGTGCGTACGAAAGAGCGCGGTGTCGAAAGGCTCCCACACGCCGTCGATGCGCGGGCGCCAGAGGCTCGAATCCTGCGTGTCGTAGACGACGGGCGCCCCGTCAGGCTTCAACTGCGAGACGATGCCACGGGTGTGGGCGTCCTCCGGGGAATGCGCCGGCAAGCTCAGCGGTCCGTGGTCTATCCCGGCGGTTGCGATTGAGAGGAAGTGCCGTACAGTGTCGTCATACTGCCAAAGCGCAAGCGCTGCGAGGTCGTACAAGCGCGTGAGCATGTCCAACGCCTCGCTGAGCGCGCCAGCGCGGACGGCGGCGGTGAATGCCGACAGCGAGAGCTCACCGTACGTCGCGATCAGGGCGCCGCGTAGACGCGAGTACGCAACGCGCAGGCCTAGCGGCGTGAACGGGGTCGAGGGTTGTTGCGAGGTAAAGCCCCACACGTGGATGGAGAACTTGGACTCGCTTGCCGGCGCGAGCGGGAGCGAACCGCTGTGTGCATAGAAGTAGCGCACTGGGAGCAGTTGGTCGCTGGGCGCCGCATCATGGTCGCGCAGGTCGATCGCGAGCGTTCCGCTCGCGCGCAGCGCCTCGACGGCGTCCGCACTGGAGCGAAGCTCTTTTGCGAGCGCTTCGAGCGTCGGCTTTTCGCGCGCCGTACGCTTGGGGTTGGTGAGCGCGATGTTCTTGGCCGAAATCGCCCCCGCCGAGAGCTCGGCGCCGATGCATTGGATCGCGTGGGGTCCGGTGTCCCTCTGACGCTTGGAGATGTCTGTAACGATCCGCTCGACAAGATCGCCGAGCTCGGACCGCTTGACCTCACGCATTGAGCGTCAGGTAGGCGGCATGCCGACGGAGGGTCCAGCGGAGCGCATCCAGGCGCGTCGCTGGACGAGCGACGAGCTCCTCGTTGAGGGCGGCGCCGCGTGTCGTCACGAGCCTCCTTCGCGTCGTTGAGGCCCACGCTCCAAGCACAGCGAACTCGGTGGAGAAGCCTGTGACGAACGCCGCGTACACGTTCGGCTGCGAGACCAGACTGGCGAAGCCGCCGCCGAGCGCCACGTACAAGATCGTCGCCACCCAGTACGAGCGTCGTTTCCATTCGCTCGGCGTCTCGTCTTTGGCGATGCGAAACCAGCGGATGACCTCGGGCGCAAGCGCTCCGAGACCGCCGAAAAGAAAGCTCGACACGTCAGGTCCCCCAGTATGTGGTAAGGAAAACTGTACGGAGGGAGATAAACGCAGTCAAGTAGCCAGAACAGTGCCGGCAGGCGCTCAGTTGGGCTCAACGCCTAGCCCGGCGCCTAGCGGGACCGCGATCTCGCCGCCGCGCACCGGCAGCGGATCATCGACCCCCTCGAACAGCCCAAGCGTCGCCAGCCCGCAGTGCGGCACCGCGCCGCGTGAGGCGAGCGCCGCGGCGGCGTGCACGCCCGCGGCGATCCCCAGCGGCCCGTCGTACGTCGAGGCGACATACGGCTCGGCGCCCGACGCACGGACGAGCGTCGCCGCGGCGATCAGCCCGGAGATGCCGCCGCAGCGCGAGATCTTCAGGCAGACGGCGTCGGCGACGCCGGCGCCGAGCGCGCCGTGCTCGGCCGCGGTCTCGTCGATCGCGACGCGCACCGCCACGCGCTCGCGCACCTCGCGCACGCGCTGCAGGCCGTGGACGGGCTCCTCGACGAGCTCGAGGCCGGCGGGCGCGAGCACGTCGATCGTGCGCACGGCCTGCTCGACGTCCCAGGCGCCGTTCGCGTCGAGCCGCAGCGCGACCTCGGGCCTGGCGGCGGCACGCGCTGCGGCGACGCGCCCCGCGTCGTCGCCGACGCCGACCTTCAGCTTGACGCACTCGAACCCGGCGGCGGCGGCCGCGGCCGCCTGCTCGGCGACGCCGGCGCGGTCGAGCGCCGTCAGCGTCGCGTTGACGGGAACCTCGGGGGCCGGGTTATCGGTGATCAGCGCCGCGAGCGGCAGCCCGCGCAGCCGGCCGGCGCGATCCCACAGCGCGAGATCGACGGCGGCGAGCGCGGCCGGCAGGTCGTCGACGCGCCGACATGCGTCGATCAGCTGCGCGCCGTTCAAGCCCTTCGAGCCGGCGAGGACGGGCGCGTAGCGTTCGAGCGCGGACTCGACGCGCTCGACGCTGACGCCGTCATAGGGCTCGAGCGGCGCCGCCTCGCCGTACCCGACCACGTCGTCCTCGTCGTGCAGTGTGACGGCGATCAGCTCGCGCTCGCGCAGCTCGCCGTAGGAGGTCGCGAGCGGTCGCGCGAAGCGCAGCGTGCGGCGCGCGAGCTCGAGCCTCACGAGCGTGCGCCGCCGCTCACGAGCCGACGCCGCCGCTCGCGAGGACGCCGGCGCTGAACAGCAGGCAGAACAGCAGCTGCGTCGCGCCGGTCTTCGCGAGCGCGCCGTTCAGCGCCGGCCCGTCGCTGCGCGCGCGCACGACGCGCACGACGCCGAGCGCGAGCGGCAACGCGAGCCACGGCAGCAAAAGCCAGGCGTCCATCGAGCCGAACGCCCACGGCAGCGGCGCGGCGACGAACGCGCCGGCGATCATCGCCGTGTAGAGCGTGCGCGTGCGCTCGCGCCCGAGGCGCACTGCGAGCGTGCGCTTGCCGGCGCGGCGGTCGGTGTCGAGGTCGCGCACGTTGTTGACGACGAGGATCGCGCTCGCGAGCAGCCCGACGGGGACGGCGCAGACGAACGCCTGCCACGGCAGGTGCTGGATCTGCACGAAGTAGGAGCCCGCGACGGCGACGATGCCGAAGAACAGGAAGACGAACAGCTCGCCGAGACCCTCATATCCATACGGGCGGGGGCCGCCCGTGTAGAGCACGCCGGCGAGGATCGACGCGGCGCCGACGGCGAGCAGCTCCCAGCCGGCGACGGCGACGAGGTAGGCGCCGCAGGCGACGGCGAGGCCGAACGTGACGTACGTCGCGAGCAGCACCTGGCTTGGCGGCACGAGGCCGCCGGCCGTCACGCGAACGGGCCCGAGCCGATCCTCGGTATCGGCGCCACGGCGCGCGTCGGAGTAGTCGTTCGACAAATTTGTGCCGACCTGGATGAGGACGGCGCCAAGCAGCGCGGCGACGAACGCGAGCGGATGGAAGACGCCGGCGCCGAGCGCGAGCGAGGTGCCGACGAGCACGGGCGCGATCGCGGCCGGCAGCGTGCGCACGCGCGCGGCCATGATCCAGATGCGCGCCGCGCTCACCGCCCGGCGCTCCGCTTCGCGACGGGCACGCTAAGCGCGACGCGGGAAGCGCGAGAAGTCGGGCTTGCGCTTCTCGCGGTAGGCGTCGCGTCCCTCCTGCGCCTCCTCGTTGCCGTAGAACAGGAGGTTCGTGTCGTGCGCGAGCTGCTGAATCCCCGATAGCCCGTCCTCGGCGGCGTTGAAGCTCGCCTTCAGCAGGCGCAACGCGAACGGGGAGAGGGCGAGCATCTCGCGGCACCACTGGACCGTCTCGGCTTCGAGGTCGGCGAGCGGGACGACCGTGTTGACCATCCCCATCTCGCGCGCCTCCTCGGCCGAGTACTGGCGGCAGAGGAACCAGATCTCCTTCGCCTTCTTCGGTCCGACGAGGCTCGCGAGCAGCCCCGCGCCGAAGCCGCCGTCGAACGAGCCGACCTTCGGCCCGACCTGTCCGAAGCGCGCGTTCTCGGCGGCGATCGTCAGGTCGCAGACGAGGTGCAGCACGTGCCCGCCGCCGATCGCGTAGCCGGCGACCATCGCGACGACCGGCTTCGGCAGCCTGCGGATCTGGATGTGGAGATCGGTGACGTGAAATCGACCGACGCCGGCGCGGGCCGAGCCGGGATCGAACGCCTCCTCGTCGAGGTAGCCCGAGTCGCCACGCACGCGCTGGTCGCCGCCCGAGCAGAACGCCTCGGAGCCCTCGCCGGTCAGCACGATCACGCCGACGCTCGTGTCCTCGCGCGCATCCTCGAGCGCGCGCGAGATCTCGACGATCGTGCGCGGGCGAAACGCGTTTCGGACCTCCGGCCGCGCGATCGTGATCTTGGCGATGCCGGCGTCCTCGCCGCTCGACTTCTCGTAACGGATGTCCGCGAAGTCGCCGCCGGCCGCCGCGGCGGCGTCTGTCCAGGTCGCGCTCACGACGCGGAAGGCTAGCCTTTGCCAGATGCTCGTGGAGGCATGGCTCGCCCGCGCCGCTCGTGCGCGCCCGACGCGCGTCGCGATTCAGACGCCTGGCGGCAGCTGCACGTACGCCGAGCTGCTCGTGGCCGCCGAGCTCGGCGCCGACGCGCTCGCCGCCCGCGGCGTCCGCCACGGCGAGCGCGTCGCGATCGCGCTGCCGCCCGGCCTCGCGTTCGCGCGTGCGCTGCACGCGTGCATGCTGCTCGGCGCCGTCGCCGTCCCCGTCGACCTGCGCCTCTCGCCGGCCGAGCGCGAGGCGATCGCCGACGACGCGGCGTTCCTCGTCGACGAGCCGCTGCCCGGCGTGACCGCGGCGGCGGCGGCAGGCTCCGCCGACGCTCGCGAGGAAGCGCCGGCGGCCGGGTCGGTCTGCCACGACCTCGATGCGGTCGCCGTCGTGATCCACACGTCTGGCACGAGCTCGGCGCCGAAGCCGGTCGAGCTGACATACGGCAACCTGCTGTGGAGCGCGCTCGGCTCGGCGGTCGCGCTCGGCCTCGACCGCGACGAGCGCTGGCTGTGCGCGCTGCCGCTCTCGCACGTCGGCGGCCTGTCGATCCTCGTGCGCTCGGCGGTCTGCGCGATGACGGCCGTCGTGCACGAGCGCTTCGAGACCGAGCGCGTGCTGCACGCGCTGCGCGAGGAGGACGTGACGCTCGTCAGCCTCGTCGCGACGACGCTCGCGCGGCTGCTCGACGCCGGCCTGCAGCATCCGCCGAGGCTACGCTGCGCGCTGACCGGCGGCGGTCCCGTGCCGGCGGCGCTGGTCGAGCGCGCGCGCGCGGCCGGCGTGCCGGTGAGCATGACCTACGGCCTGACCGAGAGCTGCTCGCAGGTCACGACGAGCCCGGTCGCGGCGCTGCGGGACGGCGAGCTCGGCGCCGGGCCGCCGCTGTTCTGCACGCGCGTAGAGATCGCGCAGGACGGCGAGATCCTCGTCGCCGGACCGACCGTGGCGCCGGCGTCGCTCGCCGACGACGGCTGGCTGCACACCGGCGATCTTGGCGCGATCGACGAGCGCGGGCGGCTGTCGGTCGCCGGGCGCAAGACCGACACGATCGTCAGCGGCGGCGAGAACGTCGCGCCGAGCGAGGTCGAGGCGGTGCTCGAGAGCCATCCGGACGTGCTCGAGGCGGCCGTCGTCGGTCGCCCCGACGAGCGTTGGGGGGAGGCGGTCACGGCGATCGTCGTCGCGCGAGCCGACCGCGCGCCGGACGAAGCGGCGCTGCGCGCGCACTGCGCTGGAGCGCTCGCGCCGTACAAGGTTCCGAAGCGCGTCGTCGTGCGCGAGCGCGAGCTGCCGCGCACGCGCTCGGGCAAGCTCCTACGGCGGGAGCTGCGGTCACCGTGACGAGCGACGGCGAGCATCGCGTGCGCGATGACTTCGACGCGAACGCCCACCGCGAGGCAAGCCTGCAGGGCTGGGAAGAGGCCGCCGCGGGCTGGGTGCGCAGCCAGGAGCAGATCCGCGCGTTCGGCGCGCCCGTCTCGCACTGGATGCTCGACGCCGTCGCGCCGCAGCCCGGCCAGCGCGTGCTCGAGCTCGCCGCCGGGCTCGGCGAGACGGGGCTGCTCGCCGCGGAGCTCGTCGCGCCGGTCGGCGGTGTCGTGATCTCCGACCAGGCCGACGCGATGCTCGCCGGCGCGCGCAAGCGCGCGGCCGAGCTCGGTCTCGCGAACGTCGAGTTCCAGACGATCAACGCCGAATGGATCGACCTGCCCGTCGCGAGCGTCGACGCGGTGCTGTGCCGCTGGGGCTACATGCTGATGGCCGACCCGCCGGCCGCGCTCGGCGAGACGCGCCGCGTGCTGCGGCCGGGCGGGCGCGTCGCGCTCGCCGTGTGGGACGCGATCGAGCGCACCCCGTGGGCGGCGCAGCCCGGGCTCGAGCTGCGCGAGCGCGGGCTGCTGCCGGCGCCTGGCCCCGGCGCGCCCGGGCCGTTCGCGCTCGGCGACGAGCAGCGCTTGCGCGAGCTGCTCGACGAGGCGGGCTTCGCCGAGGTGCGTGTCGAGGCGCTCGAGCTGCGCCGCGCGCACGGCGGCTTCGACGACTTCTGGGAGACGACGCTCGACCTCTCGCGCGTCTTCCACGACGCCGTGCTCGCGCGGCCAGCGCCCGAGATCGAGCAGATCCGCGCCGGCGTCAGAGCTCGCCTCGCACCCTACGAGGCGCCCGACGGGACGCTCGACATCCCGGCGCGCACGCTCGTCGCCTCCGCGAGCGCATGATCGAGCGCGCGACCCGCTAGCCTGCGCAATCCAATGATCTACGACGACGACGCAGACCTCGATCTCCTCGACGGCAAGACCGTCGCGATCATCGGCTACGGCTCGCAGGGTCACGCCCACGCGCTCAACCTGAAGGACTCCGGCGTCGAGGTCGTCGTCGGGCTGCGCGAGGACTCGCCGTCGGTCGCCAAGGCGCGGGAGCAGGGCGTCGAGGTCCGCTCGGTCGTCGAGGCCGCGAGCCGCGGCGAGGTCGTGATGATCCTGCTTCCCGACGAGCTTCATCACGACGTGTGGGAGAGCGAGATCCGCGACGGGATCGCCGAGGGCAACATGATCCTGTTCGGCCACGGCTTCTCGATTCACTACAAAGAGGTCGTCCCGCCGCCCGGCGTCGACGTCGGCATGGTCGCGCCGAAGGGTCCCGGCCACCTCGTCCGCCGCCAGTTCACCGAAGGCTCCGGCGTACCCG
>DATHND010000067.1:0-30927 GCA_035486335.1 Solirubrobacteraceae bacterium
CCCAGCGCGCGCTTCAGCAGCAATGTCTCCAAGATGCCCGTATCGAGGCGCCGGTAGGCGTCGGAGCGTCCGCTGAGCGCCTCGTCGGCGATCCTCTGGTCCTTCAGCGTCAGGCGGTATGCCCGCTCGTCGCCGCTCGTCACGTAGCCGAGCTCGAGCGGGCCGTCGCCGGCGGCGGGCGCGAGCTCTGCGAGGGGGACCTCGCCGATCTCGAAGTCGCGCTCGATCGCCTCCGCGAGCGCGGCTTGGCGCGCGTCGTCGAGCTTGTTGACGAGCCGGTGGGTCGGGAACACCGTCAGTCCCGGGTCCTCGAGCGCGACGAGGCACATCAGGAGGTAGCGGTGCTCGTCGTTCGGCGCCGTGCCGGCCGCGTCGACCTCGTCGGCGTACGCCTGCATCGTCTCGTAGCGGTGGTGGCCGTCGGCGATCAGCAGCTCGGCCTCGCGCGTCGCCGCCTGCACTGCGGCGATCGCGCGCGCGTCGCTCACGCGCCACACGCGGTGGCGCGTTCCATCGGCGTCGCTCACGTCGCCCCACGGCGCGTCGGCCGTGAACGGCTCGAGCGCGACCCATGCAGCGTCCCGCGGATCCGAGTACAGCGAGAAGATCGGCGAGATGTTCGCGCGCGTCGCGCGCGTCAGGCGCAGGCGGTCCTCCTTCGGTCCTGGGTGCGTGCGCTCGTGCGGGCGCACGCGGCCGGGGCCGTAGCCCTCGATTCGCACGCGGCAGAAGAACCCGCGCCGCGTGCGCCGCTGCCCGTCCGGGCCGCTGTAGTCCTGCGCGTGCGCCCACAGCGCCGGCTGCTCGTCGCGCACGAGCGCGCCCTCGCGCCGCCAGCCCTCGAACAACTCGTGCGCCGACTCGTACGCGTCGCGCGCGTCCGGCTCGGCCTGCGGCAGGTCGACGCCGACGACGTTGAACGGCGAGCGCGCGAGCAGCGCCGCGCGCTGGGTGGCGTCGATCACGTCATACGGCGGCGCGACGACGTCGGCGAGCGGGCCGGCGACGGCCGGGTCGTAGTGCAGCGCGCGCAGCGGTTGGACGTCGGCCATGGGGCGGGGGCGGAGGCTAGCAGCGGGCGGGTGCGCCGGAGGCGCGCCGGGCCGCCGTTAGACTCGTCGGCACGGGGCGTGGCGCAGCTTGGTAGCGCGTACGGTTTGGGTCCGTAAGGTCGCCGGTTCAAATCCGGCCGCCCCGATACGGGACCGGTGCCTACAGCCTCGCGCGCCGGAACAGCTCGGCCGCGCTGAGGCGAAGGCCGGCTGCGATCTGCACGATCGTGTCGAGCTCCAGCTGGCGCTCGCCGCGCTCGATCGCGGCGTAGTCGTCGAAGTCGACGCCAGAATGCTCCGCAAACGAGCGCTGCGTGTATCCAACCTGCTCGCGGGCCGAACGGATCGCGTCGCCGAACGCGCGACCGATCGCTGGGTCGGGCATCTCAGGACACATCGGCGTGAGCGCGTTCAGTCGCCGTGGGAGGTTCGACGCGACGCGGTTGCGCGTCGTGCATGCGATCGAGCCCGCCGCGTGCGCGAGCGATCTGGAAGCGAACGCTGATCGCGAGCTCGGTCGTGCGCGGCGACGCGGCGTGGCCTTGCGTCCCGTCGCTTCTGCTGCGCTTGCCGCGCGCGGGCGCTGAGTCGTGGAGGAGGGCGCGCCGGGCGCAGACGTCGCGCAGCGCGAGGATCGCGCCGGGAGTCGCGAGGACGAGGATGAGGAGCTCGAAGACGGTCACCGGCTCCGGCCCGTTCCGCCGTCAGCTCGCATACTCTTACAGACAATCGTCAGCATCGATCGAGAATGATACCCCGTGTGGGGATGCCCCGCAAGCAATCGAGATTTCCCCTGCAAATCGCGCACTTATGCCCTCCAAGAAATCAGCCGCCAGCGTAGCTCTCGGCGCCACAGTCCGGTCGCTGCGCGTCGAACGTGGCCTCGCACAGGAGACGTTCGCCGCGCGCGCTGGAATGGATCGCAGCTACTACGGAGCGATCGAGCGCGGCGAGTTCAACATCAGCCTCGACACGATCGTGAAGCTCGCCGGCGCGTTCGAGATCTCCGCTGCTGCGCTGATCGATCGCGCGAGGCTCTGATCGTACGTCAGGCGCTCAGCGAAGCAGCGTCGAGACTTATGCCGACGACGGTCGCAATCCGATCGAAGTCGGCATCGTGCGCCAGCACGGTCGCTCCGGTGCGCAACGCGACGGCCGCGATCATGCAGTCGAGCATCCCGCGGGGCGTCACGCCGGACGCGCGGCAGCGTCGGTAGATCCGCGCCGCGCCCTCGAAGTCGCTCAAGGCATCGAACCCGAGCAGGTGAGCGCTCGCGAGCAGGCGACGCAGGCTCGCCTCTCGACGATCGTCGCGCGCGCCGCTCAGCACCTCCATGACGACCGGCTCGGTGACGGCGATGCGGTCGTCACCGGTCTCGATCAGTGCTCTGATGCGACGGTGCGCAGTGCTGCCGGTCGCCCTGTCGTACTCGACCCAGGCGGACGTGTCGGCGAGGATCACTCGACCGAGCGCGGCGGCGCGTCCGCGGGCGGGTCGGCGATCGCGCGGGCTCCCTCCATCGCGAGCGCTTCGTCGCGGGTCATCGGCTGACCGGCGAGATGGCGCAGCGCGAGGTCGACGGCGGCGGTCTTCGTGCGAACTCCGTATCTGTCCATGATCGTCTCGATGTACGCATCGTCCAGCTCGATGTTCGTGCGCGTCGTGCTCATACACGCATCATACACCGTGGGTGTATAAGCGGTGTATAGGTGCACCGTGGGTCGTGCGAGCAGCGCCGTCGCGTCAGCCTCTCGCGCGTACCTGTAGCTGTAGCGCGTTCAGCGCGGCGGTCGCGCGACGGCACGCGGCCGCCGCGGCGCGCTCGAGCGAAGCTTCGCGGTGCGCGCGCGCAGGCGACGTACCAGCTCGCGCTCGGCTTCGGCGGCCTGGCGCGTCACGCCGCCGGACAGCTCGCTGGCGCCGCTGCGCACGACCCAGTAGTTGCGCGAAGACTGCCTGACGGTGAGTTGCTCGGGCTCGGGCATCTGCAACCAAGTTAGACGCGCGCGCCGCGTTCTCGTTGCCAGTGTGTGAACGTCGGCGATCGTTCGAGGTACGGTTGTCCGATGGCGGTGCGCAGCGAGGAGACGGTCAAGCGCATAACGCTCGTCGCGTGCATCCTCGGGTCGGGAATCGCGCTGCTCGACGGGACGGTCGTCAACGTCGCGCTGCCGACGATCCAGCGCGCGCTCGGCGGCGGGCTCGCCGCGCAGCAGTGGGTGGTCAACGGCTACCTGCTGACGCTCGGCTCGCTGATCCTGGTCGGCGGCTCGCTCGGCGACTTGTACGGCGAGCGACGCGTCTTCGCGATCGGCGTGTCGGGCTTCGGCGCGGCGTCGCTGGCGTGCGCGCTGGCGCCGAGCATCGGCGTGCTCGTGGCGGCGCGCGCGCTGCAGGGCGTCGCCGGCGCGCTGCTCGTGCCGAGCTCGCTGGCGGTGATCGTCAACACGTTTCCAGCCGACGAGCGCGGCGGCGCGATCGGCACGTGGACGGCGTGGGGCGCGATCGCGGGCGTGCTCGGGCCGCTGGCCGGCGGCGAGCTGCTCGCGCTCGCGTCGTGGCGCTGGATCTTCGTGATCAACGTGCCGCTGGCGGCCGCGTGCGTATGGCTGATCCTCGCGGCGATCCCGTCGATGCCGGCTCGCGATCGTGACGGCAGGCACGTCGACTACCCGGGCGCGCTGCTCTGTGCGCTCGGGCTCGCCGGCCCGGTGTTCGCCCTGATCGAGCAGCCGCGGCTGGGCTGGTCGAGCGCGGCGGTGACGGGGCCGCTGATCGCCGGCGTGCTGCTGCTGGCGCTGTTCTTGCTGTACGAGTCGCGCGCGAAGGACCCGATGCTGCCGCTCGCGCTGTTTCGCCGCCGCAACTTCTCGGCGGGCAACGTCGAGACGTTCGCGATGTACGCGGGCCTCGCGATCGTGTTCTTCTTCCTCGTGCTGTTCCTGCAGCAGATCGGCGGCTACTCGCCGCTGAAGAGCGGCCTGGCGACGCTGCCGGCCACGGTCATGATGTTCCTGCTGTCGCGGCGCTTCGGCGCGCTCGCGGATCGCTACGGTCCGCGCTTCTTCATGAGCGCCGGCCCGCTGATCGGCGCGGGCGGCCTGTTGCTGTTTCAGACGACGGGCGTGAAGGCCGACTACGTCTCCGAAGTGCTGCCTGCGCTGCTCGTGTTCTCGCTCGGCCTGTCGATGACGGTGGCGCCGCTGACGGCCGCAGTGCTGGCGGGCTCGGAGAAGGAGGCGGGCATCGCGTCAGGCGTCAACAACGCGATCGCGCGCGTCGCAGGGCTGCTCGGCACGGCTGCGGTGGGCGCCGCGATCGCCTCGTCGTTCGCCTCCTCGATCGACAGCCGCCTGTCGAGCGTCGCGCTCGGCGGCGCGGCGCGCGCGGCTGTCAACGAAGCCAAGCGCCTGCCGCTGGGACTGCCGAGCCTCCGTTCGATGCCGTCGGCGCAGGCGCACGCGGTCAGGGTCGCCGCCGAAGGGGCTTCGCTGCACAGCTTCCACGTCGGGCTGGCGATCGCAGCGGCGCTCGTGGCGCTCGGCGGCGTCGTCGGCGCTGCGGGCATCCGCAATCCACGCAAGGAGGAGATTCACGCGAAGAGCTGCGCCGGCGGCCAGCTCGTCGGCGCGAGCTCGGAGATCGAGTGGGGGGATGCGCCCGAGGCGAAGCCCGCGGGAGCTCGTCAACCGACAGGCTCGCCGGCGTAGACGCGCATCGCGTCGATGATCGGCCCGAGCCGCTTGCCGCGCTCGGTCAGCCGGTACTCGACGGTCGGCGGGCTCGACGGGATCACGGTGCGCTCGACGAGCCCGGCCGCCTCGAGGTCGCGCAGGCGCTCGGAGAGCATCCGCGGCGAGATGCCGGCGACGGCCTCGGCGAACTCGTTGAAGCGCAGCGCGCCGGTGAGCGCGGCGTAGATGATCGACAGCTGCCAACGCCGCTCGAGGAGGTCCGCCGCCTGGCGGACCTCCTGCGGAACGGGCTTGCAGCGGCTAGGCGACGTGCGCGACATCGCGGACGGGCTCCAGTGCGCGGTCGAGCACCTCCTGAACGGTCATCACCGGGTGGAAGGTCATCTGCTCTCTGACCTCCTCGGGGATGTCGTCCAGGTCGCCGCGGTTGCGCTCGGGCATGATCACGTCGGTCAGCCCGGCGGCGTTGGCGGCGAGCGCCTTCTGCTTGAGGCCGCCGATCGGCAGCACGCGGCCCTGCAGCGTGACCTCGCCGGTCATGCCGACGGTGTGCTTGACGGGGTGTCCGCTCAAGAGCGAGGCGAGCGCGGTGACCATCGTCACGCCTGCGCTCGGGCCGTCCTTGGGGATCGCGCCGGCGGGCACGTGCACGTGGAACTCCGTCTTCTCGAACGCGCTCTCGTCGATGCCGAGCTCGTCGGCGTGTCCGCGTACGTAGGAGAGCGCGATGCGCGCCGACTCCTTCATCACGTCGCCGAGCTGCCCGGTCAGCACGAGACCGCCGCCGCTCGAGCCGGTCTTCATCGCGCTGGCCTCGACGAACAGCACGTCGCCGCCGACGCCGGTCACGGCGAGGCCGGTCGCGACGCCGGGCGTCGCCGTGCGCGACGCCGACTCCTGAAAGAAGCGCTGGCGTCCGAGCGCGTCGCGCACGGCCTCGACATCGATCGTCACGGGAGCGTCGGCCTTGCCGGAGGCGATCTTCGTCGCGGTCTTGCGCAGCACCGTGCCGAGCTCGCGCTCGAGGTTTCGCACGCCGGCCTCGCGCGTGTACTCGGCGATGATCGTGCGCAGCACGTCGTCGGAGATCTCGACCTCGTCCTCGCGCAGGCCGTTGCGGTCGCGCTGGCGCGGCCACAGGTAGCCCTTGGCGATCGCGAGCTTCTCCTCGGCGGTGTATCCGTCGAAGCGGATCACCTCCATGCGGTCGAGCAGCGGGCCGGGGATCGTGTCGGCGACGTTCGCCGTGGCGAGGAACAGGACCTGTGAGAGGTCGAGCTCGACGTCGAGGTAGTGGTCGCGGAACGAGTGGTTCTGTGCGGGATCGAGCACCTCGAGCAGCGCCGCGGATGGGTCTCCGCGCCAGTCGGCGCCGACCTTGTCGACCTCGTCGAGCAGGATCACGGGGTTCATCGTGCCGGCGTCGCGCAGCGCGCGGACCAGCCGTCCTGGCAGTGCGCCGATGTACGTGCGGCGGTGCCCGCGAATCTCAGCCTCGTCGCGAACGCCGCCGAGCGACATGCGCACGAACTCCCTGCCGGTCGCGCGTGCGATCGACTCGCCGATCGACGTCTTGCCGGTGCCGGGCGGTCCGATCAGCGTGAGGATCGCGCCGGACTTGGGGTCGGCCTCGATGTTGCGGTCCTCGCGCAGCTTGCGCACGGCGAGGTACTCGGTGACGCGGTCCTTGACGTCCTCGAGCCCTGCGTGGTCGGCGTCGAGCACCTCGCGTGCGGCGACGGGGTCGAGGCGCTCGTCGGAGCGCTTGCCCCACGGCACGGCGATCAGCCAGTCGAGGTACGTGCGGATCATGCTCGACTCGCCCGTCTGCTCGCCCATGCGCTCGAGGCGCGCAAGCTCCTTCAGCGCCTGCTCCTCGACGTCTTGAGGCATCTTCGCCTCCTCGATCTTGGTGCGGTACTCCTCGGCGACCGACGCGTCGTCGTCGCCGAGCTCCTTGCGGATCGACTCCATCTGCTTGCGCAGGAAGTACTCGCGCTGCTGCTTCTCGGCGCCCTCCTGCACGTCCTCGCGGATGCGCTTGCGCACCTGCAGCTCGGCGAGGCTCTCGCGCTGGAGGCTGACGGCGAGCGCGAGTCGGTCGGCGACGTCGAGCGTTCGCAGCAGCTCGACCTTTTGCTCGTATGACAGGTTGGGGGAGTAGCCGGCGGAGTCGGCGAGCGCGCCGGGCTCGGCGATCGCGCGCAGGAACGCGGAGATGCGTCCGTCGTCGCCGCGCAGCTCGAGGATCTCCTCGACGAGCGCGCGGTATTCGCGCTCGAGCTCGCGCGTGCGTTTGTCGACGGGCACCTCGTCGGGGCGCTCCTCGACCTCTACGCGCAGCTCGCCGTTCGGCCCGGTCTGGGCGGCGCCGATCAGCGCGCGGTGCTCGCCGGAGATGGCGACGGCGCGGCCGCCGCCGGGCAGGCGAACCTGCTCGGTGACCTCGGCGATCGTGCCGACCTCGAGGAACTCGTTCTCGTGACGCGGGACGAGCACGACACGCTCGTCGTCGCCGACGTCGACCGTCAGCGTGATGCCCATGTTCGGGAAGACGACCGTGTCGTCGAGCGGGATCAGCCGCAGCAGCTGCTTCGGCTGTGAAGACTCTGTCTGAGGGGTGTCTGCAGGTGCGGTCATGTGCTTATGGCTCCATATGAGCTTACGAAAGTTTAGTTAGTATAGCGCGATTGGTTGCGGATGCAAGCAGTTTCAGGTCATGCCGGAAACCGGCATTGCAGAGCCGAAAAGGTCCTCATGATCTCGTTCGATGATGACCACGCCCCGCATGCGGGGCGTGGAGGGGTCGCACATGTGCGACCCCTCGGACGGCGCATGCGCCGTCCGCACGACCGGCCGCATGCGGCCGGTCGCAGACGGGTGCATGCACCCGTCTGGACGACGAAGATCGAATCTTGTCCATCGATCGGCGCGATGAGCGGACCCCTCGATCCAGCGCGATCGACTGATCGCCAGCATCCCAAGCGCGCAGTACAAACGGAGGATGACCGATTCGATCGAGCGGCTGAGCTTCGAGCTGACGGCGAGCGCTCTTCTGGAGCAGGAGCGAGCGCTGACGAGGTTGAGAAGCGGCGCCGGCGCGGTTCTCGGCGCGGCGTCGATCGCCGGGTCGTTGTGGGGAACGCGAGCGGCAGGTCACTCGCTCGATGCGTGGGCGTTGCTCGCAACGCTCGCGTTCGCGTTGTGCTCCGCGAGTGCGATCTGGGCGCTGCTGCCTCGCGACCTCACGCTCTGGTTCAACGGCGATGCGCTGCTTGCAGCGGGCGACGTACGTGGTCTGCATGACGTGGCCGACGGCTATCGAACGGCATGTGACTGGATCGAGCCCTACATCGAGGTCAACCGGCGAACGCTCGACCGCCTTGCCAGCTGGCTTACGGTGGCATGCATTCTGCTCGCAGCCGAGGTAGTCTTGCAGACAATAAGTATCGTCAAGTAAAGGATAGATCATGATCACCGACCCGCTCCCCGAGGATCGACCCAGGCCGCGACCGGCACGCGGATTTCCCGTGGAGGCGCCGCCCGGCTTCGCGATGCGCGAAGGTCTCAGCCCGATTGTGGCGTTTGTCGATCGCGTGAGCGAGGCGCTCGCAGGCCTGCGCCGCTCGATCGGGCGCCGGCTTCGTCGCGAGCGCTCGGCACGCTAACCCGCCGGCTCCTCGAAGCTGACCTCGACGTTCTCCTGCTCGACGCGCTCCTCGACCTCGGCTGAGGATGTCAGCGCGCGCTTGTCGGCGTCGAGCAGCGGCTCGGAGAAGAAGCTGCGTGGCCACAGCCGTCGTGCGCGCACGACGTTGATCTCGGCGGCGAAGATCGTCAGCTGCGCGCCTAGGTAGAGCCACGCGAGCAGGCCGAGCACGAGGGCGAAGATGCCATACAGCGGTCCGGTGTGCTTCAGCTCGTGGTCGATGTAGTAGCCGCCGAGGTGCTGCAGCAGTTGCCAGGAGACGGCGGCGAAGATGACGCCCGGGAGGAGCTCGCGCCAGTTCACGTCGACGGCCGTGAGCAGCTTGAAGGCTGTCATGAACAGCGCGATGTTGAGCGCGAACGCGACGAGCACGCCGGCGACGACGGCCGGAGCGCCGTGCGAGCTCGTGCCGACGAAGCCCGCGACGGTCGTCGAGACGACGCTGAGCGTGCCGAGGATCGCGAGCATGCCGAGCCCGCGCAGGTGGGCGAAGACGAAGTTCGGGCGGTCCTTGAACGGCACCGCCCAGATCCGGTTGAACGCGTTCTGCGTCGCGCCGGTGATGCCCATGCCGGCGAGCAGCGAGCCGACGGCGCCGATCGCGAGGCCGATGCTGCTGCCGGTGAGCGAATGCAGCTTGAGCTGATCTGAGACGATCGGAAACTGGCCGAGCGCGCCGTCGAGGATTTTCTTCTGCTCGTCGAGGTTGCCCTGCAGGACGAAGCCGAGGATCGTCACGAGCACGAGCAGCAGCGGGAACAGCGAGACGAACCCGTAGTACGCGATCAACGCCGCCAGCTGGCCGGCCTGGTCGTCGCCGAACTTCTTGTAGACGGCCGCGACGAAGCGCACGCCGCGCGTCTGCTGCTGGCGGCGGTCGATCGCATGGAGGGTGTCGGTCAGGCCCATCGGCGTCCGGGCGAATTCGCAGGGGGGTGCTCGGCGGTCGGTGACGACATCCGTATGTGTCTACCCGATGTGCGCGACGAACACGATCCAGCGCGGTTGACGAGGTCGCGCTCGTCGCGTGCGAGCAGCGTGAGCTGCTGCTGCGCACGCACCGATTTCGACTGCGGTGGGAGGACCTCGAGGACTGCTACAGCCAGGCGGCGCTCGAGCTCGTGGCGTCGGCGCAGCGCGGCGGCACGTACGCGAGCAGGCTCCACGTCGCGAACGTGCTCGAGCTGCGGTTTCTGTCGCGCGTTCACGACCAGCGGCGCGCGCTGAGCGGACGCAGCCCGATGCAGGCGGCGCTCGAGCAGGCCGCGCCGATCGATCCGGCGGTCGAGTTCGGCGTCGACGTCCCGGACGAGGAAGCGTCGGTGGAGAAGCTCGTGATCCTCCGAGAGGAACTGCGCGAGCTCGAGCAGCTGGCGCGCGCGCTGACCGAAGACCAGCGACTCGCGCTCGCGTCGCAGCTCGCCGGCGAGAGCGGGCACGCGTTTTGCCAACGCACCGGCTGGTCGCTCGAGAAGTACCGCAAGGTCGCGCAACGCGCGCGACTGCGCCTGCGAGACATGCGAGAGCGCACCGTGCGCGTGTCCGATCGGCGCCCGGTCGTCGGAACAGACGACGGGACCGACCTATGACAGAGCAAACCCCACTCATAGGCCGAGCGCCCAGGGCCGCCGGCCATCGGTTGAACGGACGACGGCGCGGCGACGCCCTTTCGCGCGCAGGCGGCCGGAAGCCTCGGATCTCCCCACCCGGCTTCCGGTCGCATGCGTGGTGTCGCTCGCCCTGTGCGCGAGCATCGAGCCCGGGCCGCCCGGCACGCTCGAACGCGCTCGGAACGCGCAGCGAGGCGAGCTGAGGTGACGCGCCGCGCACGCGAGCGCTTTCGCGTCTACACGGACGACGAACTGCTCCTCGACCCCGACGTATGGCTGTCCGACTCGCCGGCGCCGCGACGCGCCGATCGTCGTCGCCGGCGGATCGCGGGAGCGGCGCTCTTGATCGGCGCGGTCGGATCTGTCTTCGGTGTCGCCGGAGCGCGTCTGTTCGCGTCGGCGCGCCACTCACGCGCCGCTTGCGCGGCGATCGCTCGCGCGCCGTCGCCGACGATCGTCGCCTCGCGCGTGCGCCCACGCCGCGCCGTCGAGCTCGTGCCGGCGGCGAGCGGCCGCGCCATCCGCACGTCGCCGCGCGCCGCGTCGCCGCGATCCAGCGCCGTACGACACGCGGCTTCGTTTCGGCGTCCGCCTGCCTCGCTCGCGCCGCCGGCCCTCCGCCTGCGCTCGTCGGGGTGGCCGATCCTGCACCGGCCGGCCGCGATCGACGTAAGCGTCACCGACACGCGAAGCGGTCCGTCGGCGCCGGTCGAGGAGCCGACGGCGGTCGCGCCGCCGCCCCTCCCCGAGCCGACGCGCGAAGGCGGGGAGTTCGGCTTTGAGCGCTGAGCGAGACGCACTACCCGGGACGCGTCGTGCGGCGTCGGTGCAGATCGCCACGCGACCGCTTTGGCGGCTCCGCCTCGTCGATCGGTTGCCGCGCTGCCTGCTCTATGCGACATGCGCGCTCGGGCTGCTCGCGAGCGCGCGTTTCGCGATCGCTCCGCCGCGAACTGTCTCGACGGTGATCGACAACACGGGTCGAGCGCAGCCCGACCTCGCGGCCAGGGGCTACGCGGTTCTGTTCGCGCGCCGCTACCTCGCCTGGAACGCCGCCGCGCCGCAACCGAGCGAGGAACCGCTCGCATCGATGGCCGGCTCGGCGATCGAACCGGACGCGGGCCTGTCGCTCCCTCCGGATGGGTCCCAGCGCGTGCTCTGGGCTGAAGTCGTGCAGGAACGAACGCCGTCGTCCGGGCGGCACGTGTACACGGTCGCGGCGCAAACCGACGCGTCTGGCCTCGTCTACATGACCGTGACCGTCGCGCGCGACGCCGAAGGGCGTGTCGCGCTGGCCGGTTACCCCGCGTTTGTCGGCGCGCCGCTCTCGGCCGCCGCGCAGCCGGCGCGAGCCGGAGTGGAAGTCGCCGACCCGGCGCTCGACACGGTCGTCGAACGGGCGCTTCGCAACTACCTCGCCGGCTCGCAGCAAGAGCTCGCCGCCGACCTCGCCGACGGCACGCAGGTCGCGCTGCCGACGTTGCATCTGACGCTCGAGTCGATGCAGCGACTCGTCTGGTCTCCGGATCGTCGCTCGGTCGTCGCGCTCGTGGACGCGCAGGACGAGCGCGGCGCGCGCTACACGCTCGGCTACGAAGCCGACGTCGAGCAACTGCACGGGCGCTGGGAGATCGCGGCGATTCAGACGAACCCGACCGAATGACCGATCGACCGACGGCAGGCGAAAGGAGCGTTGATGCGGCGAATTGAATCTGCTCGGCGGACAGCGAGCATCCGGCGTTCCCGCATTGGCGTGCTGCTCGTCGCGCTCGCCTGCGGCGTGCTGTGCGCGACGCTCGCGATCGGGTCGCTCGGCGCTGCAACCGCCGTCGGCGCGGTCGTCGGCCCGACGAGTCCGGCGGCCGGCGCCGAACGCGCCGGAACGCCGGAAAAAGGGACGGCCGGCTCGTTGGAAGCGGCCGCCGCGAAGGCGGGCGACACGGGCCGTGCCGTCGCGATGAGCCTGATCGGCCTGGCGTTCGCCGTCGCGGCGACGGTGCTCGCGTTCCGTCGCGACTTCAAGGAGGCCGCCGGCGTATTCGCGGTCGGGATCGTCTCGATCCTGCTGGCGACGCCGGCCGGCGTCAACCTGCTGCGCGACACCGTCAACTCGATCTTCGGCACATGACGATCGAGATCCGCTCGTATCGCCGCGTCTTCGAGCTCGAGCGGCGGATCTATCGGGTGGATCGCGTTCGGCTGAATCCAAACGGCGTTCCCGTTCGCGGCGTCGTCTACTTTCTCGCGCTGCTCGCAATCGCGGTCATCGGCGCGCGTCTCCCGGTCGCGTCGTTCGCCGCCCGCTCGATCCCGTGGTACGCGCGCGACGTCGTCTTGCCGGGCGCGCTTGCCGCGCTGCTGGCGATCGTGCGAGTCGACGGCCGGCCGTTTCACCTGGCGGCTCACGCGCTCGTCCGCTTCCGCCTGCGCCCGCGCCGGTCGATCCGCCTGCGCGCGCATCGCACGCCCGAAGGCTCGCGCTGGACGCCTCCGTCGATCCTGATGATCCCTGACGGCTCCGAGGCGTGCGTGCGCCGGTTTCGCTACACCGGGCCGGGCGCCGTGCGCATCGCGCTCACGCATGAGCTTCGCACCGCGCGCGGTCCGTTGGCGGGCGTCGGGTTGCGCGCGCACGTGAGCGTGCGCGCCGCTCGAGGAACGGCGCCCGTGCGCGGAGTGGGCGCGGCGCTGGTCGTGCTCGATCGAGGGACGCGTCTGCGCGCGCGCTGATGCGGCCGCCGCTCAGCTTCATCTATGGCAACTGCGTGTTCGCGAGCGGCTCGAGCGACGCGTGGGCGGCGTTCGCGGTCGACTCGTCGAGCTATCAGTGGCTCGGCGAGGACGCCAAGCGCGCACGCCTGCTGTCGCTGCTCGGCGCGTTGGAGGCGATCGAGGCCGACATTCAGATCTTGCGCGTCGCGAGCGACGCCGAGGCGCCGCCGTCGGATCTCGCCGGTCCGCATCAGCGTTCGCTGCGCGCGTACGTCGAGGCTCACGACCGCCGCGTCGCGACGCTCGGCGCCGTCCGTCCGAAGTTGGTCCTGCTCGTCAGCTTGAGCGAACCAGAGCGCGACGTCGCGACGTATGTCTCGCAGCTCGCCGAGCGCGGTCCATCGGAGTGGTGGCGCTCTTTGCGCGCGGCCTTCTCGAGCAGGGACGACCGCGTCCTCGCGCCGTCGGCGCTCGAGCGCGTGCGCGTCCGTGCGGATCGCGCGCACGCGCGACTGGCCGAGTTCCTGCCAGTGCGCGCGGCGCGCGGCGTCGAGCTCCAATGGCTCGTGCGGCGCTCGTTCTGCCGCGCGATCGGAGAGCCGCGCGTCGAGGGGCTGCACGAGCCGCGCGCGCTCGTCTTCGAGCGCAACGGCGAGGCCTTGCTGGCCCCGCTCGAGGGTGACGTGATGCGCTGGACCGACGGCGTCGTCGAAGAGCGCATCCGCTGCCTGCGAATCGAGGCCGAGCACGGCACGAGCTGGCAGGCGCAGCTCGTGCTCGGGGCGCTTCCCGAGCAGACGCCGTTCCCGGGGGCTGCCGCCGAGCTGATGTTCGCGCCTCCCGAGAGCCTCTCGTTCCCGATCGACCTGTCGTTGAACGCTCGCTTCCTGCCGAACGAGGTCGCTCTGCGGCTGGCGCGCAAACGGATCCAGGACGCCGATCAAATCTTCCGGGCGGAGTCCGACGGCGAGCAAGGCGCCTCCGATCAGGGCTACGCGAGGACACAGGAAGCGCGCGACCTGCTCGCGTATCTGCAGTCTTCCAGTCGCCCGCCGCTGCTGCGGGCGACGCTCGCGATCGCGGTCGCGGCGAGCGGCGAGGCCGAGCTCGAGCGGCGCGTCGAGGCCTGCAGGCGCGCGTACGGCGAGATCCGGCTGCACCGCCCGCTCGGCGATCAGCTCGAGCTTTTCTTGCAGCATCTACCCGGCCAGCGCACGCGGATCGCCGGCTACGACGACATGCTCACGACCGAGCAGGTGGCGGCGATGATGCCGACCGCGACCCACACGGCGGGCTCGCGCACCGGCTTCTATCTCGGCCATACCCTGACCGGCTCGCGCCGGCCTGTCCGCTTCAACCTCAGAGAGGGCTCGGACAGCAATCGCAACACGGCGATCCTCAGCGTCGGCGCGCTCGGGTCCGGCAAGACGACGCTCGACCAGAAGCTCAAGTACGAGGGCTTCCTGCTCGGCGCGCGCGTGGTCGATTGCGACCCGAAGGGCGACCACCGCTTCCACCTGCTCGACGACGTCGCCGCGGCGACGGAGTGCGTCACGCTTCGACCCGACCGATCGCTTCGTGGCGTGCTCGACCCGCTGCGCGTCGCGCCGACGCACCTGCGCCAGGACGCGGCGGTGTCGTTCCTGCGCGACCTGCTGCCCGGACGCGCGGACCCGGCGTGGGAGACCGCCGTCGTCGCGGCGGTCGATCGCGTGCTGAGCCACAGCGACGAGCCGACGTGCCTCGAGGTCGTGCGCGCGCTGTGCGGCGGAGAGGCCGTCGAGCGGCAGGTCGGCCGGACGCTCGACGTCTACGCGCGATCCGGCCTCACGCAGCTCGGCTTCGCCGATCCCGACGTGAGGCTTCCGGCCGTCGGTCATCGTCAGGTGACGTATCTCCCGATCAGGGACCTTCCGGGACCGGAGCCGGGCAGGCCTCGCGCCGAGTACTCGCAGGCGGAGCGAATCGGCGATCAGCTCGTGCGCCTGATCGCGATGTTCGCGATGCACCTGATGAGCGCCGAGCGCGGGCGTCTGAAGCTGTTCTCGTTCGACGAGGGCTGGCGGCTGCTGGGCGATCCGGCCGGCCGCGACCTGCTCGCCTCGCTGCAGCGGATGGGGCGCTCTGAGCTCGCCGTGCCGATCGTCAGCACGCAGCTCGTCACCGACGCGTTGATCGGCGAGCGCGAGTCGCTCGAGAACCTGATCGGCGCGACGTTCGTCTTCGGCATGCGCTCGGACGCCGAAGCGACGAGGGCGCTCGCGTTGCTCGGCCTCGATCCGGACGATCGCCGGATGCGCCAGGTCCTGCTCGAGCTCGACGCGGGCCGCTGCCTGTTCCGCGATCACCACGGACGGGTCGAGGCGATCCAGGTCGACGTCGTGCTGCCGTCGCTGCTGCGCGCCTTCTCGACGACACCGCCGAGAGCGTGAGCGCTCGGCGCAGGCGCGCCTGCCGATTCGCCGTCCTGTCGTTCCTCGCCGCGGCCGCCGCGCCGGCGGCCGTTGGCGCGGCGCCGGCGGCGACGCCGCCAAGCGCCGCGTCCGCTCGCGCGGCGAGCCGAGCCGACTCGGTCGCCGCGACCGTGCATCGGCCGGCGAGCGGATCGACTTCGCAAGCCGGTCCGCCGCTGACCGACGGCGCGTCGCCGGGCGTGGGCGACGAAGCGCAGGCGAGCGCCGAAGGCTCGGTCGGGGAAGCGGACCCGCTCGTCAGCAACGGTCTCGGCAGCCCGTCGTGCCGGGACGGCTTCGGGAGCGGCGAACTGTCGACGCGCGCTCGCCAGGACTGCGAAACGTCGGGGTTCGTCGCGGCGGCGGCGCCGACCGGCGACTTCGGGCTCGACGTTCACATCGACACCGGCTTTCTCGGGCTCAGCTCGGGGAGCCTGCTCGCGAGCGTGCAGAACCTGTGCGTGACGCCGCTGTGGATGGCGCTCGTCTGGGCGGTCCACGCGCTCGTCGTGATGCTCGAGTGGTGCTTCGCGATCGACCTGCTCGACAGCCCCTCGGCGCAACTCGGGATCGCGCGCGGACTGCGCCAGGCGCAGGCCGCGTTCACGATTCCGTGGCTCGCCGCGGTGTTCGCCGTGGCGTCGCTCGCGCTCGCCTACGACGGCCTCGTTCGTCGACGGATCGGCGAGTCGCTCGGCCGCGCGCTACTCGCGCTGGCGATGACCGCGGCCGGGCTGTGGGTGATGCTCGATCCGCTCACGACGATCGGAGCGCTCGGCGGGTGGGCGAACCAGGCGAGCCTCGGGACGTTGGCGGTCAGCGCGCGCGGCTCGCCGGCCAATCCCGGCAGCACGCTCGACGGAGCGATGCGCACGGTGTTCGCGGCGGTGATCGAAGGGCCCTGGTGCTACCTCGAGTTCGGCGACGTCGGATGGTGTCGCAACCCGCGTCGGCTCGACCCACGCCTCCGTGCGGCCGCGCTCGCGCTCGCCGCCGAAGAGTCGCACGAAGCCGACGCGCGAGCGCTCGCGCAGAGCGCGCGGCTGCTGCGCTCGGCGCAGACGAACGGAGCGATCTTCCTGGCGCTGCCCGCCAACGGCCCCGAGCGCAACTCGATCAACGACTCGCGTTCGCTGCTGCGCGCGATCTGCCAGAGCGAAGACGCGACGCGCTGTCGCGGGCCGAGCGCGAGCGAGGCCGAGTTTCGGACGAACCACGGCACGTGGCCGAGGGTCGGAGGGCTGATGCTGATCGCGGCGGGCGCGCTCGGGATGCTGTTGCTGCTCGGCTTCATCGCGTTGCGATTGCTGACGGCGGCGCTGTTCAGCTTGCTGTACCTGCTGCTGGCGCCGTTCGTCGCGCTGTCGCCGGCGCTCGGCGAGAGCGGACGCGCGGTGTTTCGCAGATGGGCCGCACAGCTGCTTGCGGCCGTCCTCTCGAAGCTGCTGTTCTCGTTCGTGCTCGGCGCGGTGCTCGCCGTGCTGGGCATCCTCGCCGCGCTCGAAGCGCTCGGCTGGTGGACGCAATGGCTGCTGATGTCGGCGTTCTGGTGGGCCGCGTTCATGCACCGTCACCAGGCGCTCGCGCTGGCGAGCCTCGCGAGCGAGCCCGAGCGCGCCGGCGGGCGGCGCCCGGTCGCGCGTCGCCTGAGCACGCTCGGTGCGCGCCGAAGGATCGTCGCACGGGCGCGGATCGCGAAAGAGCGGCTCGAGCGCCACTCCTCCGAGCACGCCGCCGGCGGCGTGCAACGCGAGCTTCCTCGGCACGAGCGTGAGCGGACGGCGACGCGCTCGGCGGCGAGCGATCCGCAGTCGCCGCGCGGCGATCGACAGGCGACGCGCATGCTCGAGTCCGAGACGCGGGAGGCGGAGGACGAGCGAGCGGGCGTCGCGGCGATCGATGCGCGTCTGCACGCGATCGGCGCTCGCCTCGGACGTATCCGCGGCGAGCGAGCGGCGGCGGCGACCGCCGGCGACCGCCGGCGTGCCGTGAAGCTCGACTCGCGCGCCGCGCGAATCGAGCTCGGCGCCGGCGCCGCGCGCGGCGAGCGCGACCGCCTGAGCCGTGCGCTGAGCGCCGGGCGGTCGAGCGCGAGCGCCGACGAGCTGGCGGCGCGGCAACAGGATCGCGCGCGCTTCCTCGACGCGCAATCGGCCTTGCCCGGCGCGATCCACGCGCATCGCACGCACGCGAGCGCGCGGCGCGACTACGTGGCGCTGGCGCCGCTCGCGGGCCACCGCGCGCGCGAATACGAGCAGCTCGGCGCGCGCGAGCAACGCGTCGCGCGGCTCGCGATCGACCGCGAGCTGGCGGCGCGCCGCGAGCGCCTGCTGACGACGGGCTCCGACCCCGTCGAGGGCCAGCCGACGGCGTGGGCGAGCCCCGCGGAGACCTCGCCGGGCGAAGCGACGGTCGCGCGCGAACGGACGGCGAGCGGACGCGCGCCGGCGCCAGTTCCGTGGCGCGCGCCGCGACCGTCGCGTACCGAGCGCGGCGCGGCGTCGGAGTCGACCGTGATGCAAGACGCGCGCGCGGTCGCCGAAAGACGAAAACGCCAGCTCGGCATCGGGCGACCGTGAGCGGCGGCGCGCTCGTCGCGGCGCCGCGCAGGCGCACGGCCGGTGCGCTGCTCGTCGCTCCGATCGGCGGCGCTGTGCTGTTCGGCGTCGCGATCGCGCTCAGCGTGTTGACGGCGCTCGGCGGCGTCGACGTCACGACGAGCGCCGAACGCGGCGCCGAGGTCTCCGGCGCGTTGCCCTCGGCTCTCGCCCGTCGCGAAATCCCGGCTGACTACCTTCAGCTTTACGAGCGCGCGGCCGCTCGCTATCGGCTCGACTGGGCGGTGCTCGCCGGGATCGGCAAGGTCGAGTGCGATCACGGGCGCGACCCCGACCCGTCGTGCGGCCACGAAGGCGCCGTCAACGCCGCCGGCGCGGGAGGGCCGATGCAGTTCATCTCCTCGACGTGGGCTCGATACGGCGTCGACGGCGACGGCGACGGCAGGGTCGACCGGTGGGACCCCGCCGACGCGATCTTCGCGGCGGCCAACTACCTGTCGAGCAGCGGCGCGCCGCGCGACTACCGGCGAGCGCTGCTCGCGTACAACGACGCCGGCTGGTACGTCGCGGACGTGGAGGCGTGGGCCGCACGCTACCGCGGCTCGACGCTGTCGCAGACCTCGAGCACGGCGTTCTCCGAAACAGCGCAGGCGGGCGAAGCCCGGCCGGACGCCGAGCTGCAGGCCGAGACCTCGACGCCCGTGCGCTTCGTCGCCGGCGAACGCGCCGCGCTGGCGCCGGACGACGGTCATCTCGCGCTCGTCCCGGCAGCCGCGCCGAGCGTCGTTCAGGCGATGATCGTCGCGGGCAACGAGCTGCAGGATCTGCCGTACGGCCCCGGAGGCCATCCCGACCCGCGGGGCGCGCTCGAAGAGGATTGCTCGAGCACGGTCAACTACGTGTTGTATCGCTCCGGCGTTCGTCCGATCGCAGAAATCGTGCGCGAAAACCCGCTCGCGCAGGACTACGTGAGCTGGGGCGCGTCGGGGCCGGGTCGGTGGGTGACGATCTACTCGACGACGACGCCGACCGACCACACGTTCATCGTCATCGCCGGTCTCAGGCTGGACACGA
Organism: Solirubrobacteraceae bacterium; assembly: GCA_035486335.1. Classification (GTDB taxonomy): domain Bacteria; phylum Actinomycetota; class Thermoleophilia; order Solirubrobacterales; family Solirubrobacteraceae; genus Palsa-744. The sequence continues at coordinate 18,865 of DATHND010000067.1, forward strand.
GCCACGACGGCACCGACGTTGGCCCGAACCGCGACGAAGACGGCCCGCGCTGGCGGATTCTCGATCACATCCCGACGTGGGCACGCTGGTCGGCGCGCCATCCGCCGGGATTGTGAAAGCGACGCCGCTCGCGGATAATGTGCGGGCATGCCGACGCGCAAGGTCGACTATCTGCTGATCGGCGGCGGCCTCGCCTCGGCGAACTGCGCGCGCTGGCTGCGCGAGGAAGGCGCCGACGGCTCGATCGTGCTCGTCGGGCGCGAGCCGGACCCGCCGTACAACCGTCCGGAGTGCACGAAGGCCTATCTGCGCGGCGAGGAGGCGCGGGAGGAGACGTTCTTTCGCCCGGACGCGTGGTGGGGCGAGCAGGACGTGGAGCTGCTGCTGCGCACGAGCGTGACGGCGCTCGACCTCGACGCGCGCACGGCGAAGCTGTCGAGCAAGGACGAGATCGAGTTCGGCCAGGTGCTGCTCGCGACCGGCGCGAACGTGCGCCGGCTGAACGTCGAGGGCTGTCATCTCGAGCAGATCCACTACCTGCGCACGCTCGGCAACGCCGACGCGATTCGCGAGGCGACGAAGGACGCCGAGCACGTCGTGCTGATCGGCGGCTCCTACATCGGCTGTGAGGTCGCCGCGTCGCTGAGCAAGCTCGGCAAACGCGCGACGATCGTGATGCAGGAGTCGGCGACGCTCGAGCGCGGCTTCGGCGCGAGCGCCGGGCGCTTCTTCGGAGAGCTGCTCGAAGCGCACGGCGTGACCGTCTATGGCGAGGACGAGCTCGAGCGCTTCGAAGGCCGTGAGCGCGTCGAGCAGGTGATCACGCGCGCCGGCCTGCAGCTCGACGCCGACGCGGTCGTGATCGGCGCCGGCGTGACGCCCGACGTGCAGCTCGCCCAGCGCGCGGGACTCGAGATCGGCGAGCGCGGGGGAGTGCGCTGCTCCGCGCTCCTTGAGTCCTCGGCGCCGGACGTGTTCGCGGCGGGCGACATCTGCGAGTACGAGTCGCCCGTCCACGGCGGCGCGCACGTACGCATCGAGCACTGGGACGTCGCGTTCAACCACGGCAAGACGGCTGCGCTGAACATGCTCGGCAACGACGCGCCGCACACGATCGTGCCGTACTTCTACTCGGTGTTCGCCGATTGGGGCGAGCTCGAGTACGTCGGCCCGGCCTACGCTTGGGACGAGGAGATCGTGCGCGGATCGTTCGCCGACGGCAAGTTCACGAACTGGTACCTCGACGCCGGTGCGGTCAAGGCGGCGCTGACGTGGGGGCGCTCGGATGACCTTGACGCGGCGCGCCGACTGATCGTCGACGGCGCCCCACTCGACGACGCGCAGCGCGCGAAGCTCGCAGACGTCGACTCCGACTTGGACGATCTGTAGGGAGCGCTGACGAGCGCACCGACCGACGGCGAGGTACGATGCAGCCGTACAACGGTCGGTGGTCGAGGGAAGTCGGTGCGAATCCGACGCGGACCCGCCACTGTGACCGGGGATGCTCGTCGCAGCGCGTGAGAGCGCGCAGCCACCGCTTCGCCACGCGGCGCGCGGGAAGGCGCGGAGGAGTAGGCCCGGGAGCCAGGAGACCAGCCTCCGGCCGCAAGCCCACAAGCCCTCGTGGAAAGGGGTTGGCTCCATGCTCTCGTATCGGATCGTTCCGAATTCTCTGCTTCTCGCCTGTCTGCTCTCGCTTGTCCTCGCCTCGCTCGCGCACGCCGCAGCGCCGGCGACCGTCACGGTGCGCGTCGAGGGCACTAACCAGACGCTGCTGCCGTTGACGACCGTGACGACGAATGGTGTTAGCGTCGAGAAGGACGGCAACCGCGAACACACGTGCAGCGGCGGGAGTGCGGCCAACGCGCTCGAGCTCGCGACGTCCGGCAACTGGGACGGTGCCTGGTCGGAATTGTTTCACGGCTACTCAGTCGAAACGCTTCTCGGCGAAACGCTGGCATTCGATTCGAAACTGCCGGCGAACTACTTCTGGGAGTACTGGCTTGATGGCAAACCATCATCGGTCGGTGTCTGCGAAGGGGAACTGAGCTCGGGCGAGAGCATCCTGTTCTTCCCCGAATGCTTTAGCGAAGTCGGCGCCTGCCCGGTCGCGCCGAACCCGCTCGGTATCTCGGCGCCCGCCGTCGCCGAACGCGGTGCGCCGATCGCTGTCTCGGTCACGTCCTTCGCGAACGCGAGCGGCGCGCCGTCGCCGGCGGCCGGCGTCATGGTGTCGGGCGGCGGCGCCACGGCGACGACCGACGCGAGCGGCCAGGCGACGCTGTCGCTTTCGCAGACCGGCGACGTCGTGCTGCAGGCGAGCGCGCCGGGGACGGTGCGCGACGAGGCGACCGTGTGCGTGCACAACGGCAACGACGGAAATTGCGGCACGCAGGCGCCTGTCGCGGTCGTAGCGCCGGCCGTGCCGGCGCCGCCGCCGGCGGTGGCGTACAGAGGCCCGTACGCGCTCGTCGCTCGCGCGACGGACGTGCTCGACGGGTACGTCTACCCGCGCGGCCGCGCGCCGCGCATCCTCAGCGGAGTGGTCGCGTCGCACTCGCCGGTCACGTCGATCAGCCTGCGCCTGCGGCGTCGCTATCGCGGCCGCTGCTACGCATACGACGGCGCGATCGAGCGGTTCGTTCGCGTTCGCTGCGGCGCCGGCAGTTTCTTTCGGGTCTCGTCGACCGCGAGCTTCTCCTATCTGTTGCCGAGCTCGCTTGCGCCGGGGCGCTACGTGCTCGACCTGCAGGCAACCGACGCGGCCGGCAACAGCACGAGCCTCGCGCGCGGCTCCTCGCGCGTCGTGTTCTATGTCCGCTAGCGCGAGCGCGAGCCGGCGGCGCGGCAGGCGATGAGCCGTCCGCGTAACGTGGCCGGGGCGCGAGCGAGCTTCGGCGCGGTCGCGCGCGCGGCGCTCGCCGCGGCGACGCTGTTGGCCATCGGCGCGTTCGCGCTCGGCTGCGGCCTCGGACCCGGCAGTGCGCCCACGGCCGTGCAGCTGCTCGTCACGCGCGACTTCGGCGCGTCGGCCGTGCACGTGTGGAGCGCGCCGCAGGTGCGCGGCGAAGAGACGGCGATGAGCTTGCTGACGCGCAACGCGCGGGTCGACACGCGCTACGGCGGCGGCTTCGTGCAGAGCATCGACGGCCTGTCGGGCGGACAGGAAGGCAGCGCGCCGGTCGACTGGTTCTATTACGTCAACGGGATCGAGGCGGCGAAGGGGGCGGCGTCGACGAACGTTCATCCGGGCGATCACATCTGGTGGGATCGCCACGACTGGTCGCAAACCGACGACGTCCCGGCGGTCGTCGGCTCGTTCCCGGAGCCGTTCCTCAACGGGATCGAAGGCAAGCGCCTGCCGGTCCGCGTCGAATGCGCGGTGGTCGGCGCCGAGGCGTGCAACACGGTCACCGGGCGGTTGCGCGCGGCCGGTGTCCCGGCGGCGATCTCGGGACTGGGCAGCGGCATCGGCGCGCTGCAGACGCTGCGGATCGCGGTCGCGCCGTTCGCCTCGCTGGAAACCGATCCGGGCGTGCGCAACATCGCGCGGGGGCCGCGCGCGAGCGGCGTGTACGCGCGCTTCGACGCGCATGGCGCGACGCTCGCGCTGCTCGACGAAGCGGGTCGCGCGGTGCAGCGCCTCGGCGCCGGCGCCGGGCTGATCGCGGCGACGCGCACCGGCGAAGAAGCGCCCGTGTGGGTCGTGACGGGAACCGACGCGAGCGGCGTCACACGCGCGGCGCGCGCGTTCGACGAGGCGAGCTTGAAGGACCGCTTCGCGCTCGCCGTCGACTCGGCCGGCGCGCTCGCGCTGCCGCGGCGAGGATCGTCGTGATCGGCGCGCTGCTGTTCTACCGCCGGCTCGCGAGCCCGCTGCACGCGACGCGCGCGAGCGTCGCCGCCGCATGGGCGGCCGCGCTGATCGCGGCCGCGCTGATCCTCTTCCACCCGCTCGCGCTGCTCGCGCTGACGCTCGCCGTGCTCGGCGCCGCGCACGGCGCCGGCGTCGGGCGCGCGCTCGCGCGCTCGCTGCGCACGGCGGCGACCGTCGCCGTGCCGATTGTGCTCGTCAACGTGCTCGTCAGCCGTCAGGGGCTGACCGTGTTCGCGCGACTTGGCGACCTCGGGCCGTTCGGCCGCGGCGATTTGACCGTCGAGGCGCTCGTCTACGGCGGCGTGATCGCGCTGAAGGTGACGCTGCTGATCCTCTCAACGACGCTCGCGAGCCTCGCGATCGACCCCGATGAGCTGCTGCGCGCGTTCCGCCGCCTGTCGTTTCGCTCGGCGCTGACGGCGACGCTCGCGACGCGGATGCTGCCGCTGCTCGCCGCCGACTCGCAGCGCCTCGCCGAGGCGCAGCGCACGCGTTCCGGCGGCGCCGCGCGCGGCGCGCGCGGCAGGGTCGCGCTGCTGAGCGCCGTCGTCGGCGGCTCGCTCGACCGTGCGATGGACGTCGCCGCGACGCTCGAGCTGCGCGGCTACGCGACCGCGCGCCGCACGGCGCGTGGCGCTCATCGCCCGCTGTCGCGCCACGACCTCGCGTTCGCGGCCTCGGCGCTCGCGACGCTCGCGATCGCGCTGGTCGGCGGGCTCTCGCACGTCGCCGCGTTCACGGCCTACCCGCGGATCGAGCTGCGGCTCGACGCGGGCGCGCTCGTGCTGTCCGCCGCGCTGGCCGCGGCCGTGCTGCTGCCGTTCTGCGATCGTCGTGGGATCGAGCGATGAGCGCGCTGCTGTCATTCGATCGCGTTTCCTACCGCTACCCGGACGTCGAGCGCCCCGCGCTCGCCGATGTCAGCTTCGAGATCGGCGCGGGCGAGTTCTGCCTGCTGGCGGGGCTGTCGGGCAGCGGCAAGTCCTCGTTGCTGCGCGCCGCGTGCGGGCTCGTGCCGCACTTCCACGGCGGTCGCTTCGCGGGCAGCGTCGAGCTGGACGGCCTCGACACGCGCGAGCACGGACCCGCGCGGCTCGGCTCGCTCGCCGGCGTGCTGTTCCAGGACCCGGAGACGCAGCTCGTGACCGGCTCGGTGCGCGCCGAGCTCTCGCTCGCGCTCGAAAGCCGCGGCGCGGGCGCGGCGGCCGTCGCGCGCGGCGTCGAGGAGGTTGCGCTCGCGCTCGGGATCGACGCGCTGCTCGACCGCTCGACGCACGAGCTGTCGGGCGGCGAGAAGCAGCGCGTCGCGCTCGGCGCGGCGCTCGCCGGGCGGCCGCGGATCGTGCTGCTCGACGAGCCGACGTCGCAGCTCGACCCGGTCGCCGGCGATGAGCTGATCGGGCTGCTGCGTCGCTTGAACGAAGAGTGGGACACGACGATCGTGCTCGCCGAGCACCGTCTCGAGCGCTGCCTCGGCGCGGCCGACCGCGTGCTCGCGCTGGCAGACGGGGAGCTCGCGTGCGACGGCGACCCGACGGAGTTCCTGTGGTGGGCCGCGCGCCGCGCGCCCGCGCTGCAGACCCCGGGTGCGAGGCTGTTCGCGCTGGCCGGCGTGCAGCCGCCGCCGGTCGGCGTTCGCCGCGCGCGCGCGACGCTGCGCTCGCTCGGGCTGCTGCCGGACGCCGGCGAGCCGCCCGCGCCGGCGGCGCCCTCCGCGCACGCGCGATCCGCTCGCCGCAGCCTTGCCGCGCGCGGGCGCGGGCGCGCGCCGCGGCCGGCGCTCGCGCTGAGCGGCGTCTGGCACGAGCTGCGCGACGGTCCGGCGATCCTGCGCGGCGCCTCGCTGCGCCTCGAGGCCGGCGAGAGCGTCGCGCTGATGGGACGCAACGGCGCCGGCAAGACGACGCTGCTGCGCCACGCGGCCGGCCTGCTCGAGCCGACGCGCGGGAAGGTCGAGCGCGCGGGGCGGGTCGCGCTGCTGCTGCAGAACCCGGGCGACTACTTGATCCACGAGCGCGTCGAGCAGGAGGCCTCGCCGGAGCAGCTCGCGACGGTCGGGCTGAGCGCGCTCGCCGCGCGCCACCCGCGCGACCTGTCCGGCGGCGAGCGCCAGCGCCTCGCGCTCGCGATCGTCGCGGGCTCGCACGCGCCGGCCGTGCTGGCGCTCGACGAGCCGACGCGCGGGATGGATCGCGCGGCGAAGCGCGCGCTCGCGGCGCAGCTGCGCCGGCGGGCGGAGGACGGGGAGGCGGTGATCGTCGCGACGCACGACCCCGAGTTCGCCGCCGCGTGCGCCGACCGCGCCGTGCTGCTCGCCGACGGCCGCGTGATCGCCGACGGCCCGACCGCGCAACTGCTCAGCGGCGGCTGGTACTTCGCGACCGAGACGGCGCGAATCCTTGGCGGCGCCGGCGGCGCGCTGCTGCCCGAGCAGGGCGCGGAGCTGCTGCGGCGCGAGACGCGCGTGGAGGTCGCGCTGTGAGCTGGCCGCTCGCATCGTTCGCGATCGTCGCCGTCGCGCTCGCGTGCGGCTGGCTCGCGTACGAGCGCGCGCGGCTGTCGGCGAGGATGATCGCGCTCGTCGGCACGCTCGCCGCGATGGCGGCGCTCGGCCGCGACGCGTTCGTCGCGATCCCCGACGTCAAGCCGATCACGGCGATGACGCTCGTCGTCGGCTACGCGCTCGGGCCGGTGCCCGGCTTCAGCGTCGGCGCGCTTGGAATGCTCGCGTCGAACTTCGTGCTCGGCCAGGGTCCGTACACGCCCTGGCAGATGGCCGCGTGGGGCTTCGTCGGCCTCGCCGGCGCGGCGCTCGGCGCGGCCAGCCGTCGCCGTCTAGGCCGGCTGCAGCTGGCGCTCGCATGCGCGCTCGCCGCGCTCTGCGCGAAGGAGGTCATGAACCTCTACACGTGGACGCTCGGCGCGAGCCACACGCCGGCGGCGTTGCTGCTGGCGGTCGGTCAGGGATTGCCGTATGACGTCACCGACACGCTCGCGAGCTTCCTCTTCGGCCTCGCCTTCGCACCCGAGCTCGCGCGGCTGCTCGCACGGATGCGCGCGCGCACGGACGTCACGTGGGAACGCGACGAGCAGACCCTCGCCGCGCCGCCGGCTCCGCCAGCCCCGCCTGCGGCGGACGCGCTGCGCTCGCTCGGCGCCGCCGGCCCGCCGCTCGCGCTGATCCTCGCCGCCGTCCTCGCTGTCTCGCTCGGCGCGGCGCGCAGCGCCTCCGCCGCGTCGCTCGCTCGCGAGCTGTCCTACCTCGCCTCGGCGCAGAACCCCGACGGCGGCTTCGGCGCGGCGCCCGGTCAGCGCAGCAGCGAGCTGTACACGGGCTGGGCCGCGATCGGCTTGGCCGCGGCCGGGCGCAACCCGGCGAGCGTGCGCCGCGGCGCACGCACGGTGCTCGACGCGCTGCGCGGCGAAGCGTCGACGCTCAGCGGGCTCGGCGACGCCGAGCGGACGATCCTCGCGGCGCGCGCGTGCGGCGCCTCGGCGTACTCGTTCGCCGGGCGCGATCTCGTCGCCGAAGTGCTCGCCGCGCGCGCGAGCGACAAGTCGTTCGATCAGCAGGTCAACTTGTCCTCGTTCGCGATCTTCGCGCTGCGCGCCGTCGGGCACTCGGCGAGCTTCGGCGCGATCCGCGAAGCGGCCGGCTGGATCGAGCGCCAGCAGAGCCCCGACGGCGGCTTCGGCTTCGGCGCGCGCGGCTCGTCGAGCGACGTCGACGACACGGGGGCGGCGCTGCAGGCGCTCGCCGCCGCGGGCGCGCGCGACAGGCGCTCGCTCGACGCGGCGATCGGCTACCTGCGGCGCTCGCAGAACCTCGACGGCGGCTTCCCGCAGCAGTACGGCGGCGAATCGAACGCGCAGTCGACTGCGTGGGCGGTCCAGGGGCTGATCGCCGGCGGAACCGCGCCGACGTCGGTCCGCCGCCGCGGCAGTCGCTCGCCGATCGGCTACCTCGAAAGCCTGCAGGCGCCGAACGGCAGCGTGCGCTACTCGCGCACGAGCGCGCAGACGCCGGCGTGGGTGACGGCGCAGGCGATGGTCGCGCTCGCGGGCAAGACGTTCCCGGTCGGCTGAGCGGCCGCTCGACGCGGCCCGCGCGAGTGCCCGCTCCCGCCCGCCCGGCCGATCCTCTTCAGCGCCGCTTTAGCGCCGCTTCTACCATTTGACAATGCCCCCACACGCCTACACGGCCACGCTGCCGCGCGCACGGCGGAACGCGCGCGCCACGCGTGCCCGGGCGCGTGCGCCGCTCGCATTCGCGGCGCTGTGCGCGCTGGCGATGCTCGCGCTGTGGGCGCTCGCCGAGCACGTCTACGCGTTCGAAATCCGCGACACCGCGCTGCTGCGCGACTTCACGCGACTGAACGGCCAGCACGTGGGCGTCGTCTGCAAGGTGCTGCTCGGCCTGCTCGAACCCCTGCTGTTCACGATCTGGGGTCTCGCGCTCATGCTGTTCGCGATCGCGCGCTCGCGCCCGCGGATCGCCGTCGCGGTCGTCGCCGTGATGGCGCTAGCGCCGCTCAGCGCGGAGATCCTCAAGCAGGCGTTGGCGCACCCGCACGTGTCGATTGGCGGGACGCAGGTCGGCGCGGCTTCATGGCCGAGCGGACACGCGACGGCTGCGACGGCGCTCGCGTTGAGCGCCGTGCTCGTCACGCCGCCGCGCTGGCGGCGCCCGGCGCTCCTCGTCGCGATCGCGTTCGTGCTCGCGGTCGGCGCCGCGCTGCTGATTCGCGAATGGCACCTGCCGAGCGACGTGCTCGGGGGCTATCTGCTCGGCTCGCTGTACGTGTCGCTCGCGCTCGCGGCGGTGCGCGCGTCGGAGCGGCGATGGCCGCGTCGCGCGCGAGAAGGAGACGAGCGGACGCGCGCGAGCGCCGGCTAGGAACCTGGCTCGCGCTCGGCGGAACGGTGCGCGCCGGGTTGCCACAGCGGCGCCGAGGGCCGATCGGAATCGGCCTCGCCGTTGGCCGCTCGGCTGAGGATGAACAGCAGGTCCGAGAGGCGGTTCAGATACCGCACGACCTCGTTGTTGCCCTCCTCGCCGACCGCGACCGCGCGCCGCTCGGCGCGCCGGCAGACGGTGCGACAGACGTGCAGGTGCGCGGCCGCGGGCGTGCCGCCGGGGATCACGAACGAGCGCAGCGGCGCGAGCGTCGCGTTGACCTCGTCGCACGCGCGCTCGAGCCACTCGGTGTAGTCCGGCCCGACGCGCAGGCGCTCGCGCGCCTCGCCGTGCTCGGCGGCGGTTGCGGGCGGCGGCGGGACAGACAGGTCGGCGCCGACGTCGAGCAGGTCGTTCTGCACGCGCCGCAGCCACTCGCCGAAGCGCGCCGGCATGCCCGGCGCGAGCAGCGCGACGCCGATCGTCGCGTTCAGCTCGTCGACCGTGCCGTACGCCTCGACGCGCGGATGCAGCTTCGACACGCGGCTCATGTCGCCGAGGTGCGTCTCGCCGCCGTCGCCGAGCTTCGTGTAGATGCGGGTGAGGTTGACTGTCATCGCCGTGCGCCGGCGGCGAGCCGACGACCTCGATGATAGGCGCGCTGGACATGCGTTTGCGGATCGAGAAGCCGAGATGTGTGCGAATCGCCACGCCGCGCGTCGTCGCGATCGGATACGTTCCCGCCCTTCATGCGGATCGGCGTTCCGAAGGAGACGGCGGCGGGCGAGCACCGGGTGGCGCTCGTCCCCGAGGTCGTCGGCAAGCTCGAGGCGAGGGGCTTGGACGTGCTCGTCCAGAGCGGCGCCGGCGCCGATGCGCTCGTGCCCGACTCGGCGTTCGCCGACGCCGGCGCGCAGGTCAGCGAGAACGCGAACGAGGTCTGGAGCAGCGACGTCGTGCTGACGATCGCGCCGCCCGACCCCGATCGGATTCGCTCGCTCGGTCGGGGCTCGATCCTGATCGGCTTCCTCGCGCCGCTGTCGAGCCCGCAGACGACGAAGGCGCTCGCCGACGTCGGCGCGACCGCGTTCGCGATGGAGGCGATCCCGCGAATCTCGCGCGCGCAGTCGATGGACGCGCTGTCCTCGCAGGCGAACGTCGGCGGCTACAAGGCGGCGCTGCTCGGCGCCGAGGAGATGGGCCGCTTCTACCCGATGCTGATGACCGCCGCCGGGACGATCCCGCCGGCGAAGGTGCTCGTGCTCGGCGTCGGCGTCGCCGGCCTGCAGGCGCTCGCGACGGCCAAGCGCCTCGGCGCTCGCACGACCGGCTACGACGTCCGCCCGGAGGTCGCCGAGCAGGTCCGATCGCTCGGCGCGATGTGGCTCGACCTCGGCCTCGAGGCCAGCGGCGAGGGCGGGTACGCGCGCGAGCTGACCGACGAGGAGCGCGCGCGCCAGCAGCAGGCGCTGACCGACGCGATCAAGGGCTTCGACGTCGTCATCACGACGGCGCTCGTGCCCGGCCGACCGGCGCCGAAGCTCGTCACGGAGGAGGCCGTCGCCGGGATGAAGCCGGGGTCGGTGATCATCGACATGGCCGGCGAGACGGGCGGTAACTGCGAGCTGACCGTCCCCGGCGAGACGGTCGTGCGCCACGACGTCAAGATCGTCTCGCCGCTCAACCTCCCCGCGAGCATGCCCGAGCACTCCTCGCAGCTGTTCGCGCGCAACGTGCTCGCGCTGCTCGAGTTGCTGATCGGCGACGACGGCAAGCTCGACTTGGACTTCGACGACGAGATCGTCGCCGGCGCATGCGTCGTACGCAACGGCGAGATCGTCAACGCCGGCGCGAAGGCGACGGTCGACGCTGCCGGCGGAGGTGACCGATGATCCTGGCGAGCACCCTGACGACGAACCTCGCGATCCTCGTGCTCGCCGGCTTCATCGGCTTCGTCGTGATCTCGAAGGTGCCGAACACGTTGCACACGCCGCTGATGTCGGGCACGAACGCGATCCACGGGATCGTGCTGCTCGGCGGGCTGCTCGTCGTCGGCCTCTCCGGCAACGGCGCGTTCAGCAAGGTGATCCTCGTGATCGCGATCGCGTTCGGCACGATCAACATCGTCGGTGGCTTTCTCGTCACCGACCGGATGCTCGAGATGTTCAAGTCGCGGCCGAAGCCGGCCGCGAAGGACGACGCCGGCGAGCACCGCGACGACGAAGGGGGCGCGCCGTGATCCTCGCGAGCACCTTCCTGCAAGACCAGAGCTTCCTCGACGTTCTCTACATCGTCGCGTTCGCGCTGTTCATCCAGGGCCTGCGCGGGCTGTCCGGCCCGACGACGGCGGTGCGCGGCAACCGCATCGCCGCGGTCGGCATGGTGATCGCGATCGTCGCGACGCTGTTGAACAAGTCCGAGGGCAATTGGGGCCTGATCGTGCTCGGCGTCGCGCTCGGCGTCGCCGTCGGCGTGCCGGCGGCGCGCCAGGTGAAGATGACGGCGATGCCGCAGATGGTCGCGCTGTTCAACGGCGTCGGCGGCGGCGCGGTGTTCCTGATCTCGTGGTCGGAGTTCCGCCTGACGCACGGCTACTCGGGCGTCGCCACGTACGTCACGGTCTTCTCGCTGTTCGCGGCGATCGTCGGCTCGGTCTCCTTCTGGGGCTCGAACATCGCCTTCGGCAAGCTCCAGGAAATCATCCCCGGTCGCCCGATCAGCCTCGGCTCGGCGCAGCAGATCGTCAACCTCGTGCTGCTGATCCTCGCGATCGCAGCCGGCGTCGACATCGCCGCCGGGGATCACTCCCAGGGCGTCTTCATCGGCTTGCTCGTCTGCGCCGCGCTGCTCGGCAACGCCGTCGTGCTGCCGATCGGCGGCGCAGACATGCCGGTCGTGATCTCGCTGCTGAACGCGTTCACGGGGCTCTCGGCGGCGTCGACTGGAATCGCGCTGAACAACACGGCGCTGATCGTCGCCGGGATGATCGTCGGCGCGTCGGGAACGATCCTGACGAACCTGATGGCCGTCGCGATGAACCGCTCGATCCCGGCGATCGTCGCCGGCGGCTTCGGCGGCGCCGGCGCCGTCGCCGGCGCCGAGGGCGCGGGCGAGCACGCCGGCACGGTCAAATCGGTCGGCGCCGCCGACGCGGCGATTCAGCTCGCGTACGCGAGTCGCGTCGTGATCGTCCCCGGCTACGGCATGGCCGTCGCGCAGGCGCAGCACGCCGTGCGCGAGCTGACCAAGGAGCTAGAGCAACGCGGCGTCGAGGTCAGCTACGCGATCC
>DATHND010000068.1:0-17793 GCA_035486335.1 Solirubrobacteraceae bacterium
CGAGGGCAGCCTCGTCGTCGGCGTCTCGGCCGGGCCAGGAGTGATCGACGCGCTCGCGAGCGAGCTGACGCGTCTGGATGCGGAGCGCCCGGTGCAGGGCGGCGCGTTCGCGCTGGTCGAGGCGATCGACTCGCAGCAGGCGATCGAGATCGCGAACGCGTTCGCGCCCGAGCACCTGCAGCTGATCGGCGCCGACGTCGAGTCGCAGGCGCCGCGCGTGCGCACGGCCGGCTGCGTGTTCGTCGGCGCGTATGCGGCGACTGCGTTCGGCGACTACGTCGCAGGCTCGAACCACATCCTGCCGACGGGTGGCGCGGCGCGCTTCTCGTCGATGCTCTCGGCGCGGCACTTTCGCCGGCGGATGGCCGAGCTGCAGATCGGAGCCGGCGCGGCGGCGAAGCTCGCGAAGGCGGGCGTGCCGATCGCGCGCGCGGAGGGGTTCGAGTGGCACGCGCGCTCGATGGAGGCGCGCATCGGCGACAATGAGGGCGATGACTGAGCGAACGGCAACCATCGAGCGCCGCACGGGCGAGACCGACGTGCGCCTGTCGCTCGCGCTCGAAGGCAGCGGCGCGGGTGCGCGCGAGACTGGCGTCGGCTTCCTCGACCACATGCTCGACCTGCTCGCGCGCCACGGGCGGATCGATCTCGACGTGAACGTCAGCGGCGACCTGCAGACGGGCGCGCACCACACGGCGGAGGACACGGCGATCGTGTTCGGGCAGGCGCTCGACGAGGCGCTCGGCGACCGTAGCGGGATCGCCCGCTACGGCGCGGCGACAGTGCCGATGGACGAGGCGCGCGCAAGCTGCGCGATCGACGTCTCGGGGCGTCCGTTCACGGCGTTCGACGCGGATCTGCCACCGGGCGCGACGGGCGGCTTCGAGCACGAGCTGACCGAGGAGTTCTTCCGTGCGCTGGCGAACGCGGCGAAGCTGACACTGCACGTGCAGATCGAAGCGGGCAGCAACGCACACCACATGATCGAGGCCGCGTTCAAGTCGTTTGCGCGCGCGCTGCGCGAGGCGGTCGCGATCGACCCGTCGGAGACAGGAGTCCCAAGCACGAAGGGGACGCTCACGGGATGAGTATGGAGATGAGGAACGACGCCGGCCCGGCCGGACGCCCGCTGATCGACGAGCGTGTCGAGATTGCCGTGGTCGACTATGGCATGGGCAACCGCCGTTCGGTCGAGAAGGCGCTCGCGCACGTCGGCGCACGCGCGCGCGTCTCGAGCGACCACGACGCGCTGCGCGCGGCGGACGGGCTCGTCGTGCCGGGCGTCGGCGCATTCCCGCGCGCGATGGAGCGCCTGCGCGAGCTCGGCCTCGACGCATTGCTGCGCGAGCGCGTCGAGTCGGGCACGCCGACGCTCGGCATCTGCCTCGGGCTGCAGCTCGCGTTCGACCACTCGAGCGAGCTTGGCGGCGCGGCGGGGCTCGGTCTGATCGCGGGCGAAGTGCACGGCCTGCGCACGGGCACGTTGAAGCTGCCGCACATCGGCTGGAACGAGGTGCGCTTCACGAAACCGGAGTCACGCCTGCTCGCGGACATCCCGCTCGAATGCGCCTTCTACCACGTGCACTCGCTCGCGGCCGAGCCGGAGCGCGACGAGGACGTGCTCGGCGTCGCCGAGTACGGCGCGCCGTTCGTGACGGCCGTCGAGAAGGGCTCGTTCTACGGCGTGCAGTTCCACGCCGAGAAGTCGTCGGCCGCCGGCATGCGCCTGCTCGCGAACTTCGCGCGCATCTGCATCGGTGCGCGCGAGCCGAGCGCGGCGACCGCCGGGCAGTGAACCTCTACCCGGCGATCGACATCCTCGGCGGCAACGCCGTGCGGCTCGTGAAGGGCGACTTCGACGCGAAGAAGGTCTATGACGAGGATCCGCTCGCGGCGGCGCGCGCGTTTGCCGAGGAAGGCGCCGAGCGTCTGCACGTCGTCGACCTCGACGGCGCGAAGCGCGGCGAGCCGGTGAACCTCGAGCACGTGCGGCGAATCGCGAGCGAGCTGGACGTTCCGGTGCAGCTCGGCGGCGGCCTGCGTTCGGACGCGGCGATCCAGCAGGCGTTCGAGGCGGGCGTCAACCGCGTGGTCCTCGGCACGGCGATCTTCAGTGATCCGGAGCTGCCGTACCGCGCGATGACCGAGCACGGCGCCGAGAAGGTGCTGATCGGGATCGACGCGCGCGACGGCTACGTCGCGACGCACGGCTGGCTGGAGAAGACGGAGCTGCCCGCGCGCGAGACGATCGAACGCTGGGACGACGGCCCTGGCGGCGTGAAGCGCTTCATCTACACGAACATCGAGCACGACGGAATGCTCGACGGCCCGGACCTCGACGACGCGACGGCGATCGCGCGAGCGGTCGGCGACGGCGAGCTGATCCTCTCGGGCGGCATCGGCGAGCTCGCGCACCTGCGCTCGCTTGTGCGCGTGCGCGCCGAGCGCCGGCTGAACGCGCTCGACGGCGTGATCGTCGGAAAGGCGCTGTACGAGCGGCGGTTCACCGTGAGCGAGGCGCTCGCGGCGCTCGCCGGCTGACACCCGGCTCCGCGCCGCCGTCCAGCCGCCGCGCGAGGCGAATCGACCCGCCGGCGCGCGCTACCGTGACCGCGTGCACTTCAAGCGCATCATCCCGTGCCTCGACGTCGACGCGGGGCGCGTCGTCAAGGGCGTCGAATTCCTCGACATTCGTGACGCCGGCGATCCGGTCGAGCTGGCGGCGCACTACGACCGCGAGGGCGCGGATGAGCTCGTGTTCCTCGACATCACGGCGACGCACGAGAAGCGCGAGACGATCGCGAAGCTCGCGCGCGCGACGGCGGACGACGTGTTCGTGCCGTTCACGATCGGCGGCGGGATTCGCTCGGCGGAGGACGCGCAGGCGGTGCTCGATGCGGGCGCGGACAAGGTGTCGGTCAACTCGGCTGCGCTGAAGCGCCCGGAGCTGATCGACGAGCTCGCGGCGGTGTTCGGCTCGCAGTGCGTCGTGCTGGCGATCGACGCGAAAGCGGACGCGTTCGTCGGCGGCGGCCTGGACGACCCGTCGAAGTGGGAGGCGTACGTCGCCGGCGGGCGCACGCCGACGGGGCGCGACGCGATCGAGTGGGCGCGCGAGGGTGTTGAGCGCGGCGCCGGCGAGATCCTCTTGACGAGCATGGACCGCGACGGCACGAGCGACGGCTACGACCTGTCGCTGACGGCGGCGGTCAGCGAGGCGGTCAGCGTGCCGGTGATCGCGTCCGGCGGCGCGGGCGAGCTCGAGCACCTCGTCGACGCGCTGCGCGCGGGCGCCGACGCGGCGCTGTGCGCTTCGATCTTCCACTACGGGCGGCACACGATCGCCGAGGCGAAGGCCCACGTCGCGGCCGCGGGCATCCCCGTTCGCGTCGAGTGAGGTGTGCCGATGACTGGAGGGCTCGGCGACGGAACGGCGCTCCTCGAGCGACTGCGCGAGCTGCCGGGCGGCAGGGTCCTGCTGGAGCTGTCGTGCGGGCGCGATGACGTCGAGCTCGTCGGCGGCGCGGTGCGCGACCTGCTGCTCGGCCGCGAGCCGCGCGAGCTCGACGTGATCGTCGACGGTCCGGCGGATGTGTTCGCGAGCCGCATCGCGGCGCTGGTCGACTGCCGCTGCGCGGCCCACGACGGGCGACGCAGCACGATCGAGCGCCACGAGCGCTTCGGCACGGCGGCCGTCGCATGGAAGCGCGGACGGATCGACGTCGCGACACGACGCGACGAGTCATACGCGGCGCCGGGCGCGCTGCCGGACGTGCGCGCGGGCACGCGCGAGCAGGACGTGCGGCGGCGCGACTTCACGGTCAACACGATCTCGCTGTCGCTCGGCGGCGCGCGTCGCGGCGAGCTGCACGCGGCGCCGGGCGCGCTCGAGGACCTCGCGAGCGGGCGCCTGCGCGTGCTGCACGATCGGAGCTTCGTCGATGATCCGACTCGACTCCTGCGTCTCGCGCGCTACGGCGCGCGGCTCGGGTTCGAGCCGGAGGAACAGACGGCGCGCCTGGCGGCGCAGGCGCTCGCGCAGGGCGCGCTGGCGACGGTCTCGCACGCGCGGATCGGCGCGGAGCTGCGCCTCGCGCTGGCTGAGCCGGACGCGCTCGCGGCGCTCGAAGCGCTGGAGCGGCTGGGCTTGCTCGCGGCGCTGCACGAGGCGATCGAGCTCGACGCGCCGCTCACGCGCGCGGCGCTCGCGGCGCTGCCGCCCGAACCGGAGGCGTCGCGCGACGTGCTGCTGCTCGCGTCGCTGTTGCTGCCGCGCGGCTCGTACGACACGACCGACTACGAGACGCGCCTGCGCGCGCTGCTCGACGGCTTCGAGACCCCGGCGCTCGAGCGCGAGCGGACGGTGCACAGCGCGCTGCTCGCGCCGCGCATCGTCGAGCGCCTGCGCAAGGCGCAGACGCCGTCGCGGATCTACGAGGTCGCGCACGATGCGCCACTCGAGGCCGTCGCGCTCGCCGTCGCGCTCGCCGACGAGCGCGACGATCAGCAGGCGGCAGACGCCGCGCGACGGTGGCTCGGCGAGTTGCGCCATGTGCGTCTGCGCATCACCGGCGACCATCTGCTGCGCGCCGGGATCGCCGCGGGTCCCGAGATCGGCCGGCGGCTGGACACGGCGCTGCGGCGCAAGCTCGACGGCGAGCTGGGGGAGAGAGCGGACGCCGAGCTGGATGCGGCGCTCGCTGGGCAGCGCCCGGCTCGTGGCGGCGAGACCGGCGCCGACGTAGAGTCAGTCTGATGCACAGTGGCGCCAAAATGGCGCTACAATGCCGTTATGCCAAGCATGCAGATCAAGAACGTGCCGCCCGACGTCCACGAAACGCTACGGCGCCGTGCCGACGAGGCGGGTCAATCGCTGCAGGCGTACATGCTGGCTCAGCTGACGGAGCAGGCGAGCAAGCCGACGATCAAGGAGCTGTTCGATCGGATCAGCAGGGAACGCGGGAGCGGGCGAATCTCGCTGGAGTACGCCACGAAAGTGATTCGGGAAGAACGCGACGCGCGTTCTGAGTGATCGTCGTCGACGCATCCGTTCTGGCTCCCGCCTTGGCGTACGACGTCCCCGAAGGCGATGTCGCACGTGCGCGCCTCGATCACGAGGAGCAGCTGTTTGCGCCCGAGATCGTCGACCTGGAGCTGGCCGCTGTGTGGCGCCACGCGGTTCGCGCGGGACGTCTCGATGAGCGACGATCAGCGCGGGCACTCGACGATCTCGCCGCGCTCAGGCTCGTCAGGGCCGGTCATCAGATGCTGATGCCGCGGGTCTGGGAGCTCCGACACAACCTCACTCCGTACGACGCAGCGTACGTCGCGCTCGCGGAGGCGCTCGACGCGACGCTGCTGACGGCCGACGCCCGTTCGACGCGCGCGCCATCGTTGCGCTGCGGAGTGGAGCTGCTGCGATGAGTCGCCCAGCCGAGCTGACAGAGCTTCGTGTCGAGCTGGCGGGCGTCGGCACGGCGCTGTTCTCCTCGCGCGCCGACGGCAACCTCTCGACGCAACGCGGCGTGGACCCCGAGCACGGGCGCTCGAACCGTGATGCGCTGTGCGAGCGGCTCGGCCTCGAGTGGCTGTGCGCGAGCCGCCAGGTGCACGGCGCCGAAGTTCATCTGATTCGTGCGGGGAGCGGCCGCGGCGGCGAGCCGGTGGCGATTGACGCGGACGGCCACGCGACGGCGCTCGCCGGCGTCGGCGCGATGGTGCTGACCGCGGACTGCCTGCCGGTGGCGCTCGCGGCGTCCGGCGCGACGCCGGCCGTCGCGATGGTGCACGCCGGCTGGCGCGGGCTCGCGGCGGGCGTGCTCGAGAGCGGCGTGCGCGCGTTGCGCGAGCTCGGCGCCGACGGCGACGTCGAGGCTGTGATCGGGCCGGGCGCGGGCGCCTGCTGCTACGAGGTCGGCCCGGAGGTGCGCGCAGCGGCCGACGCCGTGCCCGGCGGGCCGGAGGGCGATCTCCCCACAGGCGATCGGCCGGGCGCCGGCGGCGCGGACGGCGCGGCACAGCGCGCGACGATCGACCTGCGCGCGATCGCGCGCGAGCGCCTGCTGACGGCTGGCGTCGTGCACGTGCACGACGTGAACGCGTGCACGATCTGCGACGAGCGCTTCTTCTCGCACCGGCGCGAACGCGAGCGAGCCGGACGGCAGGCCGGGGTCGCGTGGCTGAGTTGATCGGCGGCCTGCGGATCGAGCGGATTCGCGAGAACGTCGCGCACGTGCGCGCGGAGATCGCCGCGGCCGTGCACCGCTCGCCGGTCACACGCGCCGCGCAGGAGCGCAGCGGCGTCGAGCTGCTCGCGGCGATCAAGTACGTCGCGCGCGACGACCTGCCGCTGCTCGCCGAGGCCGGCATCGAGCTCGTCGGCGAGAACCGCGCGCAGGAGCTGCGCGCCAAGCACGAGACGCACGGCGCGCTGTTCGAGTGGGACTTCATCGGCCAGCTGCAGAGCAGGCGCGTGAAGGAGATCGTGCCGTACGTGCGCCTGATCCACTCCGTCGCGTCGGAGTCGGCGCTGCGCGAGCTCGACCGCCACCGCGCGCTTGCGCGGCCGGAGCTGCGGATCCTCATCGAGGTCAACATCGCCGAGGAGCGGGGCAAGGCCGGCATCGAGCCCGACCGCGTCGGCGAGTTCATCGCGCGCTCGCCGACGCCCGTCGCGGGGTTGATGACGATGCCGCCGCTCGCCGCCGAGCCCGACGACAGCCGCCGCTGGTTCGCGCTGCTGCGCCAGCTCGCCGAAGAGCACGCGCTCGAGCACCTCTCGATGGGCACTTCGCAGGACTACGCCGTCGCCGTCGAGGAGGGCGCGACAATCGTGCGAATCGGCACGAGCCTATACACTTAGCCGCGCTTCACAGCCGCGGCGATGGCTAGCATTTGCAGGGAATCCGACGCATCGAGCGAAGACGCACCTACCGCAATGGCTTTCCGTGACTCCTGGCACAGCGCGCTTGTCTACTTCGGCCTCGCCGAGGAGTATCACGACGACTACGACGACGCTCCTCCCGAGGAGGAAATCGAGGACCGCTACCGCGAGCGGCCGAACGTGCGCCGCCTGCGCCGCCGCCGCGACGAGTTCGACGACATCTTCGCCGAGGACGACGCCGGCGCCGCGCGCGGCGCGCGCTCGACGACCGTGCTCAAGCCGGTCGGCGGCCGCGGCAACGGCGACGTGCGCGTGCACCTCGTGATCCCGAAGTCGTTCAACGACGCGCAGCAGATCGCCGACAAGTTCAAGGACTCGATCCCCGTGATCCTCAACCTGCAGTCGTCCGACATGGATCTGTCGAAGCGCCTGATCGACTTCGCCTCGGGCCTCACGTACGCGCTCGACGGCGGCATGCAGCGGATCGCCGACAAGGTCTTCATGCTGACGCCGCGCAACGTCGAGATCTCGGCCGAGGAGCGCGCCCGCCTGATCGAGAAGGGCTTCTTCAACCAATCCTGAGCGCCGATAGCCTGCGCCTCGCGGCGTCCTCGGTCGCTCGCGTGCTATCGCACGCCACGCTCCCTGCGTCCTTGCGAGGCTTGACTCTCGACACTCAGGATCGCGTTGGCAGAAGCCCTAGGTACGCTGAGCAAGCGATGAAGATCGGACTCATTGGAGCAGGGAACATGGCGCGCGCGCTCGCCCGCGGCTGGGGCGAGCCGGTCGTCTGCGCCGACCCGGTGTCCGAGCGCGCGCACGCGCTCGCGGCGCTCGTCGGCGGCGACGTGCTCGACTCGAACGCCGACGTCGCGCGCGCGGCCGATCTCGTCGTGCTCTGCCACAAGCCCGCGCAGCTCGCCGCCGTCGCGTCCGAGGTTGCGCCGCACGCGAATGCCGTCGCGTCGATCCTCGCCGCGACGCCGCTGCAGGCGCTGAAGCACGCGTACGCCGGCAAGCCCGTCTACCGCTTCATCCCGTCGCTGCCCGTCGAGGTGCGCCAGGGCGCCGTCGTGCAGGCGGCTGGCCCCACGCAGGACGCCGAGCTCGACGCCGCCGTCGCGGCGCTGTTCGCGCAGCTCGGCACGCTCGTCGTGCTCGACGATGCGCTCGTCGACGTCGCGATGGGGCTGATGTCGTGTGCGCCCGCGTACGTCGCGCTCGTCGCCGAGGCGCAGATCGACGCCGGCGTGCGCAAGGGCATCCCGGCGGCGCAAGGCGCGGAGCTCGTCGTCCAGACGCTCGCCGGCACCGCCGAGCTGCTGCGCCGGCGCGACTACGACACGGTCGCCGTGCGTCGCGATGTGACGTCGCCCGGCGGTCTGACCGCGCGCGGGCTCGACGCGCTCGAGCGTGCCGGCATCCGCGCGGCGTTCAGCGACGCGCTCGACGCCGTGCTGGAGCCGAAGACATGATCGGCGCGCAGCTCTTGCTCGCCAGCGCGCGCACGCAGGTCGCCGGCTACCTGTCGACGCTGATCTACGTCTACATCCTGCTGATCATCCTCTACATCGTGATCCAGCTGCTCTTCTCCGTCGGCGTGCGCCCGCCGTACTCGCGCACGCTCGACTCCGTGACCGGCTTCCTGCGCGACATCTGCGAGCCGTACCTGCGGATCTTCCGCCGGCTGCTGCCGTCGTTCGGCGGCCTCGACTTCAGCCCGATCCTCGCGATCATCACGCTCGAGATCGTCAATGCGCTGATCGTCAACGACCTGATCCACGGCTAGCGCCGATGGCGGCGGTCGACGATCGCCCGCGCCGCGATCGCGCGCCGCGCGCGTGGACGAGCTGGCGCGGGCGTAGTTGGCGTGGGCGCCCATGGGCGCTCGCGGCGCTTGTGCTCGCGATCGTCGTCGCGCTCGACCAGCTGTCCAAGCGCGCCGTCGAACACTCGATCGCGCCCGGTGAAGAACGCAACGTGCTGCCCGGCCTGCAGCTCGTCAACACACGAAACCACGGCATCGCGTTCGGCTTCCTGCACGGCAGCGACGCGATCGTCACGACCCTGATCGGCGTCGCGCTGCTCGCGCTCCTCGCCTACTTCGCGCTGCATAGCCGCGACGCGCTGATCTGGCTGCCGACCGGCATGCTGATCGGCGGCGCGCTCGGCAACGTGATCGATCGGATCCGCGCTGGCTCGGTGACCGACTTCATCAAGCTGCCGCTCGGCTGGCCGCCGTTCAACGTCGCCGACACGTCGATCACGCTCGGCGTGCTCGTGTTGTTCGGAGTGATCGAGCACACCCGGCGCGCACGCGCGTGAGCGGCGGCTTTCGGATCGCGTACGACGACGAGCATCTGCTCGTCGTCGACAAGAGTCCCGGCGTCGTCGTGCACCCGGCGCGCGGCCACCGCGAGGGCACGCTCTCGCAGCTGCTCGCAGACAGCGCCGGCGGCGGCGTTGGCGGCGGCGATCCCGATCGACCCGGCATCGTCCATCGCCTCGACCGCGACACCTCCGGGCTGCTGCTCGTCGCGCGCTCCGAGCCGGTCCACGCGGCGCTGCAGCGCGCGCTGCAGCGCCGCGAGATCGAGCGCGAATACATCGCGCTCGTGCGCGGGCGCCCGCCGGCGCGCAGCGGCACGATCGAAGCGCCGATCGGGCGCGACGCGCGCGTTCGCACGCGCATGGCCGTCGGCGGCGCGCACGCGCGCGAGGCGCGCACGCATTTCGAGCTCGACCGCGCGCTGCCCGGCTGCTCGCTCCTGCGCCTGCGGTTGGAGACGGGCCGCACGCATCAGATCCGCGTCCACATGCAGGCGATCGGCCATCCGGTCGTCGGCGACCCCGAGTACGGAGCCGGCGAGACGCTCGGCTTGCAGCGCCAGTTCCTGCATGCCGCGCGCCTCGCGTTCGCGCACCCGATCGGCGGCGCGCGCGTCGAGGTTCGATCGCCGCTGCCCGACGACCTTCGGGCCGCGCTGGAGCGCGCCGAGCGGCTATCCTGAGATGTTCAATTCCCCTCGATCCGGCCGAAATCCCCGGACGCGGCCCCTGCCCGGCGTGACATGTGCTCACCCGGGTCCGCGCACCGATCGGCCGTCATCTTCAAGTCAAAAATAAAGGGAGACACTGTGGCTCAGATAGGCATCGCGGAGCTGCTGGAGGCCGGCGTTCACTTCGGCCACCAGACCCGTCGCTGGAACCCGAAGATGCGCCGCTTCATCTTCGGCGAGCGCGGCGGCAACTACATCATCGACCTCGTCAAGACGCAGGCGCTGCTCGAGCAGGCGCAGTCGTTCGCCTCGGAGCTCGCCCATCGCGGCGGCACGGTCCTGTTCGTCGGCACCAAGAAGCAGGCGCGCGACACGATCAAGGACGTCGCCGAATCGGCCGACATGCCGTTCGTCAACCACCGCTGGCTCGGCGGCCTGCTGACCAACTTCCAGACGATCAACCAGCGCATCCGCCGCCTGCACGACCTCGAACGCTACGAGACCGAGGGCCAGCTCGAGCTGCTGCCGACGCGCGAGCGGATGGCCGCGCAGGCCGACCTCGCGAAGCTGCGCGCGAACCTCGGCGGCGTCAAGGACATGCAGCGTGTGCCCGACGCGATGTTCGTGATCGATCTGAAAACCGAGGCGATCGCCGTCAAAGAGGCGCAGCGCCTGCGGATCCCGATCATCGGCCTCGTCGACACCAACTGCGACCCCGACGGCATCGACTACGTGGTTCCCGGCAACGACGACGCGATCCGCTCGTGCGCGCTGATCACGCAGGCGATCGGCCAGATTGTGCAGGAGGGCCACTCGATCTTCCGCGCCGAGGAGGAGAAGGCGCGCAGAGAAGCCGACGAACGCGCCAAAGCCGAGGCCGAGGCGCGCGCCAAACGCGAGGCCGAAGAGCAGGCCAAGCGCGAGGCCGAGGAACAGGTCAAGCGCGAGGCCGACGAGAAAGCCGCCGCCGAGCAAGCCGTAGCTGACAAAGCCGCCGCCGAGAAAGCGGCGGCGGCGGAGAAGGCGGCCGCCGACAAAGCGAGCGCCGAACAGGCCGCCGCGGCGGCTGCCGCGCAGCAGCCGGCGCCCGAGACCGTGCCGGTCGCCGACGCCGCCGTCGCGCCCGACAGCGAGCCGCAGGTCGAGTCGGCCGTGCCGATGCAGGCGAGCGCCGACGCGCGTCAGCCGGCCAACCCGCAGTCCGCGCCGCCCGAGACGGCCGCCGAAAGCGCCGAGCCGGTCGCGGTCGCGGAGACACCCGACGAGAGCGCCGACGCCGACGCGCCCGCGCAGGAGGCAGAGCGGCAATGAGCACGACCGAGATCGCAGCGAAGGACGTCAAGGCGCTGCGCGAGCGCACCGGCGCCGGCATGATGGACTGCAAGAAGGCGCTGACCGAGGCCGACGGCGACGTCGACAGGGCGATCGAGATCCTGCGCGTCAAGCAGGGCAAGAAGATCCAGGATCTCGGCGAGCGGCAGGCGACCGAGGGCACCGTGCAGGCCTACATCCACGCCGGCGCGCGCGTCGGCGTGCTGATCGAGGTCGACTGCAACACCGACTTCGTCGCGAGCAACGACGACTTCGTCCAGTTCGCGCGCGACGTCGCGATGCAGATCGCCGCGACGCCGACCGTCGCCTACGTCAGCCGCGACGGCGTGCCCGCGGACGTGCGCGACGCCGAGGCGAAGATTTACGAGCAGGAGGCCGCCGACAAGCCCGAGAACGTCCGCGAGAAAATCGTCTCCGGCAAGCTCGACTCGTGGTTCCAGACGATCGTCCTGCTCGAGCAGGAGATGCACAACCCGAAGTTCGACGGCAAGACCGTGCAGCAGCTGCGCGACGAGCTCACGGCGACGACCGGCGAGAACGTCGTGATTCGACGCTTCGTGCGCTTCGCCGTCGGTCAGTAGGCCAGCCTGTCCCGCAGGTCTCGGGCCGGGTCGAGCCTCTCCGGCCCGGCCGGCCCCGCCCCGCCGCCCGAGCGCTGGCCGGATCGAGCACGTCCGGTTGACTCGAGCGCAGGGCGGGCGTGGAGGGTGTGTGTTGCGCCGCAGAGCGCGATAGCAGCGGTATATACGTTGTATCGACAATTGCTATCGCGCTTCGCAATCGACCACATGCCACGCCGACGCTGTCCTTCGCACGACCGCCGCACGACGACCGCACGACGACTGTTCCCACCGACGCCGTCCGGCGCATGACGACTGGGTAGGCTCTCGCGTCGATGGCCGACGCCCCCGCGTTCAAACGGATCCTGCTGAAGCTCTCGGGCGAGGCGCTGATGGGCTCGCTCGACTTCGGCGCCGACCCCGAGCGCGTCGGCGCCGTCGCGCGCCAGGTGACCGATGTGCGCGACCAGGGCGTCGAGGTCGCGATCGTCGTCGGCGCCGGCAATATCTACCGCGGGATGCAGGGCGCCGCGGCGGGCATGGACCGCGCGACGGCCGACTACATGGGGATGCTCGCGACGGTGCTCAACGCGCTGCCGCTGCAAGACGCGCTCGAGAAGACGGGCGCAGATACGCGTGTGGTGTCGGCGCTCGGCATCGCGGAGGTCGCCGAGCCGTACATCCGCCGCCGCGCGATGCGCCACCTCGAGAAGGGGCGTGTCGTGATCTTCGCGGCCGGCACGGGCAACCCGTTCTTCACGACCGACACCGCCGCGGCGCTGCGCGCGGCGGAGATCCACGCGGAGATCATCCTGATGGCGAAGAACGGCGTGCAGGGCGTCTACACGGCCGACCCGGCGGTCGACCCGGACGCGCGCTTCATCCCGGAGATCACGCACATGCAGGCGCTCGAGCAGCGCCTGCGCGTGATGGACTCGACGGCGCTCGCGCTGTGCATGGAGAACTCGATGCCGCTGAACGTCTTCAACATGGATGACGAAACGGCGCTCGCGCGGATAATCTCAGGCGAGCGGGTGGGCACGCTTGTATCGACGACTCGAGGAGAGAGCGATGGCCGCTGAGAGCATGATCGACGAGCTGCTGGACGACGCGCGCGAGCGGATGCACAAGTCCGCCGAATCGGCGCAGCACGAGTTCTCGACCGTGCGCACCGGCCGCGCCAGCCCGGCGCTGCTCGACCGCGTCGTCGTCGACTACTACGGCGCGATGACGCCGCTGAACCAGCTCGCGACGATCTCGGCGCCGGAAGCGCGGCTGCTCAGCGTGCAGCCGTACGACAAGTCGTCGATCAAGCTGATCGAGAAGGCGATCAACGAGTCCGACGTCGGTCTGAACCCGTCGAACGACGGCAACGTCGTGCGCCTCGTGGTGCCCGAGCTGACCGAGGAGCGCCGCAAGGAGCTCGTCAAGGTCGTGCGCAACCTCGCCGAGGAGGGGCGCGTCGCGATTCGCAACGTGCGCCGCGACACGATGCAGCAGCTGCGCGACCTGAAGGCCGAGGGCGAGGCGTCCTCGGACGACGAGCATCGCGCCGAGGTCGAGCTGCAGAAGCTGACCGACGGCCGTGTCGCCGACCTCGAGGAAGTGCTGAAGGCCAAGGAAAAAGAGATCCTCGAAGTCTGATGGAGGCCGCCGGGCAATCCGGGTCGGCCGGCGGTGTCCCTTCGGCGCCTGACGCGCCGACCGCGACGGCGCGGTACGTGGCGATCATCACCGACGGCAACGGACGCTGGGCGCGCGAGCACGGCGTGCCGGTCAACGAGGGCCACGACGCCGGCGCCGACACGGTCAAGGCGCGTCTGCGCGACGCCGCCGAGTTCGGCGTGCTCGAGTTGACCGTCTACTCGTTCTCGACCGAGAACTGGTCGCGTCCGGCCGAGGAGGTCGCCGGCTTGATGGAGATGTTCGCGCGGCGAATCGCCGTTGAGACGCCCGAGCTGCACGAGGAGCGCGTGCGGATGCGCTTCATCGGCCGGCGCGAGGGCGTCTCCGAGGACCTCGTCGCGCGGATGGCGTGGGCCGAGGAGCTGACGGCGCGCAACGAGCGGATCACGCTGTTCGTCGCGTTCAACTACGGCGGGCGCGCCGAGATCATCGACGCCGCGCGTCGCTTCACGGGCGGCAGCGAGGAGGACTTCCGCGCGTGCCTGTATGCGCCGGAGATGCACGACACCGACTTGATCATCCGCACGAGCGGCGAGCAGCGCCTGTCGAACTACCTGCTGTGGCAGTCGGCCTACTCCGAGCTCGTGTTCCGCGACGAGCTGTGGCCGGACTTCTCGCGCGAGGCGCTCGAGCAGTCGCTTGCCGAGTACTCGCGCCGGCTGCGACGCTTCGGAGCACGGTGAGCGCGCCGGCTCCCGCGCGCCGCGCACGCCGCCGCGCGCGCCCACGTCGCGAGCGCGGCGAACGCTCGGACACCGGTGCGCGCGTGCTCGCGGCGGCGCCGGCGATCGCCGTCGCGCTGTTCCTCGTGATCGAGGGCGGCGCGATCTTCGCGATCGGCCTGTTCGTGCTCGGCGCGATCTGCCTGCACGAGCTGTACGGGATGTTCGAGCGCGCGCATCCGGTGCGCCTGGCCGGCTTCATCGCGCTCGCCGGCCTGACCGCGGCGGCGTCGTACGGCGACCAGTTCCAGGTGCTGCTCGTGCTCGCCGCGACGCTGCCGCTGCTGTTCGGCCTGACGCTGCTGCAGCCGCGCCCGAGCGTCGGCGGCATGGCGGTGACGCTGCTCGGCATCTACTGGATCGGCCTCGCCGTCGCGCACGCCGTGCTGCTGCGTGGCCTGCCGCACGGGCTCGGGATCGTGATCGACGTGCTCGTCGGCACGTTCCTCGGCGACACCGGCGCGTACTTCGGTGGCCGGCTATTCGGCAAACGCCCGCTCGCTCCATCGATCTCCCCGAACAAGACGGTCGAGGGACTTGTGATCGGGATGTTGTTCGCGGTGCTCGGTGTGTGGATCGCCGGGCGCTACCAAGAATGGCTGCCGGGCACGCACGCGCTCGTGCTCGGGCTCGGCGTCGCGCTCGTCGCGCCCGTCGGCGACCTGTTCGAGTCGTTCGTCAAGCGCGAGGCGCACACGAAGGACTCGGGTGGTCTGTTCGGCGCGCACGGCGGCGCGCTCGACCGGCTCGACGCGGTGCTGTTCGCGGTCGTCGTCGGGTACTACGTCTGGGCGGCGTATGTCTGAGCAAGCGGAGACCGCCAACGGTCGCGGCTTCAAAGTATAACTAGGTTATACTGAGGGACCGAAGGCATGAAGACGGCGATCTCAGTTCCGGACGAGACCTTTCGGCGTGTGAACCGCGCGGCGGCGCGGTTGGGCGTCTCGCGCAGCGAGTTCTTCGCACGCGCGGCCGAGAGCTGGCTGGTCGCGCTCGAGGGCAATGACACGACCGAGGCGATCAACCACGCGATCGCCGGCGTTCCAGTCGAGCACGAGTTCACCGACGCGGCCACCGCGGCGCTAGCCGCCGAGGACGATCCGACCTGATGGAGCGCGGCGAGCTGTGGTGGGCTGACCTCGGCCTGCCACGCGGCTCGGCTCCCGCGCTGCGGCGTCCGGTGCTGTTGGTCAGCGCCGACGAGTACAACCGCTCGCGCCTGCACACGGTCACGGTCGCGGTGCTGACGAGCAACGTCCAGCTCGCGGCGCTTCCCGGCAACGTCGCGGTGCCTTCGGACGTGGCCGGCCTGGATGCGGACTCGGTCGTCAACGTGACGCAGCTCGCGACGATCGACCGTGCGGCGCTCGAGCAGCGCGTCGGCGCGTTGCCCGACTGGCTGATGGCGCAAGTCGACTCGGGTCTCGAGGCGGCGCTCGCCCTCGGACGGGTCTAGCGTCGCGTAGGGTCTCGGCATGGCCAAACGCATCCTGATCCTCGGCGCGACCGGCTCGATCGGCACGCAGGCGCTCGACGTATGCGCGCGCGAGCCGTCGGAGTTCGAGGTCGTCGGCCTGTCGGCGGAGCGCTCGTGGGAGGAGCTGGTGGAAGCAGCTCGCGCACACGGGGTGAGCAGGATCGCGCTCGCCGACGAGCGCGCGGCGGCGCGCGCGGCGGAGGCGTGGACGGACGGCGACGTGCTGGCGGGCGCGGAGGGGCTCGTGCGGCTCGTCGTCGAGTCTGGCGCCGATCTCGTGCTGAACGCGCTCGTCGGCTCGGCGGGGCTCGGACCGACGGTCGCGACGCTCGGCGAGGGGATCGATTTGGCGCTCGCAAACAAGGAGTCGCTGGTCGTCGGCGGCGAGCTCGTGACGGCGCTCGCGGAGGCGACGGGCGCGCGGATCGTGCCGGTCGACTCCGAGCACACGGCGCTGCATCAGCTGATCTCGGGGCAGCCGCCGGGGGCGGTGTGGCGGCTGACGATCACGGCGAGCGGCGGACCGTTTCGCGGCCGCACGCGCGCGGAGTTGCGGGAGGTGACGGTCGAGCAGGCGCTCGCGCACCCGACGTGGGCGATGGGCGGCAAGATCACGATCGACTCGGCGACGCTGATGAACAAGGGGCTGGAGGTGATGGAGGCGCATCACCTGTTCGGGACGCCGTACGAGCAGATCGACGTCGTCGTGCACCCGCAGTCGCTCGTGCACGGGCTGATCGGACTCGCCGACGGCGCGATGCTCGCGCATCTGGGGCCGCGCGACATGCGGATCGCGATCTCCTATGCGCTGCACGGCGGCGAGAGCGCGGCGCTGCCGATCGAGTCGCTCGACCTCGCGAAGGTCGGTGAGCTGACGTTCGAGCCGGTCGACGTCGACGCGTTCCCGTGCTTGCGGCTCGCGGGCGAGGCGGCGCGCGCGGGCGGGACGGCGCCGTGCGTGCTGAACGCGGCGAACGAGATCGCGGTGCACGCGTTCCTCGACGGTCGGATGCGCTTCTTGGAGATCGCTGAGGTGATCGAACGAACGCTCGACCATGTCGACGGCGAGCCGGTGCGCGGGTTCGAGTCGCTGTACGAGGCCGACCGCGCCGCGCGCGAGCTGGCGAGCAGCGTCGTGCTCGCCCTCGGCTAGCGTCGTCTCCTCTGATCGATGCCCGGCAACGATGGCCAGGGCCGGCGCGCGCACCGGCAGCTGCCGGAATCGGCGTGGTCGCCTGCGAAGATGGCTTGCATGAGTTGGGTGTACACAGCTCTCGGGATCTCGGCGCTCGTGATTTTCCACGAGCTCGGTCACTTTGCCGTGGCCAAGGCGGTTGGGATGCGCGTCGAGCGCTTCTCGCTCTTCTTCGGGCCGATGCTCGTGAAAATGCGCCGCGGTGAGACGGAGTACGGCATCGGGGTCATCCCGCTCGGTGGCTACGTGAAGATCTCCGGGATGAACCCAGCTGAGGACATGCCGGTGGGCGAAGAGCACCGCGGCTACTACCGCCAGCACGTCTGGAAGCGGATGGCGGTGATCGCCGCGGGACCGGCCATGAACATCGTGGTTGCGTTCTTGATCCTGTGGGCCGTCTATGCGACGACCGCTCAGCGTGCAGACACGAACCGGGTGCGAATCGCAACGGTCGAGAGCAATATGCCCGCCTCGGGTGTGCTGCACAAGGGCGACGTGCTGCTCGCCGTCGACGGCCACGCGGTCAAGCTGAAGGGAGAAGAATTCAACTACCCATCGCTGATCGCCGCCCACCGCTGTGCAGGCGTCGAGGTGCAAGGCTGTGTGGCCAGCACGCCTGCCCACTTCACGGTGCTGCGCGGCTCACAGCGGCTGAACCTGACGCTCGCACCGCGCTACAGCGCCAAGGAAAAGCGGGGGCTCGTAGGAATCCACGCGGAGGCTCTGCTGCGCGGTGAATCGCTGCCGCAGGCGGCAGGATCGAGCATCAGCCAGATGTGGCGGGTGACGAGCGAGACGATCTCGCGAGTCGCGCAGATCTTCACAAGCTCGCAGGCGCGCAAGCAGGTGCACGGGATCGTCGGCGTCTCAGACGTCGAGCACCAGGCGTTCAGCTTCAGCGTGGCGCAGGCGTTCTACGTGCTCGCCCTGCTGTCGTTG
>DATHND010000069.1:0-5855 GCA_035486335.1 Solirubrobacteraceae bacterium
CGATCCGGCGGCTCTCGTGGCGTTCGGTGCCGATGATGTAGAGGCCGCCGGCGGCGATCGTTTTCTCGCGGAAAGTTTCGACCTCGGCACGGATCCCGGTTTCCCTCGCCTCGCGCTCGGGGCCTGGCGGCAGCTCGGCGCATTCTTGCGCGACCCGCATTTCGACATTGCCGCCGAGCTGAATGTCGACGCCGCGCCCGGCCATGTTCGTCGCGATCGTCACGGCCCCCGGCTGCCCCGCCTCCGCGACCGTCTCGGCCTCGCGCGCGGCGTGCTCGGGCTTGGCGTTGAGCACCGTGTGCTTGATCCCGTGCTTGGTCAGCCGATCGCCCAGCAGCTCGGAGACCTCGACCGAGATCGTGCCGACGAGCACCGGCTGACCGTTCTCATGGCGCGCGGCGATCTCTTTGACGACGGCGTTCCACTTGCCCTCCTTGGTCTTGTAGATCTGGTCGTTGCGATCCGCGCGGACCATCTCCATGTTCGTCGGCACCTGCACGACCGGCAACTCGTAGATCTTCATGAACTCGGTCGCCTCGGTCAGCGCCGTGCCGGTCATCCCGGCGAGCTTGTCGTACAGGCGGAAGAAGTTCTGGTAGGTGATCGTCGCGAGCGTCTGGTTCTCCTCCTGGATCGAGACGCCCTCCTTCGCCTCGACGGCCTGGTGCAGACCCTCCGACCAGCGACGACCGTCGAGGATCCGTCCGGTGAACTCGTCGATGATCTTGACCTCGCCGTCGATCACCGCGTAGTCGACGTCGCGCTTGTACAGCGCCTCGGCGCGCAGCGACTGGATCAGGTGGTTGACGAGATGGCCGTTCTCGGCGCGATACAGGTGGTCGAGGCCGAGGAAGCGCTCCGCCTTGGCGACGCCCTGCTCGGTGATCGCGACCGTTTTCTGCTTCTCGTCGATCTCGAAGTCGAAGTCGGCGAGGAACTGCTTCTTCGAGCGCGGGTCCATCCCTTCGGGCGTCTTGCCGACCGCCATCCGCGGCGCGAGACGCGCAAACTTGACGTACAGGTCGGCCGCCTGTTCGGGCGCTCCCGAGATGATCAGCGGCGTGCGCGCCTCGTCGATCAGGATGTTGTCGACCTCGTCGACGATCGCGAATGCGTGCCCGCGCTGGACCTTTTCGGCGATGTCAGTCGCCATGTTGTCGCGCAGGTAGTCGAAGCCGAACTCGGAGTTCGTCCCGTAGACGACGTCGCACGCGTACTGACGGTGCTTCTCCTCGATCGGCTGCATGTTCTGGAGCACGCCGACCGTCACCCCGAGCGCGTCGTAGATCGGGCTCATCCATTCGGCGTCGCGGCGCGCGAGGTAGTCGTTGACGGTCACGACGTGCACGCCCTTGCGCTCGGGCCCGGCGCCGTCGGCGGCGCGCTCGCGCACGGCGAGCGAGTTGAGCACGACCGCGAGCGTCGCCGTCAACGTCTTGCCCTCACCGGTCTTCATCTCCGCGATCTGCCCGTCGTGGAGCGCCATCGCGCCGATCAGCTGGACGTCGAAGTGGCGCATCTCCATCGTCCGCTTGCCCGTCTCGCGCACGATCGCGAAGCACTCGGGCAGCAGCGCTTCGAGCGACTCACCGTCGGCGGCGCGTTCGCGCAGCACGTCGATCCGCTCGCGCAGCTCGGCGTCCGAGTCGTGTTCGAGCTCGGCCTCGAACGCGTTGATCAGCGCGACGCGCTTCTGGTAGACCTTGTACTTCTTCGCCTCGCCGACGTTCAGCGCGCGATCCAGCAGAGAGGGCATTGGCCAAGGATAGCTCTCGTGCGAGCGCCCGCTACCACCTGTTCACCAGGCGGAAACCGCCCGCGCACGTCGCGCCGGCTCGGGCCGCGCTTGCAAGCGCCGTGCGGGCTCGCGCGCCCCAGCCGAAGCTCGCGGACGGGGCGCGCGTCTGTCTCTACCGCGCGGCCGGGCGGAAACCGCGGTCCGCGCTACGTCGCCGGCATCGCCGGCAGCTCGAGGCCACGCGCGGCCTCGGCGGCGAGGCGGCGGTCGGCCGCCGCCGCACGCGCCTCGCGGCGGTGGCGACGCTTGTCGCGGTGGCGCTTGACCTGACGCGAGAGCTCATCGACGATCAGGTTGAGCGAGTGCAGCATCTCGGGCGAGCGATCGCGAGCGCGCAATGTGACGCCCTTCAGGTAGAGCGTCGCCTCGGCGACGTGGCAGTCCGACACGCGCGGGTTCGGCTCCTTGAAGATCTCGATCTCGACGCGCGCGAACTGCGAGACCTGCCGCGCGACCTTGTCCAGGCGGCGAGCCGCTTGCTCGCGGATCTCGTCGGTGACCGGGACATTGCGACCCTTGATGTCGATCTGCATCACAGGCTCCTTTGGTCGGCTGTTGTCTGGCGCTGGCGCAAATGCTACGCCCGCCGTTGGCGGATGTCCACGTGGTTGCGCGAGAATCCCTCGTGTGGGCGCGAACTTCGCGAACGTGATCGCCGCGAGCGCGAACCTCTCGTGGTCGCCCGAACCGGGTGTGCTGATCGGCGTTGCGATCGTCGGCGGCCTGTACGTGCGGCGCTGGTCGGCCGTCCGCCACGGCGACTCCGCGCGTCCCGCGAACGACGCGCCGGTCTGGCGGCTGTGCTGCTTCCTCGGCTCGCTGCTCGCGACGCTCGTCGCGCTCGTCTCGCCCGTCGACGCGCTCGCCGACCAGCTGTTCCTGATGCACATGATCCAGCACACGCTGCTGCTCGACGCCGTGCCGATCCTCGCGATCGTCGGCTTGACGAAGGTCATCCTGCGCCCTGTCACGCGCGTCGTCCACGATCTCCAGACACGCGCCGGCGCGTTCGCGAGCCCGGCGTTCGCGGTCGTGCTGTACGTCGGCGTGATCTGGGCGTGGCATGTCCCGGCGGCGTACGACGTCGCGCTGCGCCATCCGCTCGTGCACGTGCTCGAGCACGTCACGTTCGTGCTCGCCGGCTCGCTCTATTGGTGGCACCTGCTCTCGCCGATCCGTGCGCGCCTGCGCCTCGGCGGCCTCGGCCCCGTCGCGTACATGGGCACGACGAAGCTGTTCGTCGGCGCGCTCGGGATGGGGCTCGCGTTCGCGCCGAGCGCGCTATATCCGTACTACGTGGACCACGCGCGCGTGTGGGGTCTATCCGCACACGACGACCAGTCGATCGCCGGCTTGATCATGGCCGTCGAGCAGTCGCTCGTGATGGGAGTCGCGCTCGTCGTGCTGTTCGTGCGAGCGCTCGCCGAGTCAGAGCGCGAGCAGCAGCGGCGCGAGCGCTACGAGACCGCCTGAGCGTCAGGCGCCGGTGCGGCGGATGCTCTGCAGGATCTCCGAGTGCCCGGCGATCGCGCCGATCAGGATCGCGCCGGACGCCACGTTCGTGCCGGGGAAGAGGATGCTCTCGCGCAGCTGCGCGCCATCGCCGACCGTCGCTCCGTCGCCGAGCACGATCGGCCCCATCAGGCGCACGCCCGCGCCGACCCGCACGTCGCGCCCGATCCAGACGTCGCCGTCGAGAACCGTGTCCTCGCGCAGCGGCGAGGCGCCGACGACGGTCACGCCCGGCTTGACCTCCTCGCCCTGCAGCTCCAGCCGCAGCTCGCCGCGCAGCGCGTCGAACGTCCCCTGGCGCAGCTCGCCGAGCGAGCCGACGTCGTTCCAGTACTCGCGCAGCTCGTGGATATGGAACGGCACGTCGCCGTCGAGCAGCGTCGGGAAGACGTCTTTCGCCCAGTCGACGAACGGACGGCTGGGGAAGTAGTCGAAGATCGCCGGCTCGAACATGTAGATGCCGCAGTTGCCGAGATCCGATAGCGCCTCCTCGGGCGCCGGCTTCTCCTGAAAGCCGGTGACGCGCCCGGCGCGGTCGTGCAGCACGACGCCGTACTCGCGCGTGTCGGCGACCTGCTTGACCGCGAGCGTCGCGACGCCGCCGCTCGCGCGGTGACGCGCGACGAACGCGCCGAGATCGATGTCGGTCAGCGCGTCGCCCGAGATCACGAGGAACGGCTCGTCGCCGAAGAACTCGGCGCACGCGCGCACGCCGCCGGCCGTTCCGAGCAGCTCCTCCTCGTAGCGATAGGAGATCCGCTCGCCGAAGTGATCGCGGATCGTCTCGGGGAAGTAGTGCAGGTTGGCGATCACGCCGTCGAACTCGTAGCGGTCGATCAGGTCGATGATGTGCTCCATCACCGGCCGGTCGAGCACCGGCACCATCGGCTTCGTGATCTCGTACGTGAGCGGGCGCAGCCGGGTTCCGAGCCCGGCCGCGAGCACCATCGCCTTCACGTCAGTAGCGATAGTGGTCCGGCTTGTACGGACCCTCGACCGGCACGCCGATGTAGGACGCCTGCTCGTCGGTCAGCCTCGTCAGCTTCACGCCGAGCGCGTCGAGGTGCAGCCGCGCGACCTTCTCGTCGAGGTGCTTCGGCAGCACGTACACCCGCTTCTCGTACTCGTCGTTCTTCGTGAACAGCTCGATCTGCGCGATCGTCTGGTTGGAGAACGAGTTGCTCATCACGAAGCTCGGGTGCCCGGTCGCGTTGCCGAGGTTCAGCAGCCGGCCCTCGGACAGCATGATGATCGCGTGGCCGTCGGGGAAGACCCACTTGTCGACCTGCGGCTTGATATTCACGCGCTCGATGCCGTCCACGCGCGACAGGCCGGCGATGTCGATCTCGTTGTCGAAGTGGCCGATGTTGCCGACGATCGCTTGGTGCTTCATCCGGCCCATGTCGGCCGCCGTGATGATGTCCTTGTTGCCGGTCGTCGTGATGAAGATGTCGGCCGTGTCGATCACTTCCTGCAACGTTTTGACCTCGTAGCCCTGCATCGAGGCCTGCAGCGCGCAGATCGGGTCGATCTCGGTGACGATCACGCGCGCGCCTTGGCCGCGCAGCGATTCGGCGCAGCCCTTGCCGACGTCGCCGAAGCCACAGACGACGGCGACCTTGCCGCCGATCATCACGTCGGTCGCGCGGTTGATGCCGTCGATCAGCGAGTGGCGGCAGCCGTAGAGGTTGTCGAACTTCGACTTCGTGACCGAGTCGTTGACGTTGATCGCCGGGAACAGCAGCTCGCCGGACTCGACCATCTCGTAGAGGCGGTGCACGCCGGTGGTGGTCTCCTCGGTGACGCCTTTGATCCCTTCGCCGATCCGCGTCCAGCGTTGCGCGTCCTCGGCGAGCGAGCGCGTCAGCACGTTGAGGATCACTCCAAGCTCCTCCGAGTCGGCGCCCGCCGGGTCGGGCACCGCGCCGGCCTTCTCGTACTCGGCGCCCTTGTGCACGAGCAGCGTCGCGTCGCCGCCGTCGTCGAGGATCATGTTCGGCCCGGCCGAGCCATCCTCGCCCTTCGGCCAGCACAGCACCTGCTCGGTGCACCACCAGTACTCTTCGAGCGTCTCGCCCTTCCACGCGAACACGGGGACGCCGCGCGGCTCCTCGACGGTCCCGTCGGGGCCGACGGCGACGGCCGCCGCCGCGTGATCCTGCGTCGAGAAGATGTTGCAACTGCACCAACGCACCTCGGCGCCGAGCGCGGTCAGCGTCTCGATCAGCACGGCCGTCTGGATCGTCATGTGCAGCGAGCCAGTGATCCGCGCGCCGTTCAGCGGCTGCGCGGCGGCGTACTCGCGGCGGATCGACATCAGGCCGGGCATCTCGTGCTCGGCCAGGCGGATCTGGCGGCGGCCGTAGTCGGCCAGTGCGAGGTCAGCCACGGCGAACTCGAGGCCGCCGACGCTCTGCAGTTTCCCACTCATGCTTTCTTTCCACCTTCACTCGGTGTCGAGGACGGCGAAAAGGACGCCTCCTCGGTCGGGAGGCGCCCTTGGAAAGATGCCGGGTCGAGCGTGGCGGATCCCGGGAACCGTGAT
>DATHND010000070.1:0-26277 GCA_035486335.1 Solirubrobacteraceae bacterium
CTTTCGCCAGTCGCGCATAGCGCGTCGTCGCCTGGATTCGTCCTTTGTGCTCGCGCAGAAGCTCGGGCGGGACGTCCTCGATGTAGGAGTCGCCCGCCTCGATCGCCTCGATCTTGCGCGCATCGACGTCGACGGCGATCACATCGCAGCCCTCCCGCGCGAACGCGACGACGAGCGGCAAGCCGACGTAGCCGAGGCCGATGATGCCGACGGTCTTCACTCCGGGGGCAGTGTAGGGATTGCGTGGCACGCTTCCGAGATCGGCCCTGTCAGGGCGCTCCTTTAGCGAACGGTCTTCTCGTCTGCGCGCGAGCGCCGCGCGAGCCAGCCGGCAGGGTTTACCCTGGCGAGCAGCAGACGCGCTTCCGCGACCGTCAGCTCGCGCGTGGCCAGCAGCACGAGCGCGAACGCGCCCAGCCCCGTGAGGGCGCCCGCCGGCAGCCTCCAGAGTTGCGAGGGCGAGTCTCCGAACAGCAGCAGCGCGCCCGTCAGCGCGGCGCCGGCGAGCAGCCCGCGGACGAACGTGAGCGCGGTCGGGCGAAGGTCGAGCTGCAGCGAACGCTGGCAGATCAGCAGATGCGCGGGTGCGTAGAGCCCAAACGCCACGTCGGTTCCGATCGCGCCGCCGACCACCCCGACTTTGGGAACGAGCACGAGATCGATGACGAGGTTCAGCAGCGCGGTCGCGATCGCCACGGGAACGCGTCGCGCCGCTTCGCCGAGATAGTTGGCGCCGACCGACACGATCGTCCCGAAGCCGCTCAGGAACACGAACGGCGCGAGCGCACGCAGGACCGTCGCCGACTCGGCGTAGCCGGAGCCGAGCACGACTTTCGACAGCAGCCCGGCCCACCCGAGCACGAACGCCGTGATCGCGGCCTGCACGACCAGCAGCAACCTCAGCGCGGTCATGAACGCGGCGACGTTGGGTCCGTCCGGCGAGCCGCGCGCGAGACGAGGCGCGACGGCGGAGGACACGGCCAGTCCCGGATAGGCGAGGAACGTGATCAGCCGCATCGGAGCGCCGAAGATGCCGACCGCGCTCGCGCTCAGGTAGGCGCCGACGATCAGCACGTCGACCTGCGTGAACGCGGTGTAGGCGCCGTCGATCACGAGCAGGACGCTCGCATAGCCCGCGATCCGCCTGGCATCGGGACCGAACCTGTAGCTGCGTGGGACGATCGCCGGTCCGATGCTCCGTGCGAGCAGGTAGATCGTCGCGAGCGCTCCCGCCAGGTAGCCGATCGCGCGGCCGAACGCCGCGCCGGTCGCGCCGGCGCCCGCGAGCACCAACGCGACGCAGGCGGTCGTTTCCACCGCGCTCTCGGTCAGCGCGGTCCACAGCTGCAGGTCGAGCCGCCCGATCGGCGCGAACACGACGCCGAGCATCATCAGGTTCTGGGCGAACAGGGCGATCGCGACGCCCCGGATCGGCCAGACCAGCCCCGGAAGCCCGTAGCCGTCGGCGATCGGGCCGGCGAGCGCGATCAGCAGCCCGGCGATGACGACGCTCGCGACCAGCTTGAGGCGGAACCCGTCGGCCACCAACTGCTCGATCCGAGCGACGTCGTGGCGATGCTCCGCCACGAAGCGCCCGACCGAGTTCGAGACGCCGAAGTCCGACGGCAGCAGGGCGAGCCCGGCGATGCCGAGCGCGAGCGACAGCACCCCGTAGCCGTTCGTGCCCAGCTTCCGGGCCAAGAAGATCGTCAGGAAGCCGGTGAACGCCGCTCCCGTCAGCTGGGCGAGAAAGGCGAACGCCGTGTTGCGCGTGATCGAGTGCCCGCGGGCGCCGTCCGCGGCCAGCGCGGGCCGGCTCACGAACGCATCGCGCTGATGCGTTCGCGCACCCGTCTACCCCCGACCGTCGCGGCCACGGCTGCCGCGGCCCTTCTCGTGGCGAGCGTCCGTGGATCGAGGCGCGCGGCCGCGGCGATCCTGCGCACGGCGAGCATCGTCTGGTCCCGACCCACGGCATCGAGCGCCGTCGACATGACCGCGTCCGCCTTGCGTCGCCTGCGCGTCGCGGCCGGCAGGCGCAGCTCGGGAAGGTTCTGCGCGAGCAGCGCGTCGAGATGGTCGATCAGGCGAAGGTGATCGGGCGCATGCTCGTGCATCCGCGACTGCCGCTGGATGTCGTGGATCCTGTAACCCGAGTCGTGGACCACGAGAAAGCCCACCGGTCTGAGCACTCCAAGCCGGAGCCACAGCTCGTAGTCGTTGATGTGAATGAACGCCGTGTCGTACCGGTCGCCGGCGCGCACGTAGGCGTCACGACGAACCAGCACGCTCGAGGTCGCGATGAAGTTGCCCTGCATCAACACTCGCACGAAGTCCGCCGAGGAGTGAACGCCCTCGGCGAACAGCAGCGGCGAGCTTTTCGTCTGTTGACGGTCGGGGGTGATGTCGAAATGCCCTCCGCACACCATCCCGCAGGCGGGGTTTCGCTCGAGCAACTCGACCCGGCGTGCGAGCCAGCCGTCCATCCAAATGTCATCGTCGTCTAGCACCGTCACGTACTTCCCCTCGCCGACGGACGCGATTGACTTGTTGCGCGGGATCCCCAGGCTGTCTTCGGAGGGCAGATACCGGATGCGCGCGTCGCCGAGGTACGGCTCGACCGCCCGCACGATCGGCTGCGTCGGGCCGCGGTCCTCGGAGATCGTCAGTCTCCAGTTGCCGTATGACTGCCCGATCACCGACTCGATCGCCTCGGCCACCCAATCGGCGCGACGAAAGACGGGAATCCCCACATCGACCAGCGGAGCACCGTCCGCAGCGCCATTTGACGTCATCGCGCGATATTACAGAGGCTACAGACGCCCCAGATAGCCCGGCTCGGCGTCGCGCGCGGCGTCGCAATCGGTCCGTAGCTCTCGCATCAACCCGGGACCGTCGCTTCGAGCGCGCGCAGGTCGGCGCGCACCATCCGCTCGACGAGCTGCTCGAAGCTCACGCGCGGCTCCCATCCGAGCCGCTCGCGCGCCTTGCGCGGATCGCCGATGCTCGGCGTGCGCTCGGGTGCGCGTACGAGCGAGCGCTCGACGCGCACGTAGCGCTCGGCGTCGAGATCGACGCACGCGAACGCCGTGCGCACGAGCTCGGCGACGGTGTGCCCGACGCCGCTCGCGAGCACGTAGTCCTCGGCGCGCTCCTGCTGGAGCATCAACCACGCGGCGTGCATGACGTCGCCGGCGAACGACCAGTCGCGCACCGCGTCGAGCGAGCCGAGCGTCAGCTCGCGCTGCCGGCCCAGCGCGATCGCCGCCACGGCGCGGCTGACCCGACGCGTGACGAAGCGCTCGGGCCGACGCTCGGACTCGTGGTTGAACGTGATGCCCGAGCTCGCATGCACGCCGTCGTGCTCGCGCAGCGCTCCGGTCAGCTGATGCGCGGCGAGCTTCGCGACGGCGTACGGGCTCGTCGGTTGGCAAGGCGTGTCCTCGCGCTGCGGGCACTCCGGCGTGTCGCCGAAGATCGCGCCGGAGGAGGCGACGAACACGCGCGCTCCGGCGGCGAGCTCGCGCACGGTCTCGAGGACCACCGCCGTCGAGCCCGCGATCGCCGCGAGCGTCTCGCCGGGCCGCCTCCACGAGTCGGGCACGAACGACGGCGCGGCGAGGTGGTAGACCTCCTCCGCGCCGACCTGCGCGACGGCGCTGCGCAGCGTGTCGGGCGCCAGCAGGTCGCCGGCGACGAGCTCGACGCGCCCGCGCAGGTGCTCGGAGCACCCGAGCGGGCCGAGCGGGTCGCGTGCCAGCCCGACGACGGCGTAGCCCCGCTCGAGCAGGAGCTCGGCCAGGAACGATCCGTCCTGACCGCTGAGACCGGTCACCAGCGCGGTTCGCTCGGGCGGCACGGCCGCAGCTTACGTGCTCGCGGCGTACACCTTCGCGAGCGCCTCCGCGACGACGCTCGGCGCGCAGACCGAGCGCACGCGCTCTCGCCCGCGTGCTCCGGCCGCGCGATCGCCGGCGAGCCGCCCGATCGCCTGCGCCAGCGCCGCGGCGTCGCCCGCGGGCACGAGCGCGTCGTCCTCGACCAGCTCGGGCAGCGCGCCGATCCGGCTCGCGGCGACCGGCAGGCCGGCGACCATCGCCTCGGCGGCGGCGAGGCCGAACGTCTCGGCCGAGCGCGATGGGACGAGCGCGATCGCCGCGCCCGCACGCAGGCGCGCGAGCTCCTCCGCCTCGACGCGCCCGACGAAGCGCACCGTCGCGCCCGCGACCCCGCGACCGGCCGCGGCACGCGCTTCGAGCTCCCCCCGCTGCGGCCCGTCTCCGGCGATCACGAGCGTCAGGCCGGCTGCGCGACACGCGTCGATCGCGACGTCGACGCCCTTCTCCGGCGCGAGGCGCGAGACGACCAGCGCGTACGTCGCCGACCGCGGCGGCTCGGATCGTTCCGGAGCGGCCTCGAGCGCGCGCAGCGGCGGCGCGAGCACGTGCACACGCTCCCACGGCAGCGGCGCACCAAGCGCGCGCAGGCGCTCGCGCGCGAACTCGCTCGGCACTAGGATCGCGTCGGCCTGCCGCACGAGCCGCCGCTGCCAGAGCGCGAGCGCGGCGCCGTACGCGATCGCCTCGGGCGCATTGCCGCGGCAGTTCAAGCGCACGCCGGCGAGCGTGTTGCGCCCGTGGCAGCGCGTGCACTCGGCGCCGCGCGTAAAGCAGACGCCGATCGCGCACACGAGCCGGTACTGGTGCAGGTGCAGCACGACGCGTGCCCCCGCCGCGCGCGCCGCGGCGAGCGCGCGCCAGCCGAACGACGGGAGCAGGTTGTGCGCGTGCACGACCTGCGCGTGCGCGTCGCGCACCGCGCGCTCGACCTCTACAGGGTCGCGACCGCCGCGCAGCAGCCCGAACGCAGCCGCGCCGCGCCCAAGCTCAGCGGAGTCGCGACCGAGCAGCTCGACGGGCTCGCCGAGCCGCTCGCGCACGAGCCACGCGAGCTCCTCCACCGCGCGCTCCTCGCCTCCGGTGCCGCGGTAGCGGTTGTGCAGGAACAGGACCACGTTTGCGAGAGCCTAGTCGCCAGCGCGTGGCGCAACCGCCGGCGCCGCGGCGGGTCGAGCGCCCGAAACCCCTGCAAACCTAGACTGTCCGACGATGAGCACCGGATCGACTCCCGCCTCGATCGTGATCCCGACGCGTTCGCGGCTGCGCTATCTCGAGGTCGCGCTCGGATCGATCGCGCCACAGGCGGCGGCGATCGGCGCCGAGCTGCTTGTCGTCGACGACGACGGCGCGAGCGAGCCGGCGCGCGCGCTGAGCGAGCGCTTCGGCGCGCGCTATGAGCCGCACGACCGTCCGCTCGGGCTCAACGTCGCCCGCAACACCGGCGTCCGACGCTCGCACGGCGAGCTCGTCGTGTTCGTCGACGACGACGTACGCGTCGAGCCCGGATGGCTCGCGGCGCTGCTCGACGCCGCACGCGAGCACCCCGACGTCGACGTCTTCGCCGGCCCGATCCGACCGGTGCTCGAGGGTCGTGCGCCGCGTTCGTGCGGGCGCGAGCCGGCGCCGGTCACGGCGCTCGACCTCGGCCCGAACGACGCCTACGCGCGTTACGCATGGGGCGCGAACATGGCGATCCGCCGCAGCGCGCTATCGCGCGTCGGCCCGTTCGACGAGTCGCTCGCGCACGGCGGCGACGAGCAGGAGTGGCAGGACCGGCTGCGCGCCTGCTCCGGCGGCGCGGACGCACGCGTGCTGTACGTCGCGCGCGCCGGCGTCGAGCACCGTCGCGCCGGAGCGGACGCACGCCTGCGCGCGCTCGTCCGCGCGCAGCACGTCCGCGGGCGCGCCGCGCGGCGCTTCGACGTCGGTCGCGGACGCGCGCCGTCGCCGGCGCGCGAGGCGCTGACGCTCGCGGCGTGCGCCGGCCACGTCGTGCGCCGGCGCTGTCCGGCCGGCCTGACGATGGTCGCGCACAGCGCCGGACGCCTGCACGAAGCGCTGCGCGAGCTGGCCGGCCGCGGGTCGCTGCGATTGCTGGCGCGTTGCGAGCCGTCCGGCGGGCCGCGCCCCGCGGCGGCCGCCGAGGCCGACTTCCTGTCCGGGACGAGTGGCGCCGTCGGCGGGATCGACGCGGCGATCCGCGAGGCGCGCGACGTCGCGACCGACGCGTGGGAGCTCGCGAGCGGCCGCCGCGCACGGA
The DNA here is from genome assembly GCA_035486335.1 of Solirubrobacteraceae bacterium. Lineage (GTDB taxonomy): Bacteria > Actinomycetota > Thermoleophilia > Solirubrobacterales > Solirubrobacteraceae > Palsa-744. The sequence continues at coordinate 6,160 of DATHND010000070.1, forward strand.
TCGCGCGCGGTGCGCGTCGCGAGCCGCCGCGCCGGCGCGTGCTCGCGCTGCAGGTCGAGCGCCCACGGCATCGCGAGCTCGCGAGACGAGCGCGCGAGGAGCTCGCGCGCTCGCGCCACGATGTCGAGCTGCGCGTCGGCGCGCCGGACGATCGCGGCAGGTTCGAGAACCTCAATCGTCTGCTCGGCGCGGAGACGTCGAGCGCGAGGCTCAAGCCGCCCGGCGACCTGGCGCCCGGCGGCGGCGACGCGCCTGGCGCGCTCGACGGATATGACTGGCTGCTCGTGCTCGACGATGACGTCGAGCTGCCGCGCGGCTTCCTCGACCGCTTTCTGTTCCTCAGCGAGCGCTTCTCGCTGCAGCTCGCGCAGCCGGCGCACCGCCTGAACTCGCATGCCGCTTGGCCGCAGACGCGGCGACGCCCCGGCAGCGTCGTGCGCGAGACGCGCTTCGTCGAGATCGGCCCGGTGACGGCGTTCGCGCACGCGACGTTCGCGACGCTGCTGCCGTTCCCGGCGCTGCAAATGGGCTGGGGACTCGACGCGCACTGGGGCGCGCTAGCGCGCGAGCGCGGTTGGCGCTGCGGCGTGACCGACGCCGTCGCGATCGGCCACCGCGCCGCGCCGGCCGCCGACGCTTACTCGCGCGAGGCGGCGATCGCCGAGGCTCGCGCGTTCCTCGCCGACCGCGCGTACGTCCGTGCGGAGGACGCGAAGCGCACGCTGCGCGTGCACCGCCGGCTGGCGCCGACAGCCGGCGCGGCGCGGCGCTCGGTGACGCGGCGGTGAGGGCGCTCGTCGTCGCCGAGTTCTACCCGAGCCGTCGCGATCCGGTGCTCGGGATCTGGGCGCACCGTCAAGCGCTCGCCGTGCGCGACGCGGGCGCCGACGTTCGCGTGCTCGTGCTGCACCGGCTCGTGCCGGCGCGCGCGGCGTTCGCCGGCGGGCGGGCGCGCGCGGCGCGGAGCATCGGCGAGCTCGTGCGCGAGCCGCGCGCGCAGCGTCGCGACGGGCTCGAGGTCTCCTACGTCCCGTACGTCTCGCCCGATCGCCGTCGCTCGTATGCGACGTGGGGCGCGTGGGCGGCGCCGTCGCTCGCGGCGACGATCGCGCGCGTGCGTCGCTCGTTTCCGTTCGACGTCGTCCACGCGCACAACGCGGTGCCGAGCGGCGACGCGATTCGCCGCGTTTGCGCACTGCCGCCGCTGCGCGCGCCGCTCGTCGTGTCGGTGCACGGCGGCGACGTGCTGTACACCGCCGCGCAGGCGCGCGACGGCGAGGCGGCCGTGCGTCGCGCGCTCGGCGCGGCGCGCCTGGTGCTCGCCAACAGCGAGGGGATCGCCGAGCTGGCGCGCATGCACGGCGCGCACGAGGCGCGCGTCGTGCACCTCGGCACCGACGTCCCGGCACCGCTGCGCCCGGCGCGGCGGCGCGGCCCGCCGGCGCTCGTGACGGTCGCGCATCTCGTCGCGCGCAAGCGCCACGCCGACGTGCTGCGCGCGCTCGCCGTGCTGACGCCGCGCCACCCGACGCTGCGCTACGAGATCGTCGGCGACGGCCCCGAGCGGGGCGCGCTGGAGGCGCTCGCCGAGCGCCTCGGAGTGCGCGAGCGCGTCGACTTCCGCGGCCAGCTCGCGCCCGAGCACGCCGTCGCGCAGGCGCGGCAGTGCACGCTGTTCGTGATGCCGTCGACCGAGGAGGCGTTCGGCGTCGCCTACGTCGAGGCGATGGCCGGCGGCGTGCCGGCGATCGGCTGTCGCGGCGAGCCCGGGCCGGAGGAGATCGCGGCTGCGGGCGACGGGCTCGTGCTCGTCCCGCCCGGCGACATCGAGCGCCTGACGCAGCGAATCGACGAGCTGCTGTCGGACCCGCACCGCCTGCGCGAGGCGCGCCAGCGCGCGCGCGCGACGGTCGCCGCGAACTTCACGTGGGGGCGCTGCGGCGAGCAGACGCTCGACGCGTACGAGCGCGCGCTGCGGTGAAGCCGGCCACGACGCCGATCGCGAAGCCGGTCCTGTTCGTGACCGGGCACGCGCCGGCGTATCGCGTCGGCGCGCTTGCAGCGCTGCACGAGCGCGAGACGATCGAGCTCGCGCTGTTCGGCGGGCGCTCCAAGCACGGCGGCGAGGTGTTCGAGCGGGAGATGCCGTTTCCCCATCGACACGTGCGCCCGCGCCAGCTCGCGCGGCTGGCGGCGAGCGGCGCCTATCGCGCGGTCGTCTGCCCGACCGGCGGGCGCCTCGCGCCGCTGGCGACATGGGCCGGCGCGCGCCGCGCGCGCGTCCCGCTGATCCTGTGGGCGTCGCTGTGGGCGCACCCACGCAGCGTCGCGCACGCGCTCACCTACGGGCCGCTGCGGCGCCTGTACGGCTCGGTCGACGCGATCGTCACGTACGGCCCGCACGTCAGCGCCTACGTCAGCGCGCGCGGCGCGCGCAACGTCCACGTCGCGCCGCAGTCGGTCGACAACGCGTTCTGGAGCGCGCCCGGCGTCGCGCCGCCGCAGCAGCCTGGCTGGCCGGCGCAGGCGCGCACGCGCTTGCTGTTCGTCGGGCGCCCGGCGCGCGAGAAGGGGATCGGCGTGCTCGTGCAGGCGTGGCGCGCGGCCGAGCTCGCGCCGCCGGACGCCGCGCTCGTGCTCGCCGGCGTCGAGCCGAGCCTCGCCGGCGTCGCCCCCGCCGGCGCGCGCCGGCGCGGCGACGCCGGCATCGTCGGTCTCGGGCGGCTCTCGGCGCGCGCGTTGCGCGACGTGTACGCGGCGAGCGACGCGCTCGTGCTGCCGTCGATCCGCACGCGCACGTTTCGAGAGCCGTGGGGGCTGGTCGCGAACGAGGCGATGAACCGCGCGCTGCCCGTGATCGCAAGCGACGCCGTCGGCGCCGTCGCCGGCGGACTCGTTCAGGACGAGCGCAACGGCCTCGTCGTGCCGGCCGGCGACGGGCCGTCGCTTGCGCGCGCGCTGCGCCGCTTGGTGGACGAGCCGACGCTGCGCGCACGACTCGGCGCGCAGAGCGCGCGCGACATCCGCGCGTACACGCACGAGGCATGGGCGGACGGCTTCTCGCGGGCGCTGTCGAGCCTCGACCTCTCCCGGGGGCGTTGGTAGCGTTGCTTCGCTCATCCATGAGAACCGCCCTCTCTCACAGCCGACCGATCGGCGATCGGCCAGCGGGCGCTTGGCTTCGCGGTAGAGCGATCGGCAGGCGCGTCGGCGCGGTCGCGGCGCTCGTGCTCGTCCTGCTCGCGTGCCTCGCCGCGAGCGCCGGCGCGGACGTCGGCGAACAGATCATCGAACGCTGCACGCACGGACAGAGCCTGAGCGGCTTCAGCCAGCAGGCGTACCGCCGCGCACTGCAGGAGCTGCCGACGGAAGTCGAAGAGTATTCGAACTGCGCCAACCTGATCCGCCGCGCCGAGCTCGCGGCGGCCGCCGGACGCGGCGGCGGCGCAGGCGCCGGCGGATCGGCGGTCGCGACGCCCCTGTCGAGCAGCGAGCGCAAGGCGCTGCGCAACATCCCGAAGACCGGCGCCGCACCGCAGCGCGTCGGGAGCGAGCTCGTGCGCCCCGGCGTGATCCACGCGAACATCGCTTCGGCGCTCAGCTCGTTGCCCGCTCCGCTGCTCGCCGTCCTCGCATTCCTGCTCGCCTGCGCGCTCGCGCTCGGCGCGCGGGCGATCGGAAGGAGCGTCGTTGCCCGTCGCTCCGATTGAGCGCGCGCCGGCGCCGCCGAGCTCGGACGGCGCCGCGACGGCGTCAGGCTCGTCGCACGCGCCGAGCTTCGAGGAGCAGCTGCTCGATCGGGCGGTCGCCGGCGTCGCGGCGCGTCGCGGCGAGGGCCCGTCGGGCTGGCCGGCGCGCGCGCTCGCGTGGTGGCCGACGCTGCTCGTCGCGGGCGTGATCTGCTTCGTCACGTTCGTCGCCGGCGGCGGGCTCAACTTCCCCGAGATGACGACCGTCGAGATCGCGCTGACGATCGGCTCGGGTCTGATCGTCGCGGCGTGCGTGCTGTTCGGCGCGCCGCGCGGGCGGGCGTGGGGCGCGTGGCCGGTCGCGCTGCTGCTCGCGCTGACCGCGCTGACGGCGCTCTCGGTCGTCTGGTCGGTGCAGCCGGACGACAGCTTCAAGGACGCCGGGCGGATGCTCTCCTACTGTGCGTTCTTCGGCGCGGCGGTCGCGCTCGCGCGAACGGTCCCGGCGCGCTGGCCGGCGGTCCTCGGCGGGGTCGTGCTCGCCGCGGTCGTCGTCTGCGTCTATGCGCTGCTGACAAAGGTGTTCCCGTCGCATCTCGACGCCGGCGACGTCTACGCGCGGCTGCGCGCGCCGTACAACTACTGGAACGCGATCGGGCTGACCGCGGCGATGGGCGCGATCGGCTGCCTGTGGCTCGGCGCGCGGCGCGCCGGGCACGCGCTGCTCAGCGCGCTCGCGTATCCGGCGATGGGGCTGATGCTCGTGACGCTGATGCTCGCGTACTCGCGCGGCGCACTCGTCGCGCTCGTGCTCGGGCTCGTCCTGTGGTTCTGCGTCGTGCCGCTGCGCCTGCGTGGAGCGGCGGTGCTGCTGAGCGGCGCGATCGCGGCGGGGATCGTCGTCGTCTGGGACTTCTCGACGCCGGCGCTGGACGACGACAACGTCGCGCTCGCCGCGCGCACGCACGCCGGGCATCAGCTCGGCGCGCTGCTGCTCGCGATGCTCGTGCTGCTGAGCGTCGTCGGCGTCGCGTTCGGCTTCTACACGAGCCGCCAGGCGCCGTCGATCATCAGCCGAAGACGCGCCGGCACGCTGCTGCTGGGCGTGCTCGCAGTCGTGATCGTCGCGTTCTGCGGCGCGCTCGCGGTCAGCCACCGCGGCTTCACCGGAACGATCTCGCACACGCTGCACTCGCTGACCGATCCGCACGCGCCGGTTCCCTCGAACGGCCCCGGCCGACTGACCGCCGTCGGCAGCGTCAGGGCGCGCTACTGGAACGAGGCGCTGAAGGTGTTCCAAGCGCACCCCGTGCTCGGCGCGGGCGCCGAAGGGTACGCGACGGCGCGCCTGCGCTACCGCAGCGAGACGCTCGACGTGCGCCATGCGCACGGCTACGCCGTGCAGACGCTCGCCGACCTCGGGATCGTCGGGCTCGCGCTGACGCTCGCGCTGCTCGTCGCGTGGATGACGGCCGCCGGGCGCGCCACGCACCCGTTCAACCGGCGCTTTGGCGACTGGAGCACGGTGCGCAGCTGGCTGCGGCGCCCGACGGCCGCCGGCGCGCCGGCGTGGCGACGGCTGACGATCGACGGCGCGCCGGCGCCGTACACGGCCGAGCGCATCGGGCTGCTCAGCATGCTGTGCGTCGTCGTCGTGTTCGGCGTCCACTCGCTCGCCGACTGGACGTGGTACGTGCCGGGCGACGCGTGCGTCGCGCTGCTGTGCGCCGGCTGGCTCGCCGGGCGCGGACCGCTCGCGGCCGACGGCCGCGACGCCACGGCGCAGACGATCTCGTTCGCGGCGCTCGACGCGGCGAGCGCCGCGCCGGCGGGCTCGCGCGATCCGATCGGCGGCGAGCGCGCGCGTTGGGGGGTCTGGCTGCCGGACGCGCACGCGCTGCGCGCGCGCCTTGACCCGCGCACGCTCGGGCCGACGCGGATCTGCGTCGCGATCGCGGCGATCGTCGGCGTGCTGCTGGCGGCGTGGGCGCAGTGGCAGCCGCTGCGCTCGGCGAACGCCTCCGAAGCGGCGCTCGCGCGGCTCGCGCGCGACCCGCGCGCCGCGCTCGCGACGGCGCAGAGCGCCGTCGCGAGCGACCCGCTGTCGGCGCAGGCGCTGTTCACGCTGTCGGCCGTCCAGCAGTCCCGCGGCGAGCGCGCGCTAGCGCGCGCGACGCTGCAGCGCGCCGTGCGATTGCAGCCGTCGAACCCGCAGACGTGGGCGGCGCTCGGGCAGTACGACCTCGCGAGCAACCCGGCCGCCGCCGTGCACGAGCTCGGCGCGGCGATCTACCTGAACCCCGAGTCGGTCTCGCCCGAAGCGATCGCGCAGGGCAACCCCGAAGCGATCTCGATCGAGAACGCCTACGTGCAGGCGCTGCGCGCGTCCGGCAAGCGCTAGAAGCGCGCGCGCACGGCCTCCGCGAGCAGCACGCGCCGGGCGCCGGGCGTGCCGCCGGCGCCTCGCACCTCGATCCGCTCGAAGCCAAATCCGTCGAGCAGCGTCGTGAGCGTGCGCGCGGAGTAGAAACGCACGTGATCCGAGCGCGGGTCGAAGTGGCGCTCGAAGCGGCGCGCCGACAGCGCGAGGCCGAGCATCCGCAGCCGGCCGTGCGCGGGCGTGCTCAGCAGCAGCGCCCCGCCCGAGCGCAACACGCGCCGGACCTCCGACAGCCAGACGGCGGTGTCGGCGACGTGCTCGATCGTCTCGCCCGCCCAGACGGCGTCGAAGCTCGCGTCTGCGAGCTGCCAGCCGCCGTCGACGCCGACGCGGCGCAGGTCGAGCCCGGGCTCTCGCGCACGCGCGCGGCGCAACGGCTCGGCGGCGACGTCGACGCCGAGGACGTCAAAGCCGGCGCGCGCGAGCTCGGCCGTGATCCGCCCGTCGCCGCAGCCGACGTCGAGCACGCGCAGCGGCGCCTTGCGCGGCGCGAGGGCGCGCAGCCGCTCGAGCGCGAACGCGCGGCGCAACCGCAGGTCGGACGGCTTTGCCCCGTCGGGCGCCGCCCGCCACAGCTCCTCCCACCGCTCGGCTCGCAAGTTGGCCGTCATCTCTGCACAAAGCTAAGCGATGCGGTTATCTTGGCGGTGTGCTCGGGGAGCGTCAGACGTGAGGACGATCGGCTCGTCGTGAACGTTGCGTTCGACAGCCGCCCCACGCGCGACATGCAGGGCGTCGGACGCTACGCACGCTGCCTGCTGAGCGCCCTGCGCGAGACGGCTGACGGGTGGGAGATCGAGGAGACCCACCACCCGCGCCGCGCCGACGTGTTTCACGCGCCGTGGATGAACGGCGCGCTGCTGCACAGCCCCTGCCCGATGGTCGTCACGCTGCACGACCTGACGGCGCTGAAGCGACGCAGCGAGCTGCTGCGCACGGGCGTGCGCCCGGCGCTGCGCCAGCTCGCGGTGCAGCGCGCGGTGCGCGTGATCGTGCCGACGCAAGTGCTCGCGTTCGACGCCGAATCGCGGCTCGGGCTCGAGCGCGAGCAGATCGACGTGATCCACGAGGCGCCGGCGGCGAGCATGTATCGGCGCGAGCGGCACGAGATCGCGGCCGTGCGCGCACGCTTCGCGCTGCCCGAGCGCTACCTGCTGTGGGTTGGCGGGCTGCGCCACCCCGACCCGAGCAAGCACGTCAACGAGCTCGCGTCGACGCCGCGCGAGCTGCCGCTCGTGCTCGTCGGACCGACGAGCCCGTGGGCGCACGAGCTGCCCGACGTCACGCTCACCGGACACGTGTCCGACGACGACCTCGCGGCGCTCTACTCCGGCGCGCACGCGCTCGTCGTCGCGTCCGAGGACGAGGGCTTCGGGCTGCCGGCCGTCGAGGCGCTCGCGTGCGGCGCGCCGGTCGTCGCATGCGACGTGCCGGCCCTGCGCGAGGTGCTCGAAGGGCGCGTGACGTTCGTCGAGCCGTGCGACATGCGCGCGCTGATCGCCGCCGCCGAAGCGGTCGCGCGCCCGGCGCCGCCGACGCCGCGCTGGACGTGGCAAGACGCGGCGCGCGCGACGTGGCGCACGTACGAGGCGGCGTGCGCGCAGGGCGCACGCGCGCACACCGCCGGACGCCTGCGCCGCCGCCGCGCGGCGGCCGTCGAGCAGGCGCTCGCCGGGCCCCAGTAGCGGCCGGCATCGGCCGCCGGCGGCCGATGCAATGCGCCGAGCCGCTAGTACGCGCCGCGGCGCGTGATCACGGCGGGGATCGTCTTCAAGAGGATCGTCAGGTCGAGCGCGAGCGACCAGTGCTCGAGGTAGATGAAGTCGAGGTGCACGAGGTCGTCGAAGTCGAGCTCCGAGCGCCCGGAGACCTGCCACAGCCCGGTGATGCCCGGCAGCACGAGATAGCGCTTGCGGTGCCAGTCCTCGAGCATCTCGTAGTCGCGCTGCGGCAGCGGGCGCGGGCCGACGAGCGACATCTCGCCGCGCACGACGTTGATCAGCTGCGGCAGCTCGTCGAGCGAGAAGCGCCGCAGAACGCCGCCGACGCGCGTCAGCCGCGGGTCGGCGCGGATCTTGAACAGCGCGCCGGTCGCCTCGTTGAGCTCTTCGAGATCGGCCTGGCGCTCTTCGGCGTCGGTGTGCATCGTGCGGAACTTCAGGCACGGGAACGGCCGCTGACCGATGCCGCGACGCGTCGAGCGGAACAGCACGGGGCCGCGCGAGGTCGCGCGCACGGCGAGCGCGATCGCGAGCAGCAGCGGGCTCAGCAGCACGAGCAGCAGCATTGCGCCGAGGAGGTCGAACGTCCGCTTCAGCGCGAAGTCGACGCCCTCGAACGCGGGTGGTCCGAGCTCGAACAGCGGCACCGACTGGCCCGGCACGAACTCGGCGCGGTGAATCAGGATCTCCATCGTCGACGGCGCCAAGCGCACGCGCACGCCGCGCTGGTGGCACTGATCGACGAGCTCGACGGCCTCGACCTGCGGGAAGTCGGGGTCGGCGATGATCACCTCGTCGATCCGCCGCGAGCCGAGCACGTGCTCGAGGTTCTCGAGCGAGCCGAGCGCGCGCAGGCCGTTGCCGGGCAGCGCCGCCGGCGAGAGGAAGCCGACGACCTCGATCGGCGAGTGCGGCGCGTCGGCGAGCGCGTGCGCGACGTCGGCGATGTGCTTGCCCGTCCCGACGATCAGCGCGCGGCGGCGGTAGCCGGCGGCGCGCAGGATCACGCCAGTCAGCCACTCATAGCCGGCGCGCAGCGACGATACGTACAGCAGCGCGAACGCGAGCGAGCCGTAGAACAGGTAGTAGCTGGAGAAGCGTTCGCCGGAGACGACCGCGAACAGCAGCGCGACGAACGCGACCTGGAACAGCGAGCCGACGATCCGCGAGAGGCCGGGACGCAGCGAGCGCGCCGCGTACAGCCCCGAGCGCGCGAACAGCAGCGCCGTCAGCAGGTACGCGAACGGCAGGATCCGTTCGGTTTCGTGCAGCGCCGCGCGGCCTTCGAGCGCGCTGTGCAGCACGAGCGACTTCAGCGCGAGCGCGGTGAAGATCGCGAGCGCGACGCCGACGAAGTCGAGCCCGAGCAGCGAAACGACGCGCGCGAAGCGGCGCGCGGTCGACATGCGCAGCAGGAACGACAGCGCCGGCGGGCGCTTACGCCGCATGTCGCGCTCGCCGGTCTCCTTGCGCGCGGTCGCCTCCGAGAGCAGCGCGCGGCCCGACCGAGCGCCGCCCGCGGCGACGCCGTCGCCGCGCAGCGGCGTACGCGCGGGAGCCGGCGTCGACGGCTTGCGCGCGGTGGGCGGAGCGGACGTTCGCGTCGAACGTGGTCCCATCTCACTGCTCACAACGCCTCAGCCTCGCAGATGTCGCGGTCGCGTGACCGCTCGACCGGCGACCGAGGGCGGCGGCGCGTGCCGCTCAGCTCGAGCCGCCGACGAGCAGCTCGACGCCGGACTGCTCGATCGTGCGCCGCAGCCCGTCGCGCAGCGACACCTCCGGCGCCCAGCCGAGCAGCTCGCGCGCGAGCGTGATGTCGGGTCGACGCTGTTTCGGGTCGTCGACCGGCAGCGCCTCGTAGATCAGCTCCGAGTCCGAGTCGGTCAGCTCCTTGACCGTCTCGGCCAGTTCGAGCAAGCTGAACTCGTCGGGGTTGCCGATGTTGACCGGGTCGTGATAGCCGCACTCGGCGAGCGCGATGATCCCGCGGATCAGGTCGCTGACGTACGTGAACGAGCGCGTCTGCCTGCCGTCGCCGAACACCGTGATCGGCCTGTTCGCGAGCGCCTGGCGCAGGAACGTCGGGATCGCGCGCCCGTCGTGCGGGCGCATGCGGCTGCCGTACGTGTTGAAGATCCGCACGATCGCCGTGTCGACGCCCTGCTGGCGGTGGTAGGCCATCGTCAGCGCCTCTGCGTAGCGCTTCGCCTCGTCGTAGACGCCGCGCGGGCCGATCGGGTTGACGTGCCCCCAATAGCTCTCCGCCTGCGGATGCTCCTTCGGGTCGCCGTACACCTCGCTCGTCGAGGCGATCAGGAAGCGTGCGCGCTTGGCCTTCGCGAGCCCGAGCGTGTGATGCGTGCCGTACGAGCCGACCTTCAACGTGTGCAGCGGCAGGCGCAGGTAGTCGATCGGCGAGGCCGGCGAGGCGAGGTGGTAGACGAAGTCGATTGGCTCCTGCACGAAGTACGGCTCGATGATGTCCGTGTTGACGTGCACGAACTCGCCCGCGCGGATGTGCTCGATGTTCGCGAGCGAGCCCGTCTCGAGGTTGTCGACGCAGATCACACGGTGCCCGCGCGCGAGCAGCTCGTCGCACAGGTGCGATCCGAGGAAGCCGGCGCCGCCGGTGACCAGGCACGTGGGCATCCGTCGGGAGAATACTCGCGGCGCGCCGCACGGCGAAGGCGCCGGCCGTCGATCGCGAGCGTCGTCAGCCCGCGCGGTCGCCGCCCGAGCGCAGGCGTCGGTCCTTATCATTCTGTCGATGGCCTCGACGGAGGAGCACACCGACGAGCACCTGACCGTCGCGCCGATCGTCGGTCCGGACGACCCGCGCCGCTTCACCGACTCGGGCATCGAGATCGCCGAGCTGTACACCGAGCGGGACCTGCCGGCCGAGCTAGGCCTCGGCGAGCCTGGCGAGTACCCGTACACACGCGGTGTGCACCGCGAGATGTACCGCAAGCAGACGTGGACGATGCGCCAGTACGCCGGCTACGCCTCCGCGAAGGAGTCGAACGTTCGCTACCGCTACCTGCTGTCGAAGGGCTCGACGGGGCTGTCGATGGCGTTCGACCTGCCTACGCAGCTCGGCCTCGACTCCGACAACCCGCGCTGCCTCGGTGAGGTCGGGCGCACGGGCGTCGCGATCGACACGATCGACGACATGCGCACGGCGTTCGACGGCATCCCGCTCGATCAGGTCTCGACGTCGATGACGATCAACGCTCCCGCGGCGTGCCTGCTGCTGCTGTACGAGCTCGTCGGCGAGGAGCAGGGCGTGCCGTCAGAGCAGCTGCGCGGCACGACGCAGAACGACGTGCTGAAGGAGTACATCGCGCGCGGGAATTACATCTACCCGCCCGGGCCGACGATGCGCCTGACGACCGACCTGTTCCAGTACTGCCACGCGAACGTGCCGAAGTGGAACACGATCTCGATCTCCGGCTACCACTTCCGCGAGAAGGGCTGCTCGGCCGTGCAGGAGGTCGCGTTCACGCTGTCCTCGGGCATCGCCTATGTGCAGGCGGCAATCGATACGGGGCTCGACGTCGACGAGTTCGCGCCGCGCCTCGCGTTCTTCTTCAACGGCCACAACAACGTCTTCCAGGAGGTCGCGAAGTTCCGCGCGGCGCGGCGCATGTGGGCGCGCATCATGCGCGAGCGCTTCGGCGCGAGCAACCCGAAGGCGACGATGCTGCGCTTTCACACGCAGACCGGCGGCGTCACGCTGACGGCGCAGCAGCCGGAGAACAACATCGTGCGCGTCGCGCTGCAGGGCTTCGCGGCGGTCTGCGGCGGGACGCAGTCGCTGCACACGAACGGCTTCGACGAGGCGCTCGCGCTGCCGACCGAGCGCGCCGCGAAAATCGCGCTGCGCACGCAGCAGATCCTCGCGCACGAGTCCGGCGCGGCCGACAGCGTCGACCCGTTCGCCGGCAGCTACTTCGTCGAGTCGCTGACCGACGAGATCGAAGCGCGCGCGAACGAGCTGATCGCGAAGGTCGACGCGCTCGGCGGCTCGGTCGGCGCGATCGAGTTCATCACCGGCGAGATCGACGAGTCGGCGTGGGGCTACCAGGAGCGCTACCGGATCGGCCAGGACATCGTCGTCGGCGTCAACTCCTACGAGGAGGAGGAGCTCGAGGTTCCCGACCTGCTGCGGGTCGACCCCGAATCAGAGCGCGAACAGCTCGAACGCCTCGCGAAGTTCAAGGCCGAGCGCGACCAAGCGCTCGTGCGGCGACGCTTGGAGGAGCTGCGCGAGGCAGCGCGCGGCTCAGACAATCTGCTGCCGGCGATCCGTCAGGCCCTGAAGGACCGCTGCTCGATCGGCGAGGCGTGCGGCGCGATGCAGGACGTCTTCGGCAAGTACGCGCCGACGTTCTGATCTTCTTTGCAGAGGCAACTCCGCATGCGGAGTTGCCGGGAGGGTCGCATGCGACCCTCCCTCGGAGCCGCACATGTGCGGCTCCGCCCGGCGGCGCATGCGCCGCCGGGTCGATTACGATCGCCGACGATGATCGTCGCCGTCACCTTCTACACGTTCGTCCTCGCCGTACACATCGCGGCGATCGTGATCGCCTTCGGAGTCACGTTCGCCTACCCGGTGATGTACGCCGTCGGCATCCGCGCCGAGCCGCGCTCGATGCCCGGCCTGCACCGGGTCCAGGACAGCGTCGGCAAGTTCGTGATCTCGCCGTTCCTCGGGCTCGCGCTGCTCGCCGGCGTCTACCTCGCGAGCAAGCTCCACACGTGGAGCGACTTCTATGTGCAGTGGGGCATCGGCGTGATCGTCGTGCTCGGCGCGCTCGGCGGCGCGTTCTTCGCGCCGCGCGAGCGTCGGCTGGCGGAGCTGGCCGAGCGCGACATCGCAGCCGCCGGCGGACCGTCGGCCGTCGGCGAGGGCTTCGCGTTCGGCGACGAGTACCGCTCGCTGCGCCGGCTGATCTTCAACGTGAACGTCGCCGCGAACGTGCTCGTGCTGCTGACGATCTACTTCATGACGGCGCAGACCGGCGCCTGAGCGGATGCCGGTCGAGCCGTAGCGCTCGCCGGCGACGACTGATTACCGCGAAGCGCGCGCGCAGGCGCCGGGAGCGGGACCTGTCTTCTTTTGCGCAGCGATTGCAAATGTATATACAGGCGCGCATCGGCGGGCGCGTGCACGTATTCCAGGCGCCCATATGTATCGCACACGCCTGTATATACATTTGTGATCGGCTCTCAAATACGAACACACCTCCTCCCTCTCGAATCGCGCCACGAGTCTCGCGATACGCTGACGGGATCATGAGCGAGGGCCATCGAGTCGCCGTCGTCGGCGCGACAGGGCAAGTCGGCACGCTGATGCTCGAGCTGCTGCGCGAGCGCGCGTTTCCGGCGCGTGAGGTCGTGCCGTTCGCGTCCGAGCGCTCGGTCGGGCGGACGCTGGAAGGCGCCGGCATCGGCGGCGAGGACGTCGTCGTGCGTGGTCTCGACGAGCAGTCGATCGAGGGCTTCGACCTCGCGATCTTCTCGGCCGGCGGCTCGACGTCGGGTGAGTGGGCGCCGCGCTTCGTACGGGCGGGCGCGGTCGTCGTCGACAACTCGTCGCGCTGGCGGATGAGCGAAGACGTGCCGCTCGTCGTCTCCGAGGTCAACCCGCAGGCGCTCGCGCGCCATCGCGGGATCGTCGCCAACCCGAACTGCTCGACGATGCAGATGGTCGTCGCGCTGAAGCCGATCCACGACGCGGCCGGGATCGAGCGGCTCGTGATCGCCACCTACCAGGCGGTGTCGGGTACCGGCAAGCGCGCCATCGACGAGCTGCTCGACCAGTCACATGCGCTGCTGCACGAACGCGAGATCGCCGCGCCGCAGGCGTACGCGCACCAGATCGCTTTCAACGCGCTCCCGCACGCCGGCAGCTTCGCGCCGGGCGACGACCACACCGACGAGGAGCGCAAGCTGATCGACGAGACGCGCAAGATCCTCGAAGACCCGCGCATCGCGATCTCGGCGACGTGCGTGCGCGTGCCGGTGCTCAACGGTCACTCCGAGGCCGTCAACGTGCAGACGCGCGAGCAGCTCTCACCGGAGCGCGCGCGCGAGCTGCTGCGCGCGGCGCCCGGCGTGAGCGTGCTCGATGATCCGCACGCGGCGCGCTACCCGCTGGCGATCGACGCGAGCGGCAGCGACGAGGTGTTCGTCGGGCGGATCCGCCGCGACGCCGGTCACGAGCGCGCGCTCGAGTTGTGGATCGTCGCCGACAACTTGCGCAAGGGCGCCGCGACGAACGCCGTGCAGCTGGCCGAGCTGCTCGTCTCGCGTCGGCTGCTCGGCGTCGTCGGCGCGGCGCGCGAGCCGGCTCCGGCCGCCTGAGCGGCGAGCGTCAGCGCGCGCGGCGCCGAATCGCCGGTTCCGCGCGTGGCGCGTGGCGGTCGACGTGCTCGAGATAGCCGCCGCGGCGGCGTGGGATCGAATGCGACGGCCGACCGTCGGCGCCGACGGCCAAGCCGCGCTGCTCGACCTCGCCGAGCTCGTCGCGCAGCCGGCCGAGGTCGTTGCGCAGCAACATGAACGCGACGACCACGCGCGGGTCGAACTGCGTGCCGGAGCCGTGCGCGATCTCCTCGAGCGCGAGCTCGAGCGGCCACGCGGCCTTGTACGGGCGGTCGTGGATCAGCGCGTCGAACACGTCCGCGACCGCGACGATCCGCCCGACCAGCGGGATCTCCTCGCGCGCGAGGCCCTTCGGATAGCCGGCGCCGTCCCAGCGCTCGTGGTGCGTCGCGGCGATCACGGCCGCAGTCTGCAGCACAGGCGAGCTGCCGCTCGAGAGCAGGCGCGAGCCGAGCTCCGCGTGCGTCTTCATCACCTCGTACTCAGCGCGCGTCAGCTTGCCGGGCTTCAGCAGGATCCGGTCGGGGATCGCGAGCTTGCCGACGTCGTGCAGCGGCGCGGCCTGGCGCAGCAACGTGACTTGGCCGGCCGGCAGCTCGAGCCCGAGCGCGATCCGCGCCGCTACGTGCCCGACGCGCTCGGTGTGCTGGTAGGTCTCGTCGTCGCGGTACTCAGCTGCGAGCGCCAGCTGTCGCAGCGTCTCGGCGCGCGCGTCGTCGAGCTCGCGCGTTCGCTCGACGATCATCGCTTCGAGCGACTTCGCGTTGTTCGCGAGCTGGTCTTCGGCTTCGCGCTGCGCCGTCACGTCGCGCGCGACCGCGTGGACGACGCCGTCGCGCGCGGCCGCGTTCCATTCGAGCCAGCGGTAGTCGCCGTCGGCCGTGCGGCAGCGGTTGCGGAAGCCGACCATCTCGCGCTCTTCGGCAAACAGCTTCTCCATCTCCGCTTCGGTCGCCGCGCGGTCCTCCGGATGCACGAAATGGATGAAGTTCGTCGAGTAGAGCGTCTCCGCCGAGTGGCCGAGCGTGCGCTCCCACGCCGGGTTGACGCGCGTGAAGCGGCCGGTCGTCTCACCGGTCACGAGCAGGTCGAGAGTCGCGTCGTAGTAGTGCACGATGCCCGCTTCGAGCCTGCGGCGGTGTTCGACGAACGTGCCCATGATGATCGCGACGCCGACGAGCGCGAGCGCGCGCGTGAGGTATCCGACCGTGAGCAGGTGCACGTCGCCGGTCAGCCCGCCCCACGCGACGACGAGACCCAACGCGAACAGCGCGCCGACGAGTGCGCCGCGCAATCCGAACCGCAACGCGATCACGCCGATCGGCGTGATGTAGAGGACGCCCTCGGCGTCACCGACGTTCGTGTCGGCCAGCCGCAATCCGAACACCGCGGCGAACAGGATGAGCGCCATCGCGACCGTCTCATGCGTGCTGAGCGTCGGCCAGCGGCGCAGCTCGCGCAGCTGCGGCAGGTGCAGACCCGTGAGCATGTGTCCGTATCGTCCGAATCAAGCCCGAGCGAGAGCGTGTTTCCAGCGAACATCGGCGATCGACATCCGTCTGTTCATCTCTGTGCGACTGATCACATGCGCGCAAGCACGGGACAGCGGGGCCTGTCCGATCGCTCGATCCGCGCTCGCCCGCGCGATGCCGCCTGGACGTGTGTACGAGCGCATCGGCGCGCATACACACATGTCGATGCAGCGATCTCGCAGCGCCCGGGCGCCCGTCCGGCGTGTCTCGCCGGAAGGACTCGCGCGCGTTCGCTCGAAACTGATGGGCGATGGTCTCCTCCGAGGTGCAGCGCACGCTCGTCAAGTCGCCGCCTGAGCTGTGGGCCGAGATCAGCGATCCCGAGTCGCTCGCGCGTCATCTGAATGAGTTTGGCGAGATCCGCATCACGCGCGTCCACCCCGAGCAGAAGGTCGAGTGGGAGGCCGACGACGCGAGCGGCGCCGTCGTCATCAAGCCGTCCGGCTGGGGCACGAAGGTCAAGCTGACCGTGACGCGCGACCTCGTGCTCGAGGCCGAGCGAGAGCTCGCGCCGGACGACGATGCGCGGCCCGAGATCGACGTCGCACTCGACGCACAGCCCACGCTCGACGCACAGCCCGAGCTCGACGCTGAGGCCGAGCTCGAACGCGACGTCGAGCCGCAGCCCACGACTGAGGTTGAGTCGAGCTTCGACGCCGAGCCGGAGCCCAAGCCGGCGGCCGAACCCGAGCCACGCCGCGGCTTCTTCGCGCGGGTGTTCGGGCGCCGCCGCACCGCGCCGCCGGCGATCGCCGAATCGAACTCCGACGAGCAGCCCAACGGCATCGCGCCTGCCGAGCCCGAGCCCGAGCCCGAGCCGATCGCCGAGCCCGAGCTCGCGACGGATCGCGAGCGCACGGAGCGGGCCGAACCAGAGCTGTGTCGGCAGCCGGTGTCGGAGCCGCAGCAGGAAGATCGGGCGACGCCTGGCGACGCCGAGCCGCCCGATTGGGCCGAGGAGCAGCTGCGAAGCGACGCCGCCGCGGAGCTCGCGTCGGCCGAGGAAATCGCCGCCGAGCAGGTCGCGGCGGTGCTGACGGGCGTGCTCGACCGCCTCGGCGCGGCGCATCACCGCCCGTTCTCGCGCTCCTGAGCGCCCGCCGCGTTCGTCACTGCGGCTCGGCAGGCCGTTCTCGCAACACGGGCGAGCCTTCTGCCACGCTCGGCGAGCTGTCCACCGGCGCTCAAGTCCGCACGTCAGCTTCCCGATGAAGATCCTGGTAGTTAGAACTTTACTAGGATTCGGCGTCGAAGCGTCGAACTGTCTGAGGAGCGACCATGAGCACACGACACGCATCGCGTCCAGCCGATCTTCACCGTCGCGCTCGCCGCCGCACGCCACCGGGCAGCGCAACCGCGCTCGCGCTCGCGCTGCTGCTCGTCCTCGTCGCGACGCCGACGGGTGTGGCGCTCGCGGCGACGCAGGAAGACCACACGCAGTTCTCGGTGCTCGCCGGCTCGCTGTCGTTCTCGTCCGCCCCGGCGCTGCCGTCGCTCGGCTCCGTCTCGCTGACCGGCCAGGCGCAGACGACGAACAGCACGATGACGAGCTTTGCCGTCGCCGACGCGACCGGCAGCGGCTCCGGCTGGAACGTCGCCGTCGAAGGACAATCGGGGACCGGCAAGAGCGCGGTGTTCGCGCAGTACTGCCCGAAAGCGAAATGCGGCGGCGAAAGCGAAGGCTACGTCGCCGGCGGCCAGACGCTCGCAGCCAACTCGCTCACGCTCAACAGCACCGGCGCGAGCTTTTCGGCGCAGAGCGGCACGACCGGCACGCCGCCGACGTTGCAGTGCTCGACCTCGTGCGACGTCGACCACGGCACGCCGACGAAGATCGCCTCGGCCGCCTCCGGCGCCGGCATGGGCACGTGGCTCGCGAGCGGCTTCTCGGCGACGAGCCTCGCGCTGTCGACGCCGTCGACGCTGCGGCTGCTGCCGAGCGAAGAGATCTACCGCGTCAACCTCCTCTGGACGCTCAGCACCGGCCCGTAGGACGCGTCTGGCAACCGCAGATAGAGCCGATCGACGATGAACGCGCGACGCAGATCCGCGCCGGCGTCGCCGATCGCGGCGCTTGCCTTCGTGATCGTGCTCGCGGGCGCCTCGGCGCAAGCTGCCGGCGCCTCAACGCACGTCGCTGCCGCCGGCGCGCCGGCGAGCGGCCTCGTCGTGATCCCGCGCTCGGCGAGCGAACCGGCGCTCAGCTACCTGGTACTGCACGCTGAGCGTGGTAGGACCGAGCGCGCGGGCACGATCGAACTGCTCAACCCGACCGCCAGGCCATTGCGCGTCGCGCTCGCGCCTGTCGACGCGCTGACGCTCGACACGCTCGGCTCGGCGTACCGGCCGAGCGGCACGCGCGAGCACGGCTTCACGCGCTGGCTGAGGCTCGCTCGAAGGCGACTGACGCTCGCGCCGCACGCGCGCGCATCGGCGCTCGTCGACGTCCGCGTCCCGCGCCGCTCCCCGCCGGGCGACTACCTCGCCGGCGTCAGCGTCGAAACGCTCGGCCAAGGCCCGAGCGGCCGGCGCACCGGGCGCCTCGACGCCGGCAGGACCGCGGCGGTGAGCGTCGTGCGCTACGCGATCGGCGTCGAGGTCTCGCTGCCCGGCCGGCGCCGGCCGTTGATCCGCTTCACGGGCGCAGCCGTTCGCCAGGCGCCGGCCGGGCTCTCGGCAACGCGATTCTCAAAGGCGTCTACGGCCACGTGCGGATCATGCGCGACGGCGACACGATCCTCTCGCGGGCGATCGCAGCGGGTACGTTCGTCGCGGCCACGAGCATCGCCTACCCGGTGACGGCGTTCGGCCAGCACCCATCCGAGGGCACGCGCTACGACATCGAGGCATCGCTGCATTACGCACGTCGCGTCGCGTATCTCGACACGACGGTCACGTTCGGCGAGCGTGAAGCGCGGATCCAGCAGCGCTTCGGCTCCTCGCGCGGGGGTGGCGGCGGTGGCTGGTGGAAGCTGGCGCTGCTCGCCGCGGTAGCGCTCTACGGCCTGATCACGACCGTGCTGCTGCTGCGCCGACGCGCGCGCGACCGTCACGGCGACGGCCCGGACGCCGGCGCACCCGGCGCGGTCACGCCGGGTGCGCCCGCGCGGAGCCTCGACGCTGATGGACAGCGCAAGTGAGATGCCTGCCGCTCCTGCTCGCGTGCGCGGCCGTTCTGCTTGCGCCAGCCGATGCAGCGGGCCTGCTCGAACTCAAGTTCGCGACGCCACCGGCGCTCCCAAGCCTGCCGACGTTGACGCTCAACGCGCGGCCGCAGACGCTCGAAACGACGATGGCGAGCTTTGCGGTCGAAGACACGCGCCTGACCAAATCCGGCTGGAACGTGACCGTGCAGGGGCAGGGCGGCACGGGCAAGAGCGCCGTGTTCGCGCAGTACTGCCCGAAAGCGAAATGCGGCGGCGACTCCGAAGGCTACGTCGCCGGCGGGCATGCGCTCGCGGCGGGCTCGCTCACGCTGAACAGCAGCGGCGCGACGTTCACCGGCGGCCTCGGCACGGCGCCGACGCTGCAATGCGCCGCGGGCTGCACGGTCGACGGCGCCTCGCCGGTGAAGGTCGCCTCGGACGCGACCGGGCTGCTGTCGGGCGAAGGCACGTGGACGGCGGGCGGCTTCTCGGCGAGCAGCCTCGCGCTCACGACGCCGACGACCGTGCGTACGCTGCCGAACGAAGAGACCTACCGCGTCAACGTGCTGTGGACGCTCTCGACCGGGCCGTGAACGCCGCGCGGATAAGATCGGGCGCCGATGTCAAGCAGCTCGCACGACCGACAGGCCGACGCCGCCCTGCTCGCCGCCTCGCGCAGCGGGCACCGCAAGCCGCCGCGCCAGAAGGCGCCGGAGACCTACGAGGAGAAGCTCGCGCAGCTGCACGAGCTGCGCGAGGCTGCGCTGCACTCGGCGCCGGACGCCGAGGAGAAGCAGCACGCGCGCGGCAAGTACACGGCGCGCGAGCGCGTCGAGAAGCTGCTCGACGCGGGGTCGTTCCAGGAGCTCGACACGTTCGTGCGCCACCGCACGTACGACTTCGAGATGCAGAAGAACCGTCCGTGGGGCGATGCTGTCGTGACCGGACACGGGACAATCGACGGGCGCACGGTGTGCGTCTTCAGCCAGGACTTCACCGTGTTCGGCGGCTCGCTCGGCGAGGTGATGGGCGAGAAGATGTGCAAGATCATGGACCTCGCCGCCAAGATCGGCTGCCCGGTGATCGGCATCAACGACTCCGGCGGCGCGCGCATCCAGGAGGGCGTCGTCTCGCTCGGCGCGTACGGCGACGTGTTCGTGCGCAACGTCAAGTGCTCCGGCGTGATCCCGCAGATCAGCC
>DATHND010000071.1:0-4394 GCA_035486335.1 Solirubrobacteraceae bacterium
AGACGACCAGCTAGAGCGAGTCCGTCGACTCCGATTCGACCTCCACGAACCACTCGTGCTCCGGGCACGACCGCAGCCAGTCGACCAGACCGCTGTTCGGCGGTGGCGTCAGCCGGGTGAGCCGGTACTCATCGGGGCCGACGCGATCGACCTCGAACTCCTCTCCCGGCTTGATGCCATCGGCAGCACGGAACTCAGCGGGGAGAACGATCTGGCCCTTCGTGGAGATGGTGGTACGCATGTAGGTAAGATAGCATCTTACTGTCGCTCCATCGGTGGCGCTCAGCCTTGGACGCGTTGTGGCCTGCCGTCTGGGTTCGACCAGGCGACTTTCCACACCATCGCTCACTGCGAGCCGCTCGGGACATCGACCAACTCGCCGCGACGATGGCCGACGTGCTCGCCGCCGACGAAGACGACGAGACGGCGGATTCGCAATCGTTTCCCCGTCCCACTGCAAAACCAACCGAGCTGCGGCGGAAACGAGGAACAGTGGAGACGGTGGGAATCGAACCCACGTCCGCGATCGCGTGAGAATGGCTTCTACGAGCGTAGCCGGCGCTCTGATCTCGCCCCTCGCTAGCCTCGCCGGCCGGGTTGCGAGGGGCCAGCCTCATGAGATGTTCCCGGATCGGCTGAGGCGGACCTCACCGGGTGAGCCTGCTTCTGATCCCGGCCTTCCCCGCCGCAGGCGAGCGGGGCCCGAGACCTCACGGCTTAGCTATTGACTAAGCGGCGAGGGCGTACTCGTGAGAGTCCGCACTTATGGTTTTCCCGGGTGTTTTACGAGGCCGCCCGGGACCTCGACTCGCCACCATCCTCACGAGCCGACCACGTCGAAGCCTGTCGTCCCCGAGGATGCACTTGCCGATCTAGTCTAGCCGCACGCGGCTCGACGGAGAAATAAAGCGACGCGGACCCGGGCCGCTCGAGGAACCCGCTCCGTCCGGCCCGAGGGCCTTCCGTTGCTGGTGGCGCGGCCTCACACCTCAGTGGCCTCGCTCTTTGCGGCTCGGTTCCGCGTCTGAATTCAAGCTAGCCGCGGCCTCCGGCTCGCGCAACCCCTACGCGTCCACCCATCCCGCACTTTCCAGAAAAAAGTCCGAGCCATCGCGAGGCGACTCGACGCTTCGCACTTGATTCCGCACGCGGCACGCTCGCAACCGTTAGGCGCCGCTTATCGGTGCTGCCACAATGAGGTCATGGACAGCGGGGACGTTTCGCTGCAGCCGCCCGGCGCTCCGCCGCTTCCGGGCGCCCGCGCGCCGCTCGCCGCCGGCGGCTCCGGCGCGGGCTCGCCGCTGCCGCTGGCGGGCGCTGGCGAGAGCCAGAACCCGTTCGGCGAGCCGCAAGCGCGCCCGGCGCCGGTGCGCAACCTGCGCAAGCGGATCGCCAGCGCGCTCGCCGCGATCGCGGCGCTGTTCGCGAAGTTCTTCGCGGCGATCAAGGGCGTGCTCGTGCTGCTGCCGAAAGCGAAGGTGCTGACAACGGCCGGCACCGCGCTCGTGTCGGTTGCCGCGTACGCGCTGTTCTGGGGCTGGACGTTCGCCGTAGGGCTTGTCGTGCTCCTGTTCGTCCACGAGATGGGCCACGTCATCCAGCTGCGCCGCGAAGGCGTCAAGGCGAGCGCCCCGATGTTCATCCCGCTGTTCGGCGCGGTCGTGATGATGAAGTCGATGCCCGACGACGCGCTCGCGGAGGCGCGCGTCGGGCTCGCCGGCCCGGTGCTCGGCACGATCGGCGCCGGCGTGTGCCTGGCGATCGCCGAAGCCACGAACAGCGACATGCTGCGCGCGCTCGCATACATCGGCTTCTTCCTCAACCTGATCAACCTGATCCCGGTCGTCCCGTTCGACGGCGGCCGCGCGATGGCGGCGATGGCGCCGTGGCTGTGGTTCGTCGGGCTCGGCGCGCTCGTCGCGCTGCTGCTGCTCGTCGGCAACCCATTCCTGCTGATCTTCGTCGTGCTCGGCGTGATGGAAACGTGGCGTCGCTGGGAGGCGCGCAAAAAGGGAACGATCACGCAGGCGGCGTACTACCGCGTCTCGCCGCGCAACAGGCTGCTCGTCGGCGCCGTCTACATCGGGCTGATCGTCGTGCTCGCGCTCGGCATGCACGCCTCGCACATCCTCGTCTCCGGCGGCCATACCTTCCGCTCGATCTAGCGCCCCCGCGTTGCTCAGCGTCTCGCTTCGCGGACCGCGCGTTCCATGTCGCGCTTGGTCTCGCGCTCGCGCAGCGACTGGCGCTTGTCGTACAGGTCCTTGCCGCGCGCGAGCGCGATCTCGGTCTTCGCGAACGGCCCCTTGAAGTAGATGCGCGTCGGCACGAGCGTCAGCCCTCGCTCGGCCGCGCGCGCGGCGAGGCGGTCGAGCTCGCGGCGGTGCAGCAGCAGCTTGCGCGCGCGCTCTGGATCGTGGTTCTCGCGTGAGGCGGGCGCATACGGCGGGATGTGCACCGAGTGCAGCCACAGCTCGCCGTCGCGGATCGCCGCGTAGCCGTCCTTCAGCTGCGCGCCCGACTCGCGCAGCGCCTTGACCTCGGTCCCCTCGAGCACGATGCCGCACTCGAAGCGATCGAGCAGCTCGTAGCGATGCCGCGCGTAGCGGTTCGACGCGACGTCGCCCGAGGCGACCTTGCGCTTTGCCTTGCCCTTGGCCATCTCGCCTGCGAGCCTAGCCGCCGCGCGGCCGCTTGGCTCGCGTCGGCGGCTTGCCTCGCGCTGGCGGCTTCGCGCCGACCGGCTGCTCGGCGAGCGCCGGCAATAGGTCGACACGCCCACGCGGCACGTCGACGCGCGCGACGCGAACGGTCACGGCGTCGCCGAGTCGCAGCGTCGTGCCACTGCGCTCGCCGCGCAGGATCGTGCCCTCTTCGTTCAGCTCCCACCACTCGCGCTCGCCGCTCGGCGTGTGCAGCTCGCGCACCGGCAACAGTCCCTCGTAGACCGCGTCGCGCAGGTCGTCGTCGGTCGTGAACGCGACGAACGCGCCGGCGCCGATCACGCCGACGACTTCGCCGGCGAGCTCGCGCTCCCAACCGTTCTCGTAAAGCGCTCGCTCCAAATGCGAGCACGCCGCGACGTCGTCGGCGTCGCGCTCGATCTTCATCGCGTCGCGCTCGCGTTCGGACGTCCACTCGCCGAGCGACGCGAGCTCCGAGCGGCGCGGCGCACGCTCGCCGCCGCCGCCGCCCGACAGCAATGCGCGATGGCAGACGAGGTCGGGATAGCGGCGGATCGGCGAGGTGAAGTGGCAGTAGGCCATCGCGCGCAGGCCGGCGTGGCCGAGGTTGCGCGGCGAGTAGTACGCCTGCTTGAGCGAGCGCAGCACGAGCGCGCTGAGCGCGCGGCGCCCATAGCCGGCGCGCTGCGCATGCCGCTCGACCGCCCGCGAGAGCTCGCCGAGGAGCTCGGCCGCCTGCGTGCTCGACATGCGCTCGGGCAACGGCGGCGTCGGCACGTCGAGCGTCGCGAGCTGCGCGACGAGCCGTTCGATCCGTTCCGGCTCGGGTCGCTCATGCACGCGGTACAGGCACGGCGTGCGCCGCTGCTCGAGCAACCGTGCGACGGCTTCGTTGGCCGCGATCATCAAGTGCTCGATCAGCCGGTGCGACTCGGTCTGCGCGCGGCCGTCGATCGCGACGATTTCGCCGCGCGCGTCGAAGCGGAACTCGGGCTCCTCGGAGTCGATGACGAGCGCGCCGCCGCGCTCGCGCGCCCGCTGCAGCGCCGCCGCTGCAGCGCGCGCCGCCGCGAGCGGCTCGGCCCACGGCTCACTCGCGCGCTCGTCGCCGGCGAAGATGCGATCGACGCGCTCGTAGTGCAGACGCTCGTCGGAGCGAATCACCGAGCGGTAGAACGCCGCGCTCGCGATCTCGGCGCCGTTCAGCTCGAGCTCGACCGTCACGGCGAGGCGCTCGCGCGCGGGCACGAGCGAGCACGCGTCGTTCGACAGCGCTTGCGGCAGCATCGGCGCGACGGCGCCCGGCACGTAGACGCTCGTCGCGCGTCGCAGCGCCTCCTCGTCGACGGGCGAGCCCTCGGGCACATACGCGCTGACGTCGG
The DNA here is from genome assembly GCA_035486335.1 of Solirubrobacteraceae bacterium. GTDB lineage: Bacteria > Actinomycetota > Thermoleophilia > Solirubrobacterales > Solirubrobacteraceae > Palsa-744. The sequence continues at coordinate 4,067 of DATHND010000071.1, forward strand.
CGATGTGCACCCACACGCGCACGCGCTCGCCGCCGAGCGCCTGCGCCGAGATCGCGTCGTCGAAGTCGCGTGCGCTGATCGGGTCGATCGTGAACGTCGCGAGACCGGTCAGGTCGCGGCGCGAGTCGAGATCGCCGTGCACGTCGAGACCGCGATCGCGAGCGCGGCGCGCGGCGCGCTCGACGTGGCGCTCGAAGCCACGCGGAAGCCCGCGCTCGCGCATCAGCTCGGCGATCAGCGAGCGCGCCGGTTGGCGCTGCTGCGGCGGCCAGACGACGCGGGCGTCGTCGTTCTTCGCGCCGACGCTACCGGAGCCGCCACTCCCGCC
>DATHND010000072.1:0-2346 GCA_035486335.1 Solirubrobacteraceae bacterium
AAGAGCTATCGAGCCCCCCGGTGTCGGGGGCACTTGGAGACCGACCAATTTAGGCCACCGCTCAGCGCCCGTAGCGTTGCCCGAGCACCAACTGATCCGGCAGCGCCGTGCGCTCAGGCGGCGAGGGGTCGGCGATCACCGAGACCGTCTCGGCGACGCTCGGCGTGACGACGCAACGACGCCCGTCGGCCGTCTCGACGACGACCTGCTCCTCGTCGCGCTCGGCCAGCGTGCCGTCGAGCCCCGGCTCCAGGCCGGACTCCTTCAGGTAGCGCAGCAGGTCCTCCGCCTCGTTCTCGAAGCGCAGGATGCGCACGGCCGCTCCGATCTCGACGTCGCCGAGCGGCACGCCGGCGAGGCGCGCTCCGGCGACGATCGGGTGACCGTGCGGGCACGTCTTCGCGTCGCCGATCGCCGCGCGCATGCGCTCCTCGAGCACCGGTGACATCGCGTGCTCGAGCCGCTCGGCCTCCTCGTGCACCTCGTCCCACGGCACGCCGAGCACGTCGGTCAGGAAGCGCTCGATCAAGCGGTGGCGGCGGACGATCTGCTCGGCGTGCTCGACGCCTGATGGCGTGAACGCGATCGTGCGGTCCTTGTCGCGCGTGATGTAACCGTCGCGCTCGAGCCGACCGACCATCTCGTGCACGGTCGGCGCCGAGAGCTGCATCGCGCGCGCCACGTTCGCGCCGGTCATCGGCAGGCCGGCCTCGTGCAGCCAGAAGAGGATCTGCAGGTACTCCTCCTCGGCGACGGTCGCGGTGTCGCTGCTCATGATCTGATCCTAGTTGAGCTGATCGTATGTGCACTCGCGCGGATCCTTGTCCTCGCGCCAGCGCTTGAGCTTCGCTCCGTGGCGGATGCGCCCGGCCGAGACGTGGTCGAAGTCGATCTCGATCACGAGCTCCGGACGCAGGCCGATCCACTCGAGGTCCTTGTCGGCGCTCCATCGACTGGGCTCGCCGGAGCCCTTCTCGCCGGACTCGTACGCAGCGAGGAAGCCCGGCAGCCGGCGCTTCTCGGCGACCGACAGCCCCGAGCAGTGCCCGACGACGCGCAGCTCGCCGCCGTCGTATAGACCGAGGATCAGCGCGCCGACGGTCCCCTCCTCCTTGCCCGGCCGCCAGCCGACGATCACGGCGTCGATCGTGCGCAGGCGCTTGACCTTGACCATCCCCTTGCGCTCGCCCGGCAGGTACGGGGCGGAGCGCTGCTTGGCGATCGCGCCCTCGGCGTGCGCGAGCCACTCCCGTGCGCCCTGCTCCGTCTCGGCCGTCCGCATCAGCTCGACCGGCGCGCCCGAGAACCGCGGCTCGGCGAGCAGCGCCTCCAGCTCGCCGCGGCGCTCGGCGAACGGCCGCTCGAGCAGCACATCGTCGTCGCGCGCGAGCAGGTCGAACACGACGTACACGGCCGGCGTCTCGGCCGCAAGCCGTTCGATCCGCGAGATGGCCGGGTGGATCCGCTGCCCAAGCGCATCGAAGTCCTCGCGCCCGCCGGAGTCGCGCACGACGATCTCACCATCGAGCACGTAGCGCCCGCGCGGCAGCGCGCCCGGCGATGCGAGCTCGGGAAAGTAGCGACCGAGCGTCTTGCCGCTGCGCGACTGCAGGAATACGTCCTCGCCGTCGACGAACGCGACGCAGCGAAAACCGTCGAGCTTGATCTCGTACACGTACTCCTCGCCCTCCGGCAGCGCCTTGCGCGAGAGCGCGAGCTGGGGCTTCAACGGCGGCTGCAGCGGCAGCGTCACGACTCGCTCGCTCGCTTCGGCTTGGCGTCGGCGTCATCCTTCGCCGCGCGCGCCCGGCTCGGCTGGACGCGCTTGGGCTCGCCCTTCTGCTTGGCGAAGTGCGGCGGCCACGGCGCGTCGCCGAGGCCGTCGCGCTCGTCGCGCGCGGCGAGCTCGAGCAGCGAGTGCAGCCGCGCCGGCCGCTCGTCGATCGACGCGGCCGCGTCGCCGCGCTCGCGCAGGCGCGCGGGGACGGTCTCGAGCGTGAGCTCGGCCGGCTCGACGTCAGCGACCTCGTCCCACTCCAGCGGACACGACACGCGCGCGTCGGGCACCGCGCGCACCGAGTACGCCGAGGCGATCGTGCGATCGCGCGCGTTCTGGTTGTAGTCGATGAACACGCCGACGCGTTCCTCCTTCCACCAGCGGCTCGTCGCGCGTCCGGGCATCCGCCGCTCGACTTCGCGCGCGAGCGCGAGCGCCGCCGTGCGCACCTCCAGAAAGTCGTGCTCGGGGAGGAGCCGCACGTAGACGTGAATGCCACGCGAGCCCGACGTCTTCGGAAACCCCTCGAGCCCATGATCGACAAGCACCTCGCGCACGCCGAGCGCGAC
>DATHND010000073.1:0-9441 GCA_035486335.1 Solirubrobacteraceae bacterium
AGACTCGGGCGTCTCGGTCGTCGTCGGCCTGCGCCCCGAATCGAGCAGCGTGGCCAAGGCGCGCGAGCACGGCCTGCGAGTGGCCGAGCCCGCCGACGCCGCCAGCGAGGGCGACATCGTGATGATGCTCGTCCCCGACGAGCTTCATCGAAGTGTGTGGGAGGCGGGCGTCAAGGACGGCGTCGCCCCCGGAAACATGGTCCTGTTCGGACACGGCTTCTCGATCCATTACGGCGAGGTCGTGCCGCCGCCGGACGTCGACGTCGCGCTGGTGGCGCCGAAGGGTCCCGGGCATCTGGTTCGCCGGCAGTACCTCGAGGGGTCGGGCGTGCCCGGGCTCGTCGCGGTCAATCAGGACGCGAGCGGCGACGCACTCGGGCTCGCGCTCGCATACGCCAAGGGCATCGGCTGCACGCGCGGCGGCGTGATCGAGACGACGTTCAAGGACGAGACCGAGACCGACCTGTTCGGCGAGCAGGCAGTGCTGTGCGGCGGCGCCTCCGAGCTCGTGCAGGCCGGCTTCGAGACGCTCGTCGACGCCGGCTACGACCCCGAGATGGCGTACTTCGAGTGCCTGCACGAGCTGAAGCTGATCGCCGACCTGATGTATGAGAAGGGGCTCGCCGGGATGCGCTACTCGATCTCGAACACCGCCGAGTACGGCGACTACACGCGCGGCAAGCGCGTGATCACCGACGAGACGCGCGCCGCGATGAAACAGATCCTCAAGGAGATCCAGGACGGCGACTTCGCGCGCGAGTGGATCGCCGAGAATCGCGCCGGTCAGGAGAACTTCAAGCGGATGCGCGCCGAGCAGGCCGATACGCAGGTCGAGCACGTCGGCGGCGAGCTGCGCTCGCACATGGACTGGATCAAGCCCTCGTTCTGAGGCCCGGCGCGAGCGAGGCGAGGCGACGATGCTGGCCTACGTGTTCTGGCACCGCCCCGCCGCCGGCGTCGAGCGCGAGCGCTACGAGCACGAGCTCGCGCGCTTCCACCGCTCGCTCGCACACCGGCCGCCGAGCGGGTTGCGCGGTTCGGCCTCGGTTCGCGTCCCGGAGTTGCCGTGGCTGCCGGTGAGCGGTGAGCGCGAGGGCGCATCCGCGGTGAGCGGCCCAAGCGCCGACGGCCAGGCCGCGGCCGCCGGCTACGAGGACTGGTACGTCGTCGACGATTGGACCGCCGTCGGCGTGCTCGAGGAGGCGGCCGTCTCGCGCGGGCACGTCACCGCGCACGACGCGATCGCCTCGCGCGCCGGCGCCGGCGGCGGCGCCGTCTACCGGCTGCTGGAGGGCTGCGCGCGCCCGGCCGGCGGCGAGGTCGCCGTGTGGGTGACGCCGGCGCCCGGGCGCGAACGCCTCGCGCTCGACGCGCTGCTCGGCGACGGGATCGATCGCGAGCGCGACGGCCTGTGGCGGCGCTGCCTCGTGCTCGGCCCGGCGCCCGAATACTGCCTGCTCGCCGCCGAGGCGTCCGCCGGTGTCGCCGCGACGCGCTTGCCGACCGGCTGGCGCGCGCGGACGCTCGCTAGAGAGCCGGTCGGGGACGACTGAGAGCGCGCTCGGCCCAACGCGCGTCGCATCGCCGCAAGCGGTCAGCCTCTCGTTTCGGCGCCGTCGCCGCGCCGCACGCGTTCGCTACACTCGGCGCGTCGTCGCGACTGGCGCTGAGGTGGAGTCAACCACCGGGAAGCGACGAGCAGGACCGCCGCGCGCCTGGGCACCCTCAGAGCATCGAAATCCCTCGACCCGCGAGGAGCCCCGCATGACGCCGAGCAGCAGCACGCAAGAGCAGCAACTCGCGATACCCGCCGAGATGAAGCCCGCTGACGGGCGCTTCGGGTGCGGTCCGTCGAAGGTTCGGCCCGACGCGCTCGCGCGCCTGGCGAGCGACGGCGCCGACGTGATCGGGACCTCGCACCGCCAGAAGCCCGTCAAGTCGCTCGTCGGCGAGATCCGCGCCGGCCTGCGCGAGCTGTTTGCGCTCCCCGACGGCTACGAGGTCGCGCTCGGCAACGGCGGCACGACCGCCTTCTGGGACGCCGCCGCGTTCGGGCTGATCCGCGAGCGCTCGCTCAACCTCGTCTTCGGCGAGTTCTCGCAGAAGTTCGCGACGGTCACCGCCGGCGCGCCGTTCCTCGGCGAGCCCGTGCTCGTCAAGGCCGACCCCGGCGACGCGCCCGACCCTGCAACCGTCGGCGCCGAGGCTGCGCAAGCCGGCGTCGACGCGATCGCGTGGGCGCACAATGAGACCTCGACCGGCGTGATGACGCCCGTCGTGCGTCCCGACGGCGCCGGCGACGCGCTCGTCCTGATCGACGCGACCTCGGGCGCCGGTGGACTTCCAGTCGATGTATCGGCGTCGGATGTGTATTACTTCGCGCCGCAGAAGAGCTTCGCCGCCGACGGCGGCCTGTGGCTCGCGCTGCTCAGCCCCGCGGCGCTCGCACGGATCGCCGAGCTCGACGCCTCCGAGCGCTGGATCCCGGCGTTCCTGTCGCTGTCGACGGCGCTCGAAAACTCGCGCAAAGACCAGACGTACAACACGCCTGCCGTCGCCACGCTGTTCCTGCTCGCCGACCAGCTTCGCTGGATGCTCGACCTCGGCGGGCTCGACGCGTGCGTCGCGCGCTCGCGCGAGTCCGCGCAGCTCTTGTACGGCTGGGCCGAGCGCTCCGGCTACGCGACTCCGTTCGTCGCCGAGGAGGCGAAGCGCTCGCTTGTCGTCGGCACGATCGACTTCGCCGAGGACGTCGACGCCGCACGGATCGCCGCGACGCTGCGCGCGAACGGGATCGTCGACGTCGAGCCCTACCGCAAGCTCGGGCGCAACCAGCTGCGCGTCGGCATGTTCCCGGCGGTCGACCCCGGCGACGTGCAGGCGCTGACCGCGTGCGTCGACTGGGTCGTGGAGCAGACCTCGTGAAGGTGCTCGTCAAGGAGAAGATCGGCGACTCGGGCGTGGCGCTGCTGCGCGAGCACTTCGACGTCGAGGTCGGCGTCGACTGGAGCGAGGACGAGTTCCTGCGGCGCCTGCCCGAGTACGACGGGATCGTGATCCGCTCGGCGACGAAGATGACCGCCGACCTGATCGAGCGCGGCGAGAAGCTGCGCGTGATCGGCCGCGCCGGCGTCGGCGTCGACAACGTCGACGTGCCGGCCGCGACCAAGCGAGGCATCGTCGTCGCGAACGCGCCGCAGTCGAACGTCGTCACCGCCGCCGAGCACACGATGGCGCTGCTGCTCGCGCTCGCGCGCAACATCCCGCAGGCGCACCAGTCGCTGCTCGAAGGCAAATGGGACCGCTCGAAGTACTCGGGCGTCGAGCTGTACGAGAAGACGCTCGGGATCGTCGGCTTCGGGCGGATCGGCCAGCTCGTCGCGCAGCGCGCGCGCGCCTTCAACATGCGCGTGCTCGCGTTCGACCCGTTCGTCAGCGCCGAGCGCTATCGCGAGCTCGGCGTCGAGAAGGCGGCCGACAGCGACGAGATCTACGCGCAGGCCGACTTCGTCACGGTGCACCTGCCGAAGACGCCCGAGACCGAACGGTGGCTCGACGCGGAGGCGTTCGCGAAGATGCGCGACGGCGTGCGGATCCTCAACGTCGCGCGCGGCGGCCTGATCGACGACGCGGCGCTGAAGGACGCGCTCGACTCGGGCAAGGTCGGCGGCGCCGCGCTCGACGTGTTCCCGTCGGAGCCGATGACCGACTACCCGCTGTTCGACGGCTATCCGAACGTCGTCGTCACGCCGCACCTCGGCGCGTCGACCGCCGAGGCGACCGACCGCGCCGGCTACCAGTCGGCCGAGCAGGTCGTCGCGGCGCTGACCGGCGGCGTCGTCTCGACGGCCGTCAACATCCCGTCGATCGGCGCCGAGGACATGCAGGTGCTGGGGCCGTTCGTGCCGCTCGCGCGCCAGCTCGGGCGCCTGGCGATGGCGCTCGCCGAGGGCAGCTCCGTCGAGCGGATCGAGGCGGCGTTCATGGGTCGCATCGCCGAATTCGACACGCGCTTGTTGACGCTCGCCGTGATCGGCGGCGCGCTGCAGGGACGCACCGAGGAGCAGGTCAACCCCGTCAATGCGCCGAGCATCGCCGAGGAGCGCGGCATCGTCGTCGAGGAGAAGAAGGTCTCCGAGGCGGAGGACTACAACGAGCTGATTCGCGTCACCGTGATCGCCGGCGATGAGCGCGTCGCCGTCGCCGGCACCGGCATCGGGCCGAAGCAGGACCCGCATCTGGTCGAGGTGCAGGGACGGCGGTTGACGATCGAGCTCGAGCCGCACGTGACCGTGTTCCGCTACGAGGACCTGCCGGGGATGATCGGGCGCGTCGGGACGATCTTCGGCGGGCACGGGATCAACATCTCCTCCGCGGCCGTCGGGCATTCGCCGGACGGGAGCTCGGCCGGGGAGGACGGGGCCGGGCAGCGGCTCGCGGCGATGGTCGTCACGACCGACGCGGCGGTCCCCGACGAGGTCGTGCTGGAGATCGTCGCCTCCGAGGGATTCGTCAACGGCTGGTCGGTCGATCTGGGCTGATTTGGAGGGCGGTCCGCGCTCGCCGCCGTAATGCGCGCGGCAGCTAACGGTTCGCGCGCCGCTTAGCACTCGCTAACAAAATCGAGTAGTGTGTCGTTTCGATGCGGGCGGTTGTCATCACCAAGCACGGCGGGCCGGGCGTGCTGCAGGTGCAGGAGCGACCGGACGCCGCTCTGGCGCCCGGCGGGGTTCGAATCGACGTCGCCGCCGCCGGCGTCAACTTCGCCGATGTGATGGCGCGCATGGGCCTCTACCCGGACGCGCCGAAGACGCCGTGCGTCGTCGGCTACGAGGTCGCCGGCACGATCCTCGAGCTCGGGGACGGGGTTTCGGAGTCCCACCCATCCCTGACGCTCGGACAGCGCGTCGTCGCGAGCACGCAGTTCGGCGGCTACGCCTCGCAGGTCGTCGTCCCGGCGGGCGACGTGATCGCGCTGCCCGAGCAGCTGAGCTTCGAGCAGGGCGCGGCGATCCCGGTCAACTACGGCACGGCGTGGGCCGGCCTGATCGGCTACGGCGGCCTGCGGCGCGGCGATCGCGTGCTCGTGCACTCGGCCGGCGGCGGCGTCGGCATCGCCGCGACGCAGATCGCCAAGCGCACGGGCGCCGAGGTCTACGGAACCGCTTCGCCAGGCAAGCACGCGCGCTGCGAGGAGATCGGCGTCGATCACGCGCTCGACTACACCAAGCCGGGATGGCAGAAGGGCCTGCCGCGCTTCGACGTGATCCTCGACGCGGTCGCCGGCAAGAGCTTTCGCACGAGCTATGACCTGCTGCGCCCCGGCGGCCGCCTGGTCGCGTTCGGCGCTTCCTCGCTCGTGACCGGCCAGCGGCGCAACCTCGCGAGCGCGGTGCGCACGCTGATCCGCATGCCGCGCTTCAACCTGATCAAGCAGATGTCGGAATCGAAGGCCGTGATCGGGCTGAACATGCTGACGCTGTGGAAGGACCGCGGCACGCTCGAGCCTTGGATCGCACCGCTGCGTGAGATGCTCGACGACGGAACGATCAAACCCGTGATCGCGGGCGAGTTCTCCTTCGAGGATGCCGGCGAGGCGCAGACGCTGATCACCGAACGCAAGAACGTCGGCAAGGTCGTGCTGACGCCGTAGCGTCCGTAAGCTCGAATACCGGGATCATTCTGCATTCGGGCGGCGCGTCGGTCATAATTGCATCGTGTCGGCGCTAGACCTCGAGGCGTTGTTGCGGAGCAACGACGGTCCACCAGAGGACCTTTCGGACCGGCTGGAGCGGATCAAGGTCTCGGCGGGGAAGATCTGGGCCAAGCAACGCCTCGAATGGTTCACCGACCACTCGTCGCACCGGCATTCGCGGAGGATCGTGTGGCTGCTCGGCGCGTTGATCGAACGGCTGCAGGAGGGCGCGAGGGCGTTGACCCCCGCCGAGCTGTACGTGCTGCTTGCCGCCGCCTACCTGCACGACATCGGCATGCAGGACTTCCGCGTGACGGGGTCCACGGAGGAGTCGACCGCGCGGGAGGACTTCACGTACAAGGACTACGAGCTGATCCGCAAGCGCCATCCCGAGCGAGGCATGGAGCTGATCGTCAGGCGGGCGCTGCAGCTCGAGCCCGGGCGGGACACGTTTCGCGTCGACATCGACGATGAGCTCGCCTATCTGCTCCCGATCGCGCTGGTCTCCCGAGGCCACGGCTCGGCGTACTTCGAGAGCACGGTCTCCGAGCTCGACGGCCGCGACGACGCTCCCGGGAACGATCGGCTGCGGGGCGGTCTGCTGACGGCGCTGCTCCTGTTCGCCGACGAGCTGGACCTGCACGAGGATCGCGCGACGTTCCCGGCCGAGATGGGCCGGTCGCCGCTCACGGCGCTGCATCACCACGTGAATCACTACGTGACGCTCGTGTCCGTGGGGGACGGCGACACGACGAGCACGCGCAGGGTCCACATCTCGTTCGCGTTCCCGGAGGACTCCGCCGAATACCAGGGCGACGTGCGGCTGTACGTCGTCGGCAAGCTCTCGAGCCAGGCCGAGCGCGTCAACCCGGTGTTGCGCCGCGAGACCGACGGGCTGTTGGCGCTCGATCCGGTGATGCGCGTTCGCGCCAGGACCGAGACGATCTCCGACGTGCGCCGGGAGCTGCCGGACGCGGCGCTCGCGTTGCTCAGGCTCGACCTCCGCGAGCAGGCGCTCGTCGGGCGGGCGGATCTCGTCCGCGCCCTGCGCGAGGCCTGCGGCAAGCCGGCGCCGAAGATCGTCGAACTCTCCGCGGGAGCAACGTCAGACCTTCCCGCGGTCCTCTCTTGGCTCGATGCGCTGTGCCTCGCGAAACGGCTGGCCGCGTCGCACGTAGACTTGAGCCTCGGCGTGGCCACCGAGACCAACGACATGCTCGCCGCGGTTCGCGAGGACTTCCCCCGCGGGGACGAGGTGGCTGGCGAGGACGCGGACACGCTGGCGGCGCTGGCGCGCGACCGGCGCGGAGGCGCCGGGCGGGTTCTCGTGCTGGAGAGCGTCGACCGGCTGTTGCCGGCGGCCAGGCGGTGGTTGGCGTCCGAGCTCGAGCTGATCGTCGCCGATGCGGCGCCGCTGCTGGTGGTCCTGACCCGCGGGGAGGGCTCGGAACCGTTGAGCGACGACGCCGACGTGCACGAGCTCGGACCGATACCGGTCGAGACGCTGAGCGAGTATCTGGTGTCGCGCTTTGGATATGCCCCCGATGCGGCAAGGGTCGACGCGGAGGACAAAACCGCGCTCAGCAGCGGCGCTCCGGGGCCGATTCTCCAGCAGCTCGCCGCGCAACTGAACCGGACGTGGGTGCTCGATGAGTGAGATGGCGGCGTCGAGCGCGCTCGAGGAGCTGTTGGACAGCTTGCCGCCGTCGGTGGTTGCGGTCGCCGAGCTCGTGTCCTTTCCCCAGTGGATCGACAACCCGACCGCGGAAGACGTCGTCGGCGAGTTCAGCGCGCTCAACGGCGCGACCGTCGGCGCGATCGCGGACCTGAAGCGACTGCCGCTCGTCAGCTCGATCGGCGAGCGCAAGTGGAAGATCGCCTCGCCGGCGCGCGAGGGGCTGATGTCGAGGGTCGAGGAGCAGCGCCCCGAGCTGGCGTGGCGGTTGAACAGCTATCTCGCGGAGCGCTTCGCCGCCGAGGCGAAGCGATTCGAGCATCGCAATCGAGCGGCCAGGGAATTGCGGTGGCGGTCGATCTATCACCTGATGCCGGTAGCGACCAGCGAGGCGCTGTCCGAGCTGGACGGCTTCATCGAGCAGGCGGGGTCGGCGCGCCATTCCGACATCAGCGCCGCGATCGAGCTGACGAAAATCCGCGGGCGATGGCTCGTCGGGCATCAGATCGAGACGGCTTTCGTGCTCGGGCGAGGAGCGTACGCGCTGAAGGACTTCGCGACGGCCGAAGCGCGCTTCCTGGAAGTCTGGGAGTCGCAGGCGGACGCGCATCGACGCAGCATCTCGGGGAACCTGCTGGGTGTCATCTGGATCAAGCGCAACGAACAGGCTTGGTGGTCGAAAGCCGAAGAGGTGCTGCGCGAGGCGGCGGCGCTCGAGCAGGGGGAGGGCAATCGGTACTCCGAGGCGATGATCTTGACGACGCTGGGGGCGCTGCAGGCGAAATCGGGCGACGACGCGCAACTGAAAGCGGCCGAGCGCACACTGCGTCGGAGCATCGAGCTCTCGGAGGCGACCGGAGGGAACGACGGTCGCGCATTGAGCGCGCTCGGGGCCGTTCTGATGACGAAGGGAACCGATGGCAGCCTCCATGAGGCGGAGCAGCTCCTGCGCCGCAGCCTCACGCTGCTGCCGGCGGACGCCCGCGACACCGCGAAAGGGCGGCTCGCGCGCGTCTTGGGACGACTGGGCGGCCCGACGCGGCTCCGCGAAGCGGAGGAGCTGCTGCGCGACATGAAGGGAGATCGCGGACTCGACCGCGCGATGACGCTCAACACGACCGCGGCCACGCTGATGAAGCACGGTGATCCGGAGAACCTGGAGCGAGCCGAGGCGGCGATCCTGGAGAGCATCGAGCTGACCGAACGGCTGAACGAGGGGCGTCACACGGCGATGGCGCTGCTGACGGGTTCGTTCATCGCGGAGCGGCAAGCGAAGCTCGAGCTCGCGATCGAGCGCATGGAACGCCTGATCGAGCTGAACAGGGCGCTCGGACTCGCGGAGCGGGTCGAGGAGAGCGCCAAGCGATTGAAGCGGCTTCGGCGCAAGCTCCGCCAGGGCACGCGCTCGAAGCCCTGATCGACGATCGACTTGCTACGCTCGATGCGAATGTCGTTCGGCAACTCGTTTCGTGCGCTCCTCCTGCTCCCCCTTCGGGGGGAATAGCGCGTGGCGGCCGCGTAGCCGCATACCCAGCAGAGAGGAACGACAAGCGAGTCAGAGAAGGAGCACGAGCGGCATGAGCACTACAGGTGGAAGCACAGGCGCGCGCGACGCTGCAAATCGCGTGCTGATCTTCGACACGACGCTGCGCGACGGCGAGCAGTCGCCCGGCATCTCGCTGAACCGTCAGGAAAAGCTCGAGATCGCGCATCAGCTGGCGCGCCTCGGCGTCGACGTCATCGAGGCCGGCTTTCCGATCACCTCGCCCGGCGACTTCGAGTCGGTCCAGGCGATCGCTCGTGAGGTCGAAGGCCCCGTGATCTGCGGGCTCGCGCGTACGAGCAAGCAGGACATCGAGGCCGCGTGGAACGCCGTCAGGGATTCCGAGCGCCCGCGGATCCACACGTTCCTGGCGACAAGCGACGTTCACATCGAGCACAAGCTGCAGACGACGCGCGAGGACGTCAAGGGCCAGGTGCGGGCGGCCGTCGCGCAGGCGCGCGAGCACTGCGAGGACGTCGAGTTCTCGCCCGAGGACGGCTCGCGCTCGGACGTCGAGTTCATGGCCGA
>DATHND010000074.1:0-11032 GCA_035486335.1 Solirubrobacteraceae bacterium
CGCCGAAGCCGCTGCGCGGCGTCCGCGCGCGCCGCGCGCTCACCTGACTTTCGCCGCGAGCGTGCTCAGCGCGACTTCGAGGCCGTGATTGCCGTCGACGCCGTGGCGCACGAGCACTTCCGGCGTGATTCCGGCCCCCTGCTTGACGCCACCGCCGCCGAGGTTGCGCCCGTTCGGCGTGAAGTACTCGCCGACCGTGATGTCGAGCGCGCCGCCGTTCGACAGCGGCGCCTCCTCCTGGAAGACGCCCTTGCCGAACGTGTGCGTGCCGACGACCGTCGCGCGACGGTGGTCCTGCAACGCAGCCGTCACGATCTCGGCCGCCGAGGCGGTGTTGTCGTCGACGAGCGCGACGACCGGCACGCTTTCAGAAATCGCGCCGCCGGTCGCGGTCAGCGTTTGGCCCGGCTGGTGGCGCCCACGCGTCGAGACGATCGTGCCCTTCCGCACGAAGATGCTCGCGATCAGCTGCGCCTCCTCGACGAGGCCGCCGCCGTTCGCGCGCAGGTCGAGCACGATCCCGCGCGCGCCGCCGTGCAGCTCGCGCTCGACCGCTTCGCGCACTTCGCCGTGCGCGCCCGGGCTGAACGTCGCGAGCGCGACGACGCCGAGCTTCTTGCCGTCGACGGTCCTGCTCAGCGACGCGACGACCGGCTCGGAGATCGTCGCGCGCGTGATCGTCAACGTGTTCAGCGCCGCGTGGCCGGCGCGTGGCTCCTCGACGCCGAGCTGCACGTCGGTGCCGGGCGGGCCTTTGATCAGCGCGACCGCCGCGTCGGTCGACAGGCCGCTCAGTATGCGCGAGCCGACGTCGACGATCACATCGCCGTCGCGCATCCCTGCGCGCGCCGCCGGCGAGGCGTCGAACACGCGCGTGATGCGCAGCCCGTGCGCGACCGGCTCGACCGACACGCCGATCCCGGTAAAGCTCGGCGGCGCGTTGAATTCACGGGATTCAGCCGGCGAGAGGTAGTGCGAGAAGCGGTCTTTGAGCGTCGCGACGGCGCCGCTGACCGAGCCGTTCGCCAGGCTGCCCTTGCTGACCGGCCGGTAGTAGTCCTGCGCGATCCGGTTGATCGCTTCGTCGACGACGCGCGTTTCGTGGTCTGCGACGAACGCGCTGCGCGCGAAGCTGGGGAGGTCTTCGGGATGTCCTCCCAGATAAACGCCGAGGACCAGCAGCAGCGGCAGCGCGATCGCCATCGCCGCCAGGAGCGATTGTCCTCGTCCGGAGAGCATCGCCCCCAGAGTAAGGCTCAGACCTTCAGGAAGCGCCGCAGCGAGAGCCCCGATCCCGCCGCGGAGACAGCGATCGCCGCGCCCATCAGGATCGCGATCAGCAGCGGGAACGCGATCATGTCGGGCTGCGAGATCAGCTTGACCGTGTTCGCGAGCGGGTCGACGAGCGTGACCTTCGCGAGCGCCAGCAGCCCGATCGCGGCGGCGCCGCCGAGCGCGCCGAGGAACAGCCCTTCGAGCACGAACGGCCAGCGGATGAACCAGTCGGTCGCGCCGACGAGCTTCATCACCTCGACCTCGCGCCGGCGCGAGAACAGGGAGAGACGAATCGTGTTCGAGATCAGCAGGATCGACGCGATCACGAGCAGCGCCGCGAGCAGCGCCATCGTGATCTTGATCACGCGCGTCGCCGACAGGATCTTGTTGGTCTGCGCCTGGCGGTTCTGCACGGCGGCGATCGCCGGATCGCTCACCAGGCGTGTCCCGAGCGGGCTCGACTGGTCGAGCTCGGCGCGCAGCGCATTGGAGCTCTCGGGCCTGTCGGGCGTCAGCCGGAAGATGTCCGGCAGCGGGTTGTAGCCGATCAGCGCGAACGCCTGCGGGTTGAGCTTCTTCTCTTCTTCGTAGCCGCTCTGCTTGGAGACGAACTGCACGTGCTTGACGTGCGGCGCGCGCTGCAGCTCGCCGCGCACGCGCGCGACTTCGGCGTTCGTCGCGCTCGGACCCAAATCGACGTCGACGAGCACGCGCCCGCGCACGTCGTTCGCGGCTCCGTTCGTCGCCTCGACGACCGGGATGAAGACGCCGAGGACGAGCGTCGTGACGAGCACCGACGCGAGCGCCGCGAAGCTCGGCACGGCGTTGCGCCGCATCGAGCGAAACGCCTCTTTCAGGAAGAAGCCGGGCCTCAACGGACTTCTCGTTTGAGGCGCTCGCCGAGCTCGTCGGTGTTCTCTTCGCGTGCCCCGTACAGCCCCGACGCCTCGTCGCGCACGATCCGCCCGCGCTTCAGCTCGATCACGCGACGGCGCATGCGGTCGACCATCTCATTGTCGTGCGACGCGACGATCACGGTCGTGCCGGCGCGGTTGATCCGGTAGAGCAGCTGCATGATCCCGATCGACGTCTCCGGGTCGAGGTTGCCGGTCGGCTCGTCCGCGAGCAGCAGCGGTGGATGGCTCGCGAACGCGCGCGCGACGGCGACGCGCTGCTGCTCGCCGCCTGACAGCTGGTGCGGGTAGTTGTGCAGCTTCGTCGACAGGCCCGTCAGGCGCAAGATGTCGGGCAGCGTCGCGCGGATCTGCTTGCGCGAGGCGCCGGTCACCTGCAGCGCGTAGGCGATGTTGTCGTACACCGTGCGCGTCGGCAGCAGCTTGAAGTCCTGGAAGACGACGCCGACGTTGCGCCGGTAGTACGGCACCTTCTTGCGCTCGATCTCCTCGAGATCGCGGCCCGCGACGAGGATCCGGCCGTCGGTCGGCTCGAGCTCCTTGATCAGCAGGCGCATGATCGTCGACTTGCCCGAGCCGGTCGGACCGACGAGGAAGACCATCTCCTGGCGACGTACGGCCAACGTCGCGCGCTCGAGCCCGACTCCGCCGGGGCCGTACAGCTTCGAGACGCCACGGAACTCGACGACGATCTCGCGCTCGTCGCGCGCCGGCGCGACGCTCCGCCGCGGCAGCGCGTGCGCACCGCGGCGGCGCTCGATTCCCGGCGGCGCGTCCTCGCGCGTGCGTCGCTCGCGCGACGGCGAGACGATCGTGTCGGTCGCTGGCATGGCCCGTGACGGTACAGCGGCGGCGGCGCTTCCCAAAGCAAAAGCCCTGCATGCAATCGGTTTTGCACGGTCGAGCTATCGTGAACGCCGATGGCCGAGATCACGACGACGACCGTTGAGAGCAATGAATTGCCGATCCACCGGATCGCGCTGCCCGGCACGCGCGCATTGACGGTGCTCGTCGCGTTCGACGCCGGCGCGCGCAACGAGCGTCCGCAGGAGAACGGGATGGCGCACTTCCTCGAGCACCTCGTGTTCAAGGGCGGGCAGAAGTATCCGACGTACAAGGACGTCAACGAGACGGCCGAGCGGCTCGGCGGCGCGCTCAACGCGTACACGAGCCACGACCTCGTCGCGTTCCACATAACGGTCCGAGCCGAGAGCGCACCGGCCGCGATCGACCTGTTGAGCGACTTCGTCGGGCGCCCGAAGATCGACGCGGAGGAGCTCGATCGCGAGCGCGGCGTCGTGATCCAGGAGATCAACCGCGCGTTCGACCAGCCGTCGATGATCGCCGAGTACCTGATCGACGAGGCGGCGTTCGGCGATCACCCGCTCGGGCGCACCGTGCTCGGGCCCGAGCAGAACCTGCGCAACTTCACGCGCGAGGGCATCGTCGCGTTCCGCGAGCGCCGTTGGGCCGGCGCGCACGGCGGGGCGTTCCTCGTCGGCAACCTCGACCACCTGCCGCCCGAGGCCGAGTTGCAGGAGGCGTTCGCGCGCTTCCCCACGCTGCCGGCGCCGCCGCCGTACGAGCCGGCGCCGGTGTTTGCGCCGAAAACGCTCGTCGAGCAGCGCGAGACGAACCAATCGCACCTGCGGATGATCTACCGTCCGGACGTGAGCGTCGGCGACGTGCGCCAGCGCGCGGCGCTGTCGATCTACTCGACGCTGCTCGGCGGCTCGATGGGCTCACGCCTGTTCGACGAGATCCGCGAGAAGCGCGGCCTCTGCTACTCGGTGTACGCGCTCAACCACGCGTTCGCCGACGTGCCGATCCTGCAACTCGGCTCGGGCCTGGAGTCGGCGAAGTGCATCGAGGCGTACACGCGCATGCGCGAGATCGTCGACGAGCTGCGCGACGACGGGCCGACCGAGGAGGAGGTCGCACGCGCGCGCGCGTACGCCGCCGGACGGCTCGTGCTGTCGTTCGAGAACACGAACGCCGTCGCGCGCTACGCCGCCAACCAGCAGATCGTCTTCCGCGAGTCGATCGACCCCGACGCGGCGATCGCCGCGCTCGACGCGGTCACCTACGACGAGGTTCGCGACGTCGCCGCGGGCGTCGCCGACAAGCTAGCCGTCGCGTGCGTCGGGCCGCACGCGGTCGAGGAGTTCTAGACCGTCGGGCGAGTACAATGAGTCTCATGGTCGCTTCGTCCGCCACCTCGCTGCTTCGTCCGGGCGACCCGCGCTGGAGCCAGATCAACGCCGAGCAAGAGGCTGAAGATGTGGCGCGCTACCGAGCGATGACAGTGGCGGAGCGGCTTGACCACGGAGTGGATCTCTCTCGGTTCGCCGCGGAGCTTCGCCGCTCTGCCTGGGAGGCCCGCCATGGGCGTCCCGCCGTTTGACGCGCCCGATCTCGTCGGAGTGATCACGGCCGCGAACGAAGTCGGGCTGCCGTACGTCGTCATCGGCGGCTTCGCCGTCATCGCCAATCAGTACGTGCGCGGCACAGAGGATGTCGACCTTCTGATCGAGGACGATCGCTCATTCGACGAGGCGCTCTCGCGCTTTTTCGAACGCATTGACGCAAGACGCAGCGGGGAGCCCCTTCCCCGCGGAGCAATCGCAACTGCCGAGACGATGCGCGTTGACAGTCGTTTCGGCCGTGTTGACCTGCTGCGCGCCGGCGGCCCACCAGTCGACTTCGCATCGGTCTCCGCTGCCGCGATCCAGCTCACTTACCACGGTGAACCAGCCCGGGTCGCGTCGCTGGCAAGCCTCGTGGCGTTCAAGCGCATCGCCGACAGACCAAGAGACCAGCTCGACCTAATCGAACTCGAGCGCATCCACGGCCCATTGCCGATCCAGCCGATCCCCGGCCTGGACGACTGAGCAGCCAGACATCGCCCGTCAGCCGATCACCACCATCCGGTCGATCGGCACGCGCGCTGGCTCGGCGATCTCCGGCGCGACGCGCACCTCGAACTTCATCTCGCGCAGCGCATCACGCAGCTTGCTCAGCGTGATCATCTTCATATACACGCACGCCGCCCGCGGGTTGGCCGGGATGAAGCTCACGTCGGGCGCGGCCATCTGCAGCGGGTACAGCATGCCGGTCTCGGTCGCGACGATCGCCTCCCGCGCGTTGCCCGGCGCGCCGTTCTCGGCGGCCGCCTGCGACGAGCCGTCGAAACCGGGTTCCTCGACCTGCGCGCCTGAGTCGCCGTCGCCCATTTCCGGTGCCGCCGCGTGCTCGGCGTGCTCGGCGTAGCGGAGCATGCCGCCGGTCGAGAGCATGTGCACTCCCTCGCCGGAGATGTCGCCGGCGGCGACGTACTCCATCACGCTCGTCGTGCAGCCGCACTCGGGATGGATCAGGAAGTCGGCGCCCGGGTGCGCCGCGCGCGTCGCCTCGATGTCGGCCGGGCGGATTCCGGCGTGCACGTGGCACTCGCCGTCCCACACGTGCATCGGCTTGCCGAGCTCCTTCTCGACGTAGGAGCCGAGCCACATGTCCGGGCCGAACAGGATCTCCGTGTCGGGGCCGTGCGTCGCGTAGATGTGACGTACGACGTCGACCGCGTTCGCCGACGTGCAGCAGTAGTCGGTCAGCGCCTTGACCTCGGCTGTCGTGTTGACGTACATCACGACGACCCCGTCCGGGTACTGGGCCCGCCACTCGGCGAGCTGCTCGGCGTCGATCGACGCCGCCAGCGAGCAGCCCGCGTCGAGGTCAGGGATCAGGACGGTCTTCTGCGGGCACAGGATCGACGCCGTCTCGGCCATGAAATGCACGCCGCAGAACGCGATCACGTCGGCGTCGGTCGCCGCCGCCTGACGCGAGAGTCCGAGCGAGTCGCCGACGTAGTCGGCGACGTCCTGCACCTCGGGGACTTGATAGTTGTGAGCGAGGATGACCGCCCTGCGCTGTTTGGCCAGCGCGCGCACCTCTTCCTTCAGCGCGCCGACCTCGGCGGGCGAGAGGTGCTCCTGCACCTGCTCCGCTGCGGCCAGCGTCGGCGCCATCGGCAGGTTCATGCGCTCATTCTAGGAACAGATCGCAACGCTGCTCATGTCGCGCTCGCGCGGCCACGCGATCGTGTGCACGTTGCGCTCGGCGTCGGCCAGCTCTGGGCTCGCGCCATCGATCACGCGCGCGGTGTACTCGATCGAGCGTACGAAATCGGCGTATGAGTCCTTCGTGTCGTGCAACTCGCACAGCAGCAGCGGCTGCTTGCCCCGTAGCGTCTCGCGCATCCCGTCGACGACGATCAGCTCCGCGCCCTCGACGTCGATCTTCAGCAGGTCGGGCGTGGCGACGCCCTCGCCCTGCACGAACTCGTCGAGCGTGACCGTCTCGACGACGATCTCGCCGGCCTCGGCGCCGTGGTTGTCCTGTTTGCTCGCTCCCTCGACGTTCAGCGAGTGAAACGCCGACCACGGCGAGACGAACATCGCGGCGGTTCCGGTCCTCGAGGACAGCGCCTTCTCGACGACGACGACGTTCGTCAGGCCGTTCAGCGCGATGTTGTGCTTCAACGTCGCGAGGTTCTGCGGGATCGGCTCGAACGCGTACACCCGACCGGTTGGCCCGACCAGCCGTGAGCAGAGGATCGTGAAGAAGCCGATGTTCGCGCCGACGTCGTACACCGTCTGCCCCGGCTTCAGCAGCTCGGCCAGCGCCTCCTGCACCTCGGGCTCGGCGTCGCCAGTCAGGTAGCGCACGAACGAGCCGCCGAGGTTGATCCGCACGCCCGCCATACGCCCGCGCAGCACGCGCAGGTCGCGGTAGCGGATCGGCCGCGTCAACGCTCCGACCAGCCGCCGCCCGAGCGCGCTCGAGTGCTGGACGCGGTTCAAGGCCTGCCACAGCACGCGCGCGATCCGCTCGGCGAGACTCTTGGCCGGTCGCGACGCGCGATCCCGAAGTGAGCCCCTCCCCGTCAAGGCGCCGATGATACAGCGACCTTCCAGCAGCCACCGCGGCCGCCCGCGAGCGGCTACCGCGGCACAAGATCGAGCAACATCGAAAGGTCGAGCGCCGGCGCCGAATGCGTGAGCGCGCCGATCGAGACGAACTGCACGCCCGTCTCGGCGCGCGCGCGCAGCGTCCGCAGCGTTACGCCGCCGCTCGCCTCGAGCTCGGCGCGTCCGGCGACTCGCGCGACGGCCGCGCGCAGCTGCTCGTCGTCCATGTTGTCGAGCAGCAGCCGCGGCGCGCCGGCCGCGAGCGCCTCGTCGATCTCGCGCTCGTCGCGCACCTCGACCTCGAGCGTCGACGCCAGCTCGGGCGCCGCCGCGCGCGCGCGCCGCACCGCCGCGGCGATGCCGCCGGCCGCGGCGATGTGGTTCTCCTTGATCAGAATTGCGTCGTACAGTCCCGCACGGTGGTTGCTCGCGCCGCCCGCCGCGACCGCCGCCTTCTCCAGGGCGCGTAGGCCCGGCGTCGTCTTGCGCGTGTCGAGCACGCGCGCGGCCGTGCCGTCGACCGCGCGCGCCGCGCGCGCCGCGATCGTCGCGACGCCAGACAGGTGCGCGAGGAAGTTCAACGCCGTGCGCTCGGCCGTCAGCAGCGCGCGCGCGCGTCCGTCGACGCTCAGCACCGGCCCACTGTCCTCGCGCCAAACGCCCTCCTGCACCTGCGCCTCGACGCGCGCATCGACGTCGAGCAGCGCAAACGCCGTCCTCGCAGCGTCCAACCCGAAGATCACGCCCGGCGCCTTCTGCGTGATCGACGCATGCGCGAGCGCGTCCTCGGCGACGGTCGCGATCGTCGTCACGTCGCCCGCCCCGACGTCCTCCGCGAGCGCCCGCTCGACGAGCGCCGCCAGATCCTCGGCGGCGTTCACTGCGCGGCCCTCTCGCGCTCGCCGGCGGCGAACGCCACGGCTAGCTTTCGAGCGCGGCCGACGCGAGCAGGTACGCGCGCACGAACCCATCGAGATCGCCGTCGAGCACGCGCTGCACGTCGCCCATCTCGTGGCCCGTGCGGTGGTCCTTGACCATCGTGTACGGGTGCAGCACGTATGAGCGGATCTGCGAGCCGAAGTTGACGTCCTGCGCCTCGCCCTTCTCGCGCGCGATCTCCTCCTGGCGTTCGCGCTCTTTGCGCTCGAGCAGCTTCGCGCGCAGCATCGCCATCGCCGTCGCACGGTTCGACGACTGCGAGCGCTCGTTCTGGCACTGCACGACGATCCCGCTCGGGCGGTGCGTGATCCGCACGGCCGAGTCGGTCTTGTTGACGTGCTGCCCGCCGGCGCCAGACGCGCGGTAGGTGTCGAGGAGCAGGTCGTCCTCGTTGATCTCGATCTCGGTCGTGTCCTTGACGACCGGCGCGACCTCGACGCCGGCGAAGCTCGTCTGACGCCGGTGCGCCGAGTCGAACGGCGAGAGACGGACGAGCCGATGGACGCCGCGCTCGGCGCCGAACAGGCCGTACGCGTTCTCGCCCGACGCGCGAAACGTCGCCGACTTGATCCCCGCTTCCTCGCCGGCGCTGACCTCGAGCAACTCGACCTGAAAGCCTCTGCGCTCGGCCCAACGCATCTCCATCCGCAGGACCATCTCCGCCCAGTCCTGCGCATCGGTGCCGCCCGCGCCGGCGTTGACGCTGACGAGCGCGTCGCCCGTGTCGTACTTGCCCGAGAACAGCCGCTGCTCCTCGAGCTCGGCCAGGCGCGCTTCGACCGACGCGATCTGCTCGTCGACCTCCGACTGCAGCGACTGCTCCTCGACCGCCATCTCGGCGAGCGCGTCGAGGTCGTCCACGTCGCCCTGCAGCGCCGTGAACGTCTCGAGACGCCTGCTCGTGCGCGCGTGCTCGCCCGACACCGCCGCGGCGCGCTCGGAGTCATCCCAGAAGGCCGGCGCTCCCATCTCCGCCTCGAGCGCCGTCACGCGCTCGCCCAGCGCAGCCGGGTCAAAGATAGTCCGCGAGCAGCTTCATCTGCTCACGGATCGAGGCCAGCCGCTCAGGCGTCGACTCGCTGGTTGCGGCGCTGGCCATGCCTCCCACGCTATCAACAGCGTTCGACGCGACCGCCTCAGGCGCCGTGGCACTTCTTGAACTTCTTGCCCGAGCCGCACCAGCACGGGTCGTTGCGCCCGACCTGGTGCTCCTCGTCGACGACGCGCTGCTCGACGACCGGCATCAGTTCGGCCTGCTCGTCCTCGGCATATCCTTGCGCCGCCGACCCGACACCTGCCGCCGCCGCGGCGGCGGCCATCGCGCTCGCGCCGGTCGGGCTCTCGCCGCCCGAGTACGACACGCGTCCGGCGCGCGTCGAGCTGCCGGCGGCTGTGAAGCTCGGCGCCGAGGCGCCGTCGCCGTTCTCGCCCTCGACGTTGACCTGGACGTTGAAGATCATCCGCGCGTAGTCGGCCCAGACGCTGTTCATCAGGTCGCCGAACAGCGTGAACGCCTCGTTCTTGTAAGCGACGAGCGGATCGATCTGCGCGATTCCGCGGAGGTGGATGCCTTCGCGCAGGTAGTCCATGTCGAACAGGTGCTCGCGCCAGCGTTCGTCGATGATCTGCAGCAGCAGGAAGCGCTCGAGCGCCCCCATCAGCTCCTCGCCGAGCGCCTGCTGACGCGCGTCGTAGCGCGCCAGCGCCTCCGCGGTGACGCGATCGGTCAGGTCGTTGCGATCGACGCGCTCCGGGTTGAGGGCCTCGTCGTCGAGCTCGACGGGGAAGAACTGGCCGAGCGCCGTGAACATCCCATCGAGGTCCCAGTCCTCCATGAAGTCGCCGGCCATGTACTGGTCGATCGTCCGCTCGATTACGGCGGCGACTTCGCGCCGCGCCTCCGCGCCGATGCTCTTGCCTTCGAGCACCTCGTCGCGGTACGCATAGATCACGCGCCGCTGCTCGTTCATCACGTCGTCGTACTCGAGCACGCGTTTGCGGATCAGGAAGTTCTGCTCCTCGACCTTCTTCTGCGCTTTCTCGATCTGCTTCGAGAGCATCCCCGCCTCGATCGGTTCCTCGTTGCCCTCCTCGTCGACGCCGCCGAGTTTGTCGAGGATCTTGTAGATACGATCGCCGGCGAACAGCCGCACGAGATCGTCCTCGGCGGACAGGAAGAAGCGGCTCTCGCCCGGGTCACCCTGACGGCCGGAGCGGCCGCGCAGCTGGTTGTCGATCCGGCGCGACTCGTGGCGCTCGGTGCCGCAGATGAACAGGCCGCCGGCGGCCATCACGTGCTGGCGGTCCTCCTCGACTTTCGCCTCGAGCGCCGGGAGCACGTCGGCGATGCGCCGCTCGTAGTCCTCCGCGTCGGGCTCCACGCCCTGGCGCGCGAGCTCCAGGCGCGCGAGATGCTCAGCGTTGCCGCCGAGCTTGATGTCGACGCCGCGCCCGGCCATGTTGGTCGCGATCGTAATCGCGCCGGGCACGCCCGCTTCGGCGACGATATAGGCCTCCTGTTCGTGGAAGCGCGCGTTCAGCACCGCGAAAAGCTTCGAGGGCTTGTCCGACCGCGCCGCCGCGTAGAGTTTTTGCAGTGCTTGCGGCGCCGCGAAATCGATCTGCTTATAGCCTTGCTTTTTCATCGCCTCGGCGAGCTGCTCGGACTTCTCGATCGACGTCGTGCCGACGAGCATCGGCTGGAACTTCGCGTTGGCGGCCTCGATCTCGCGGATGATCGCACGCAGTTTTTCTTCCGCCGTGCGATAGACTTCATCGTCCTCGTCGAGACGCCTAACCGGCTTGTTGGTCGGTATCTCGACGACCTCGAGCTTATAGATTTCGACGAATTCATCCGCCTCGGTCGCCGCCGTTCCGGTCATCCCGGCGAGTTTGCCGTAGAGGCGGAAATAATTCTGGAAGGTGATCGAGGCGAGG
>DATHND010000075.1:0-2986 GCA_035486335.1 Solirubrobacteraceae bacterium
TCGCCCAGTTGCTGGGCCACGGCTGAGCGGGCGATCGCGGGGGCGCTGATGTCGCGGTCGAGCTCCAGCCGCAAGCTCGGCCCCGTGCCGGGTGGGTCCCCCATCTCGCGCTCGCCGCTCACCTGAGCGGCGGCTCGTCGACGAACGGCAGGTTCTCCTCTGCCCGCGTCACCTGGAAGATCGCGAGCACCTGTTCCGCCGGGCGCACGAGGAGCAGCTCCCAGCCTTCCTCGCCCGCGCGGTCGGCGAGCATCAGCATCTGGCGCAGCCCCGAGGAGTCCAGGAAGCCGAGCGGCCGCAGGTCGATGATCAGCCGCGTCGGGTCACTGGCAAGCGCGGCCTCCACGGCCTCCTGCAGCCGCGGGACCGTCGCGATGTCCAGCTCGCCGGCGAGCGTCAGAGTCGCGCAGGCGTCCGCGATCTGCGTCTCGATCTGCAGCGGGCGCGCGATCGCCACGGCTACGCCTCCACCCTGACGTCTTCGCCGGCGCGTGCCGCCTTCTCGCGCGCGGCGGACGGGCCGGTGTGGCGCATCGCGACGAGCGCCGTGTCGTCGGCCTGGGCGCCGACCTGAAAGCGCTCGAGCTCGGCGACCAGGCGTTCGCGGATCGCGGCGGGGGACTCGGCGCAGACCGCGCCGAGCAGCTCGCAGAGCCGCTCGGGGCCGAAGCGCTCCTCGTCCGGCCCGCGTGTGTCGGTGACGCCGTCCGTGATCGCGACGAGCGACTCGCCGACGCCGAGCCTGAAGGTCTGTTCCGGCCACTGGGCGTTCGCGAACGCGCCGAGCAGGGTGCCGTGGCTGCCGATCTCCTTCACCTCGCCCGCGCCGAGCCGCCACGGCAGCGGGTGCCCGCCCGAGGCGACGGTCACCTGCGCGCGCGAGATGCGCATGCACAGCGCGGTGCAGACCGACAGCGAGGGCCGCCGCCGCAGCGCCGCGTTGACCCGTTCGAGCAGGTGCGCCGGACGCGAGTCGAATTCGGACGCCGCCCAAGCCGTGTGGCGCACCAGCGAGGTGACGGCGGCGGCCCGCACGCCCTTGCCCGTCACGTCGCCGATCATCATCAGCCAGTCGCCGTCGATCTCCCAGAGGTCGTAGAAGTCGCCGCCGACCTCTCCCTCGACCGCGGCCGGACGGTACATCGCGGCGACCTCCCATTCGCTCAGCTCCGGCAACGCTTCGGGCAGCAGGCTCGCCTGCAGCGTGCGCGCGATGCTCGCGCGTTCGCTGTACAGGCGCGCGTTCTCGACCGCCAGCGCGGCGCGCTCGGCGATCTGTTCGGCGAACTCGACGTCGCCAGGGTCGAACGTGCGGCCCGATTCGGCGCTGACGAGCGAGATCGTCCCGATCGTTCGTCCGCGGATCTTCATCGGCACGAGCAGCACCGCCCGCATGCCGACCTCGCGCAGCAGTTCGAGGTGATGCTCGTCGGATGCGGCCTCCTCGAGCAGCTCCTGCGGGATGTCGTTGTAGAGCATCGGCTCGCCCGTGGCGATCACCCTGCCGATGCCGCGGTCCGGCTCCATGTGCTCGGGCTCGTACTGTCGCAGCCGGGCAGCGAGCTCCACCCGCGTGGGATCGACGTGCGCTACGGCAACCGACTGGCGGCGACCGTCCTCGTCGACCAGGTCGACGCCGCACCAGTCGGCGAGCTGGGGCACGGCCAGCCCGGCCACGTTCTGGAGCGTCTGCTCGTAGTCGAGCGAGGAGGCGAGCAGCGTCGCGGCGCGCGCCAGGAACTCGTTGCGCAGTTGGAGCCGCTTGCTCACGGTGACGTCCTCGATGATCGTCACGGCCGATTCGACGCGGCCCTCGGGGTCGCGGACGGCGGTCGCCTTCAGCAGCACCCACGCTTCGTTGCCGTCGCGCGGATCGATCGTGCGCATCAACAGCGGCTCGGGATCTTCGCCGCGGAGCAGCCGCACCGACGGCAGGTCGTCCATGTCGATCGCGCGGCCGCGCTCGTCGAAGGCCGTGTAGCTGCCCATCAGCGCGCGCGGGTCTGCCGCCGCGAGCTCGGCGGTCGAGCTCATGCCGAGCCGCGCGAGCGCCGCCTTGTTCGCGTAAACGATCCGGTCGTCCCGGCCGCGGATCGTGATCGCCTCGGCGAGCGAGTCGACGATCGCCTGCAGGCGCTGCTCGCTGCCCTGGAGCGCACGCTCGAGCTCGTCGAGCAACCGCTGGCGCTCGGCTTCCTGCGCCTTGCGCTCGGAGATATCGCTGAGGAAGGCGTGGAAGGAGTGGCCGTGCTCCTCCTGCAGCGCCGAGACGATCACTTCGACCGGGAACTCGCTGCCGTCGGCGCGCACCGCCACCTGCTCGGTCCGGCGCTCGACGAGCCGCGTCTCGCCGCCCGCTTTGAAGCGGCGGAAGCCCCTGCGCAGCGCCTCGCGGTAGCGCTCGGGCACGATCAGCTCGATCGCGTCGTGGCCGATCGCCTGCTCGCGGGTCCAGCCGAACGTCTCTTCGGCGCGGATGTTCCAGTAGGTGATGAGCCCTTCATCGTCCATCGAGATGAAGGCGCTGTCGGCGACGTTGAGGATCTTGCGAGCGCGGCTCAGATCCATGGCGCGTTGATTATCGGTGATCGGGCGGGCGCGGGGTCAGCGTGCTGCGAGGACGCCGGTGCGCCGGTAGAAGTCGGTCTCTTCGCGCCCGAGCTCGGTGACCGGCTCGTCGCCGTACATCCACTCCCTTGCGATGCGGTGCCAGTTCGCGCGCGCCCGCAGCTGCGAGAGCACGGCCAGCGTCAGCATCTCCATGCGGCGGCCGAACAGGTGCTCGGGGCGCATGTCCTGGTGGCGCATTTCGCGGAAGTGGCTGGAGCGCGGGTCCGAGCTCTCGATCATCACCTTCGTGGCGATCTGCGGCGTCAGCTCGACGGTGCGGTCCGCCGTCGTGTACCACCAGATCGCGTCGCGGATGAACTCCATCAGGCTCTCGGCGTCGACGCGCTCGGGTTCGGGCAGGAACCCGGATTCGGCG
>DATHND010000076.1:0-18771 GCA_035486335.1 Solirubrobacteraceae bacterium
GGTCTCGGTGACAGCGACCGAGCCAGGCTCTACGTGACCCCGGACGCCTTCGCCATCGCCCGTCGGGGGTCAATTCTCAGCCGGCGAAGGAGGGTCAGTTTCTCACCGGCGCCGACAGCCCTGTGCCTGGGCACGCAAGAACTCGCTCCACGATGGGCCGTCTCGCCGCGGTGCTGGCCCGAGCCTGGATCGTCTCAGCAGCGAGCGGATCGTGCTTGCACTGACGTGGATGCCAAGCTTGCGCAGCTCCCCCTGTATGCGCACACAACCCCAGCGTGGGTTCTCGCGCGCTAGGCGCAGGACAAGCTCGCGAACCTCACGATCGATCGGTGGCCTTCCTACGCCTCGCCGGCGGTAGGTCCAGCGCCGGCGCACGAGCTCGCGATGCCAGCGCAGTAGCGTCTTCGGGGAGACTATGAATACCGACCAGCGCTTGCGTGGCAGCAGCCTGCTGGCGGCGGCCAGCAGCAGACGATCGCTGGCGGAGCCGCGGTTTGCTCGTGGTCCGCTGTAGGACAGCCAGCTGATGCCGGAGCACGGCGTTTTCGACTTCGAGAGCGCCCGCCGTCGAGGACCCGACGAGCATCCGCAACAGCCGGCGGATCAGCAGGTGAGCGACGAAGAGCAGCACTCGGCGATCCTATGGATCTCTCCCAACTGTCGGCAGGCTCGCGGTTTTCGTGCCCTACAGGCCAGTGCGCTCGCGGTATGCGAGTTCTCGCGGGCGTCGGAAGCTCGGAGGGCGCCCGGTCGCGCCGTCCCCGCGGGCGCGGCTAGCGAGCACCCGACCCAGCGCACCCGAACAAGGCCCGGCAATGAGCAGTTCGGCCCGTCCAGCGAGTCCAGTCACAACGACGCCGTGGATCGAAGCGTTCTACCCGATCTATGCGACAGCTCAGAACACATTTAGCGTCAACTGGCGTGTGCGGCAAACTCTGAGGATGCCGTCTGGGCGGATCAGCGACGAGCTGATCGATGAGCTGCTCGCCGGTGCGAGCACGGAGGAGGAGATCGCCGGGCCCGGCGGGCTGCTCGCCGATCTGACCAAGCGGCTTGTAGAGCGGGCGATGGAGGTCGAGCTGACCGAGCATGTGGGCTACGAGCCGCACTGCGAGCCGCCCGGCGGGGCCGGGAACCAGCGCAACGGCACGACCCCTTGGTCAGGCGCTGCGGAGCAGGTCTGCGACTACCTCGGCAGGCCGCTGGTGGCGACGCGCGGCGAGCTCCTGCAGCCGCTCGGCGTCCTCATCCTCCACTCCGACGACGATCGTCAGCTTGGCGTCGGGATCGCCGACGTGAGCCTCGACGTAGCGTGGATCGATCGCCGTCAGGTCCGCGTCGAAATCGCCGGGCTGGGGATCAGGGTCTGTCCAAGGGTCGTGCGCCATGCTCAGCTCCTAAGCAGTCTACGCTCGCGTGGCGAGGAATCCCAGCCCGTGACGATCAGCCAGGTCGTCGGGTCGACGGTTTCCTCGATGACCACCGTCAGGGAACGGCCGCCGTCGGTGCGGCCGATGAGCAGGCGGCGCTTTCCAGTGGATGTCTTGTGTGGGTTGCGCACGATGACATGAGCGTTGCGAGGGATCTGGCGCGCGTCATGGGTCGTGATGCCGCGGGCTCCGAGCTTGTCGATCGCAGCCTCGGTTACGAGCAGTTCGGCGATCGCGTCGGGCATGTCACAGATCTATCGAACCTGCATGTCGTCGTCCTGCGGCAGCCCGTCGCGCACACCAGTTAGCGTACCCCGTCGAACCGTAGCTGGTTCCTGGAGCACCGTCGAAGCCGCCTTAAGGGTTCCTTCGAATCGGGCCGTGGCGTCTCGATTTCCCTGACTGTCCCGGAGCTTGGGCGTTTGCGTATGCGGCGAAGGTTCGAGTGTTGGTCCGTGACCTGACAAGATGTCCGCTGTGACGGGACGGGGCGAGGCGGCCGGGTTGCGCCAGCAGCTGCGCGATGAGCTGGCGGCTTCTCTGGCGCCGGCGGGCTGGAGTCCGGTCGCTGGCGAGGGTGATGATTCGATGGTGCTCGCACGCTTCGTGCGTCCGCTGGCCGGCGAGTTCGCGGCGACTGCGCAATATACGCGTGGCTTGAGCACACCGGACCGGCCGCCCGTGCGGATCACGCAACCCATGTTCGGAGTCGCCTACGAGCCACTGCGCAGGCTATGGCCGCTCCTTGAGGATCACGTGCAGATCGCCGCGCTGACCGAGAGCGTCGACGACATGCCCGAGCGGGCCAGGGTATGCGGGATGGAGGTCCACACGCAGGCTGACGTCGCTCCGGTCGCAAGCCAGCTGGCCGGGCTCGCGCTCGAGCGGGCTGTCGCGTTCGCGGAGCGGTACACCGGTGTCGATGCGCTGCTTGAGGCTCATCGCGACGACGAGTCCGATGCGGTCAATATGGTCGTGCCCGCGCTGCTCGCCGCCGCCGGGCGCTTCGAGGAGGCCCGTAGTGCGCTGGCGCGCTATCGGCGCGAGGTGGACCTACCGGAGGAGAGCAGGCGCGCGAGGCGGTTCGTCTACCAGTTGACCCGCTGGATCGACAGCGGCGGCGACACGGGGCTGCTGCCAAGCGAGCCGCCGCCGCGCCGCTACGAGCGATCCGAGCGAGGGTCCGTAAAGGAGATTTTGCATGAAGCCGGTGCCCGCAGAGAAGCTGTGGACGCGGTCAGGGAAAAGGGAAGCGGGCGCGAACGGGCGGAGCTTCGCGCGATGCTCGAGTCCGAGCTCGCCGGGCGCGGTGCTGGCATGGACCCCCTCGCGGTCGAGCAGGCGATCGACCAACTCTCGACATCGCATAGGGAGCGCGCTCGCCAGGGCGCAGAGGCGCTGAAGACGCTGGGCAAGATCGGGCTCGGCGTCGCAAACGTGATCCGGACGCGTGAGCTCCCCGAGCTTCCCGACATGTCCGTGCCAGACTGGCTTGAACCGCCGGCTCGGGCAGTCTACGCTGTACCGCAGAGCCGCGAGCCCAGTCGCCAATGGACGGCTGTTCAGCTCGATGAGGGGAGCGCCGAGCGGCTTCGACGCGTCCACACAGCCGTGCCACGCCTCATCAAGATCGTCGAGAGCGCGACCTTCGACGCTTGGCTTGACTGGGCACCTTTGCAGAGTGAGGGCGGCGTTCTGCAGGTGCACCTCGGCGAGCAGCGAGTGGGCTTGCTCGACGAGGACGCCATCGCCACCTACAGCCAGGTCATGGAGGCCGCGGCGCAGCGCGAAGAGCTGCCGTGCGTCGCGGCGCGACTTACGCCTATCGCCACGGCCGGCTATCTGCTCGAGGTTGCGCTGCCGGCGCCGCAGTACGCGCCCTGTGAAGCCACAGCCTCGTAGCACGCGCTCTGACGCGCCGTGTCCGGCGCTCGGTCAAGAGCGGTGGCGCGTCAGATCGTTCCGCTAATGACCGACGACCTGCGGCGGCTCTGACCAGACCTCAATGCCGTAGTCACCCGGGGGCAAAGTCATGGACTGACCCCGCTGGCCACGCGACCTCGCGGCGGAGCGATTGGGCCATGGACACGGTGGCCGTGGCCCAAAGGCACAGGAACCCCCCGGAATCCGCCGGCATCTCCGTGTTACCTCATTCGCAAGATTCCTGCAAGTCGGCATCTTTACCGTCGGTCCCGGGATTCTCTGAAAATCGTGGTGTCCCCGGTTCGAATCCGGGTCTCGCCATCATCGATCGGGAGACTGCAATCGAGCAGGCCAGTACGTTCACGGTCCGCGCATATCCGCGAAACCCCCCAAAGATGCCCGAAAATACTGGGGCGCTCATAGCTGGCCACCGGGGAGGCCGTTCTTTATGGCTTCAGATGCCACCGAAAGCCGCGCGGTTGGGGCGCCCTGGGGCGCCTGGTCCGAGGCCGGCGGGACGATAGATCGAGGCCCGTGAGCGGTGTCCGCTGTTTGCGCACGCCCGAAGTGCCCGAGCGTAGAACATTGTCAACCTTTGTGCACACAATGTCTGCCGCGTGTCGGGCTGCCGGTGCCGCCTTCGCTCGGCGGCGGCGGTCCCTCCCACCTCATATCGTTTGTGGTCTCGGGCTGCTTTCCGGGGCTTCGGTCCAAGTAACCGCGTCGCTGGCTTGGCCGCCTCGACCACTGGGGGTCTCAGCACCGCCGGTGTTCAGCAAGTCGTGACGGTGTGTGCTGTCCTCGCGACCCAGCAAACGGGCCGGTTGGCCGCCACGACTACGAAGGGACTCGTCACGGATGCGACCGTTCAGCATGGAAGGTTGCGGGTACAGGCAGTTCGGCGGCGTAGGGCATCTAGCGCGCGGGTCAGCACCCGAGGGCGAGCCGCAGGAGTCCCAGGGACGTGCCGGAACGAGCAGTGCTCGTCTCGGGCGCTTGAGGAGGTCTGCGAGGGTTTTCACCCGGCACGGGCTTTTCGCCACGTCCCTGGTCGGGGCTGCGCTCGCCGTCCTCGGAGCCGCGCCCGCGCTCGCCGCGCAGAACGTGACGGGTCTTGCCCATCCACCGGCGTGGGCGGTTGGTAAGCGGGTCCATTTCTTTCCGAGCCCCAGTGCGATTCCAAATGGTCTGCAGAAACTCCAGGCCGGACAGCGAGCCCGACACCCCCGCGGGTATGCCTGTACGTCGGGCTGCGGGCAGGGAACGCCGCCGCTCATCTACAGGGGCGGCTCCATCGAGCAATCGCCTCAGGTCTACCTGATCTTCTGGGGTAGCAACTGGAACGGGGAAGGAGCGGCGGCGAAGGCGCAGACCGAAACGTTCTTCAGCGGGCTATCGGGCTCGACCTACCAGAGCATCCTGTCCCAGTACTCGGGGCCCCCTCAGAGCTACATCTCCGCAACGGCGACGGTGGCCGGCAACTGGACCGATACTAGTGTCCCCGCCCCGTCCAATGTCAGCAATGGCACGGTCGGACGCGAGATCGAAAAAGCGATCAGTAGTCAAGGTTGGCAGAGCGCACAGGAAAGCGTGAACACCCAGTTCGTCCTCCTGATCGCTCCGGAAAGCACCTACGCCTCGGAATTCGGTGCCGGTAACTTCTGTGGCTTTCACTCCGCCTATGGCACGGCGACCTATAGCGTCGACCTCTACCCCAGCGGTGTAGTGAGCGGATGTATCAACCATGACCCAGAAAGAAATCCGGCTAATGCGCTCGTTGAGACTGCTTCGCACGAGTACGCTGAGAGCGCCACCGATCCGCGGCCTCTCGCGGGCTGGGTATCAAGCGACGGCGAATACGAGATCGGCGACATGTGCGCCTGGGTCCCGAGGATCACGTTGCCGGATGGCGCCCATGCCACTGAACTCTGGGACAACCGCCAAAACGCGTGCGCGAGTGCCGACACGACTGTCTACCCGCCCGACGTGAGCACC
The DNA here is from genome assembly GCA_035486335.1 of Solirubrobacteraceae bacterium. Classification (GTDB taxonomy): domain Bacteria; phylum Actinomycetota; class Thermoleophilia; order Solirubrobacterales; family Solirubrobacteraceae; genus Palsa-744. The sequence goes on from DATHND010000076.1 coordinate 5,349, forward strand.
ACCTCCGCGTCCGGCCTCCAAGAAATTCAGGCGACCTTGAACGGCACCGTGACGTCGCGCGGTCAGTCCACGACCTACCACTTCCAATACGGCACTACGACCGATTACGGTTCCTCGACAGCCAGCAACCCTGCCGGCTCTGGCTACGGACCAGTGAGCGAGAACGCGACTGCCACCGGCCTCGAAGCTGGCATGACCTATCACTACCGCATCGTGGCGTCAAGCGCGGGAGGGACGAGTTACGGTAGCGATCAGACGTTCGCGACGGTGTCCAAGCCAGCGGTCTACATGAACGGCACAGCAACTCAGGATGCATATTTCCGCGGCACTAACGGCGCCATCTGGCAGTGGCAGTGGGAAAAATCGAACGGCAAATGGCATTCGACGGAACTCGGAGGCCAGGCGCTGGGCAATCCGACCGCCTTCGTAGAAACCGCGAGCGGCAATCAGGACGTCTATTTCCGTGGCTCAAATGGCGCGATTTGGCAGTTGCAGTGGGAACCGTCGAACGGCAAATGGCACCTGACCGAACTTGGTGGTCAGACCGGCGGGGAAATCTGGCGCTCGGCGGCCGGCAGCCCAGTGGCCTACGCGAACGGCACTACTCAGAGTGTCTATTTCCGCGGCACTAACGGTGCGATCTGGCAGTGGCAGTGGGAAAAATCGAACGGGAAATGGCATTTGACGGAACTCGGAGGGCAGGCGGCGGGGGATCCGACCGCCTTCGTAGAAACCGCGAGCGGCAATCAGGACGTCTATTTCCGTGGCTCAAATGGCGCAATTTGGCAGCTGCAGTGGGAATCATCCAACCACAAATGGTATCTGACGGAACTCGGTGGTCAGACGGGTGGAGAACCTTGGCGGCGAGCGGGCGGCAGCCCAGCCGCCTACCTAGATGAAGGTAGTCAGATGGTGTATTTCCCTGGCACGAGCGGTGCTATCTGGCAATGGCAGTGGGAACCGGCCAACCACAAATGGTCTCTAACGGAACTCTAGCCAGGACGTCCCTGCAGCGTGCTCACCTTCCGCGCCGAGCTGCGCGCCTTCACACGACGGAGCGAACAAGCTGCCCGATCGGGCAGCCTCACGCCAGCGCTCCACCAGCTCCTGCTCGTCGTGCGCGGCCACATCTCTCAGCGAGGACCAACGATCAGCGACGCAGCCGACGCGCTGCACATACGCCACCACAGCGCCATCGAGCTTGCCCAGCGCACAGAGACCGCCGGCCTGATCGAACGCGCCCGAGACACAACCGACCACCGCTAGCTCCATCTGAAGCTCACCGCTGCTGGACAAGCACAACAAAGTGACTTCATCGCACCGGCCTACACTCGTCCGTGCCCGTGGCCCAAAGCCGCAGTAATCCCCCGTAATCCGCTGTTATCCCCGCTCGGGGGACGGTTGGAGACCGCGTGCATCTGGCCGCCTTTAGTCTTGTCTTTCATGTCCCTGGTGTCCCCGGGTTCAAATCCGGGTCTCGCCATAAGGACGTCCTCGCTGAGTTCCCAGGACCGTCGCGCTCGGCTCGGCGGAAGCGTAGCGGCTCCGTTCTGGGAAATCGCCCTGCGCAACGTCGGCCGGTCGCCGTGCGTGCTGCGCGGCTACCCGGGAGTCGGCCTGCTCGACCGCCGTGGCCGCCTGCTCGCGGTCGCCGTCGAGCGCGAAGCCCGTCTGCGATCCGTACGGTGACGGTCGCGCCCGCCCGTGTCGCCTATTTCACGCTCGCGTTCGAGGACAGCGGCCCGTGCCGCGGCTCCGACCGCCCGGGGCGGCCAGCGCGGCCGCGCCGCGCTCAGCCTCGACGGCGAAATCGCCGATAGGGAACGCAGGATGACGCTGACCGAACCAGCTCGCGAGCCCGACCCGCGCGCGGGCGCGCGCTCGGCGGGCGGCATGCAGACGGAGGTCGCGATGCGGACGATCGTCGATCGATTGCCGGCGATCCTGTATGTCGCCGACGTCGGCGTCGGCGGGCGCTGGCACTACATCAGCTCGGGCACGAGCGACATCCTCGGCTTCACGCCCGAGGAATGGATCGCAGACGCTGGTCTATGGGCGCGTCAGGTGCATCCGGACGACCGCGAGCGCGTGTTCAACCGCGAGGCCGACCTGCTCGAGCCGGACGCGCCCGACGAATACCGGATCCTGCACCGCGACGGCGCCACCGTGTGGGTGCGCGACGAAGCGGCGCTCGTGACCGAAGCCGACGGGTGCGCGCGGTGGCACGGCGTGATGCTTGACATCACCGACCGCAAGCGCGCGGAGGCGGAGCTCGAGCGCCGCGCCGAACAGCAGGCGGCCGTCGCGCGGCTGGGCGAGCACGCGCTCGAGGGCGCTGAGGTCGCGGCATTGATGCACGACGCGCTCGAGGAGGCCGTGCGGATCCTCGGCGTCGAGCTGGGCGGCGTGCTCGAGACGTCGTCGCACAGCTCAACGCCAATCCTGCGCTCGTCGGTCGGCCTCGGGCAGGACGCGCGCGAGCTGCCGGCGGCCGTCGTCGCGAAGCTCGTCGGGCAAATCGAGGGTCGCGCCGGTCACTGGGGCGAGCTGTGGCTGGCGAGCACGCACGAGCGCACGTTCGGCGCCGCCGACGTCGACTTCGTGCAGGCGCTCGCGAACATCCTCGCCGACGCGATCCAACAGCGCGGCGCCGAAGACGACATCCGCTACCAGGCGCTTCACGATCCGCTCACAGGGCTGCCCAACCGCGTCCTGTTCATGGATCGTCTCGGCCACGCGCTGTCGCGTCCCGGCGCCGAGGTCGCGGTCGTGCTGCTCGACATCGACAACTTCAAGCTCGTCAACGACAGCCTCGGCCACAGCGCCGGCGACGAGCTGCTGACGGAGATCGCGCCGCGCCTGCAGGGCGCGCTGCGACCGTCGGACACGATCGCGCGGCTCGGCGGCGACGAGTTCGTCGTGCTGCTCGAGCAGGTTCCGAACGTGCGCGCCGCCGCGCGCGTGGCCGAGCGGATCGCCGCCGCGTTCGACGTGCCGTTCCAGCTGACCGCCGGCGAGCACTTCGCGAAGGCCAGCCTCGGGATCGCGATCGCCGACGAGTCCGACAGCGCGCCGGCCAGCCTCGTGCGCGACGCCGATGCGGCGATGTACCAGGCGAAGGGCAGCGGGCGTGGCACGTTCGAGGTGTTCGACCGCGCGATGCGGATCCGCACCGTCGAGCGCCTCTCGCTCGAGAACGACCTGCGCCGCGCGCTCGAGCGCGGCGAGCTGCGCCTCGACTACCAGCCGATCGTCTCGTTGCGGGACGGCGTGATCACGTCGGTCGAGACGCTGCTGCGCTGGGACCATCCCGAGCGTGGGCTGATCAGCCCCGAGCTCTTCATCGGCGTCGCCGAGGAGTGCGGGCTGATCGAGCCGATCGGGCGATGGGTGCTCGAGACCGCTTGCGCGCAGGTCGCGCGCTGGCACGCGCAACGGCCCGACATGCGTCCGCTCGGCGTCTCGGTGAACCTGTCCGTGCGCCAGCTCACGCAGCGCGATCTCGAGGCTACTGTCGCGCGCGCGCTGCAGCGCAGCGGGATCGAGCCGTCGAGCCTCTGCCTGGAGATCACCGAGTCGATCCTGCTCGAGGAGCGCAACAGCGTCAGCGACACGATCACGCGCGTCTCGCGGCTGGGCGTGCGCTTCGCGCTCGACGACTTCGGCACCGGCTATTCCTCGCTCGCCTATCTCACACGCCTGCCGATCGACGGCCTGAAGGTCGACCGCTCGTTCGTCGAGGAGCTCGGGCGCGACCGTCGCAGCACGGCGATCACGACGGCGATCGTGCGGATGGCGCACGCGCTCTCGCTCGAGGTGACCGCGGAGGGCGTCGAGACCGAGCCGCAGGCGCGCGCGCTGCGGGAGCTGCGCTGCGAGCTCGCGCAGGGCTTCCACTTCCATCGCCCGCTCCCCGCGGATGCGATCTCGGCGCTGCTCGAGCGGCGGCCGTCGGCCGCCGCCGCGCTGCAGGACGCGGCGTGGGCGGACGCCGCCGGCGCCTCGGCGGCGATCTGCGATCGGTCGTGAGTCGATGATCGCGCGCCGCTGAGCGGCTACGCTCGTGACCGATGACGACGGTCCGCGTGCTGCGCGTGTTCACCGACGCGGCAGGTGCGTCGGGTAACCCGCTCGGCGTCGTGCTCGACGCCGGCGCGATCGCGCACGCGCGCCGGCAGGCGATCGCCGCCGAGCTCGGCTACGCCGAGACGGTGTTCGTCGAGCGCGACGCGCACGTGCAGATCTTCACGCCGACGGTCGAGCTGCCGTTCGCCGGGCACCCCACGGTCGGCGCCGCGTGGCTGCTGCGCGAGCCCGTCCTGCACGTCGCGGCGGGCGATGTGCGCACGCGCGTAGAGCGCGACCGCGCGTGGGTGCTCGCGCGCGCGGAGTGGTGCCCGAGCTTCGAGCGCCGTCAGCTCGCGACGCCCGAGCAGGTCGACTCCTACGCGCCGCCGAGCGCCGGCAGCGTGCAGGTATGGGCGTGGAGCGACGAGCGCCGCGGGCGAATTCGCGCGCGCGTGTTCGTGCCGGAGCTCGGTGTGCCGGAGGACGCGGCGACGGGCTCGGCGACGGTCGCGCTGTGCGCGTCGCTCGGCCGCGCAATCGCGATCGAGCAGGGTCCCGGCTGTCGGATCGAGGCGCGGCCGCTCGACGACGGCTGGATCGAGCTCGGCGGTCGCGTCGCCGACGACGGCGAGCGCGTCCTCTAGCCGATAGGTCAGCGCCGCTGCCGCGAGGACGCCGCCGCCGCGCCGCCCTGCCGATTCGTCGAGTCGGCGAGCTTGCGCAGCAGCGCGTGCAGCGTGCTCAGCTCCTCGGGCGTCAGCCCGCCGAACAGCTCGCGCTGCAACTGCGTCGCGAGCTTGCGGATGCGCTCGAGCGCGCGCTCGCCCTCGTCGGTCAGGAAGATCGTGCGCGCGCGCCGGTCCTCGGGGTTGGCGCGCCGTTCGGCCAGCCCGCGCGCTTCGAGCTCGTCGATCACGGCGACCATCGAGCTCGGGTCGATGCCGGTCTTCTCGTGGAGCTGCTGCTGGCTCATGCCGGGGTGTGCGTCGACCATCGTCATCACGCCGAAGTCGCGCGGGTGCAGTCCCTCGGGCTCGAGCGCCTTGTGGAAGCGCCGGCGCGAGGCCTCGCCGAGGCGCGCCATCAGGTAGCCAGGGAACTTTCCCAGCTCGCCCGGTATCGGCCCTCCATCCCACATACGTTCATTCTATGCGTCGAAGACTATTTGTGATACAAATGATTGAACGACGAACGGAAGACATGCTCGCGCTGCGCCCGTAGCGGCGCCTGCGGGCAGACGCGCGGCGGCGCTGCGGCGGCATCGCCGGGCCGTCGGCGGCGCACGACGCGGCGATGAGTTTACGCCAGCGGCGGCGTCTGAAGAGGCGGATCGAAAGCGAACGAAGGAAGGCGCAATGGCATCGCTGACACGCTGGGTACTCGCGCACAAACGGATCGTCGCGGTCTTCTGGATCGTGCTGACGCTGATCGGGATGGCGTCGGCGGGCTCGGCGACGAAAGCGCTCAAACAAAAGTTCTCGGTGCCCGGCAGGGAAGGCTGGGTGACCAACCAACAGATCGCGCGCGAGTTCCACGGAACGGGCGGTAACGGCGCGCCGCTCGAGCCGGTCGTCACGTTGCCGGCCGGCAAAGCGCTCGACTCGCCGGCGGTGCGCGCCGAACTGCGCGGCGTAGAAGCGCGCCTTGCGCACGCGCTGCCCGGCTCGCGGATCGCCGGCTACGCGAGCACCGGCAACCGCGCGTTCGTCTCGCCCGACGGCCGCACGACGTTCGCCGTCGCCTATCCGCCGCCCGACCGCACGCAGGCGTTCGAAGACAACCCGAAAGCGGCCGAACACGCGGCCGTCGCGCTGCGCGGCGCGACCGTCGCCGGCGCGCCCGTCCACCTGACCGGCTTCGATGCGCTGTCGGTGCAGAGCGGCGGCGGCAACGGTCCCGGCGTGCTCGTCGAGGCGCTGCTCGGCGGGCTCGGCGCACTGCTCGTGCTCGCGTTCGTGTTTGGCTCGTTCCTCGCGATCGTGCCGATCATGATGGCCGTGGTCTCGATCATGACCACGTTCCTGCTCGTCTGGGGGCTGACGACGATCACCGAAGTCTCGCCGATCGTGCAGTTCCTGATCGCGCTGATCGGGCTTGGCGTGTCGATCGACTACGCGCTGATCGTCGTCGTGCGCTGGCGCGAGGAGATCGCGCACGGGCGTCAAGGCGAGGAGGCGATTGTGCGCGCGATGCAGACGGCCGGGCGCGCGGTCGTGTTCAGCGGGACGACCGTCGCGATCGGCCTGCTCGCGCTCGTCGCGCTGCCGCTGCCGTTCCTGCGCTCGGTCGGCTACGGCGGCATGCTGATCCCGCTGATCAGCGTGATCGTCGCGACGACGCTGTTGCCGGTCGTCCTCGCGAAGCTCGGCCCGCGCCTGGACTGGCCGCACGTGCGCGACGACGACCATGCGAGCCGTTCGTGGACCGGCTGGGCGAAGCTCGTCGTGCGAGGCCGCTGGATCGCGGCGGTCGGCGCCGCGGCGGTGCTCGCGGCGCTCGTGCTCGCCGCGACCGGCCTGCAGCCGGGGCTGCCGAACGTCAACACGGTCGCCAAGCAGGGCGACGCCAAGCAAGGACTCGTCGCGCTCGAGCGCTCGGGCATCGGCGCCGGCGCGCTGCTGCCGTACGAGGCGCTTGTCGAAGGCGCGGCCGCGCCGCAGCGCGTCGCCACGGCGATGGCCGGCGTGCGCGACGTGCACGGCGCCGTCGCGCCGGCGACGGCGGAATGGCGGCGTACCGGCGCGGCGGTCGTCGACGCCTTCTCGACCCCCGACGGCTCGACGTCGGCCGGGCGCGACACGCTGGACCGCGCGCGCAGCGCCGCCCGCGCGGTCGGCGACCGCGTGCGCGTCGGCGGGCTGCCGGCGCAGAACCAGGACTTCATCGAAGCCGTCTACGGCAACTTCCCGCTGATGATCGGCCTGATCGCGCTGATCACGTTCATCCTGCTCGCACGCGCGTTCCGCTCGCTGCTGTTGCCGCTGAAGGCGGTCGTGCTGAACGTGATCAGCGTCGCCGCCGCGTGGGGCGTGCTCGAGCTCGTGTGGCAGAGCGGGCACGGCTCGAACGCGATCTGGGGGGTGCCCGCGACGGGCTCGGTCACCGCGTGGATCCCGCTGATGGTGTTCGCGTTCCTGTTCGGCCTGTCGATGGACTACGAGGTGTTCATCCTCGCGCGGATGCGCGAGGAGTACGACGCGACCGGCTCGACCGACACGGCGGTCGTGCGCGGGATCGGCCGCACGGGCCGGCTCGTGACGAGCGCCGCGCTGATCCTGTTTCTCGCGTTCGTCTCACTAGCGTCCGGCCCGGAGACCGAAATCAAAGTGCTCGCGACGGGCCTCGCCGCCGGCATCCTGCTCGACGCGACCGTGATCCGCGCGCTGCTCGTGCCGGCGGTCGTGTCGCTGTTCGGGCGCTGGAACTGGTGGCTGCCGCGATTGCCGGCGCGCCTCTTGCGCGTCGAGCCGTCGCTGCCGCCGCGCGCAGCGCGCGGCGAGATGAGCGGATGAGCGCTCGCGCTCGGCGGCGGCAGTCGCAGCTCGACGCCGCGGCGGGACGGCCGATCTTCGTCGCTAGGGTGACTCGATGAGCAGCGCACCCGCGATCGAGGTCGAGCAACTCGTGCGCGAGTTCCGCAAGGGGCCGCGTGCCGTCGACGGCATCGATCTCGCGGTCGCGCCCGGCGAGATCTACGGCTTCCTCGGCCCGAACGGCGCCGGCAAGTCGACGACGGTGCTGATGCTGACGACACTCTTGCCGCCGACGAGCGGCCGCGCGAGCGTTGGCGGCTACGACATCGTCCACGACGGCGCGCACGTGCGCGCGTCGATCGGCGCGGCGCTGCAGGAGGCGGCGCTCGACGCGATCCTCACCGGCCGCGAGCATCTGCAGCTGCAGGCGACGCTGCAGGGGATGCCGAAGGCCGATCGCGCGCGACGCGCGCAGGAGCTGCTCGAGCGCGTCGGGCTGACCGAAGCGGCCGACCGCCGCGTCGGCGGCTACTCGGGCGGGATGAAGCGCCGGCTCGACCTCGCGCTGGCGCTCGTGCACAGCCCGCGCATCCTGTTCCTCGACGAGCCGACGACGGGCCTCGACCTGCAGAGCCGAAGCGCGCTGTGGGCGGAGGTCGCGCGGCTCGCACACGAGGAGGGGATGACGGTGTTCTTGACGACGCAGTACCTCGAGGAGGCCGACGCGCTGGCCGACCGCGTCGGGATCATCGACCACGGCCACATCGTCGCCGAGGGCACGCCGACGCAGCTGAAGGACGAGATCGGCAACCCGACCGTCGAAGTCGTGCCCGCCGACCCGACCGCCGGCGACACGCTCGCCGCGCGGCTGACGAGCTTCGGTACGCTCGCGCGTAACGGCAACGGCGCCGTCACCGTGCAGCTCCCCGGCGGCGAGTCGCAGCTCGCCGAGATCGTCCGCACGCTCGACCAGGCGCAGTTGAAGGTCGCGACGCTGCAGCTGCACCAGCCGTCGCTCGACGACGTCTTCCTCGCGAAGACCGGGCGCAAGCTGGAGGGAGCCGGCGAGGAAGCGGATGAGCAGCAGCGCTAGCCGCCGACCGGTACTCGCCGCCGCCGGCCCGCTCGGCGCGCTGCCGGCGCCGAGCCTGCTCGAACAGGTCGGCGCGATCGCGCGCCGCTCGGTGGTGCGCACGTTTCGCCAGCGCGCGCTGCTCGTCTTTCCGCTCGTCTTCCCGCTGATCCTGTTCGCGATCAACGGCTCGGCGCTGAGCGCGGCGCGCAAGATCCCCGGCTTCCCCGACGTGAGCTATCGCGACTTCGCGCTCGCCGTGCCGTTCCTGCAGGGCGCGCTGTTCGTCGCGGTCACGGCCGGCACCGATCTCGCGCGCGACATTCAGTCGGGCTTCTTCGACCGGCTCGCGCTGACGCCGCTGCGCGGCTCGGCGCTGCTCGCCGGGCAGCTTGGCGGCGCCGTCGTCGTCGCCTGCGTGCAGTCGCTCTGCTACCTGCTCGTCGGCATCGCCAGCGGCGTCGGCATCGCCAGCGGCTTCGGCGGCGCGCTCGTCCTGCTCGCGCTGTCGATCCTGATCGCGTTCGGCTTCGCCGGGCTCGGGTCGCTGCTGGCGCTGCGCTTCGGCACCGGCGAAGCCGTGCAGGGCTTCTTCCCGCTGTTGTTCGTCACCGTCTTCCTCAGCTCCTCGAGCCTTCCGCGCAACCTGATCAAGACCGAATGGTTCAAAGAGGTCGCGACGTACAACCCGGTCTCATACCTGATCGAGGGGATCCGCAGCCTGATCATCACCGGCTGGGATGGCCAGGCGCTCGCGCTCGGCTTTGGCTTCGCGTTGGCGCTCAGCGTGATCACGCTCTCGTTCGCCGGCGCCGCGATGAAGAACCGGCTGGTGCGCACATGAGGCGTTTCGCGTACGTCGCGCGCGGCGTCGCGTGGCGCTCGGTGCACAACACGCTCGTCAACCCGGCGATCCTGCTGCCGTCGCTGATCTTCCCGCTGTTCTTCCTCGCCGCGTTCGCCGGCGGGCTGTCGAAGGTCGCCGAAGTGCCGAACTTCCATTACGGGCCCGGCTACACGGCGTTCCAGTTCGCGTTTGTCTTCCTGCAGTCGGCTGCGTTCGGCGGCGTCTTCACGGGCTTTGCGATCGCGCGCGACTTCGATTCGGGCTTCGCGCGGCGCCTGTTGCTGACCGCGCCGCGGCGCAGCGGGATCATCGCCGGCTACGCGCTCGGCGCGCTCGCGCGCTGGCTGTTGACCGCGACCTTGATCACGCTCGCGGCGCTGCTCGCCGGCATGAACGTGCTCGGCAACGGCGGCGAACTAGTCGGCATCGTCGGCATCGGCGTGCTGATGAACCTCGTCGCCGCGCTGTGGGCATGCGGCGTGGCGATGTTCCTGCGCACCGAACAAGCCGGCGCGCTGATCCAGATGCCCGTCTTCGTCGTGCTGTTCCTCGCGCCGGTGTACGTGCCGCTGAACCTGCTCAGCGGCTGGATCCACGCTGTCGCTCAGATCAACCCGGCGACGGCCGCGCTCGAGGCCGCGCGCGGCCTGCTCGCCGGCTCGCCGGTCAAGGTCGCGCTCGCGTTCGGCTTGCTCGCCGCCGGCTCGGCGCTCTTCGCGCTCTGGGCGCGCCGCGGGCTGGCCTCGGCCGAGCGCGCCGGCTGAGGCGGCGCGCCGTGCGCGGCTCTGAGCTCAGCATCGCCGTCGTCGGGTTGCCGCTCGCGCAGCGATGATATCTCTGGAGGATCGTCGTCATTGGGGCGAGGCTCTGCAAACGAGGTGAAATGATGGACTGGAAGCTCGAACTGATCGTCGTACCCGCGACCGACGTCGATCGCGCGAAGGCGTTTTACATCGACCGAGTCGGCTTCGACCTGCACGTCGACCACAGCGCCGGCGAGGACTTCCGCGTCGTGCAGCTGACGCCGCCCGGCTCGGCCTGCTCGATCGCCGTGATGAAGCAGCCCGATCGGGCCGGCGCCGTCAAAGGGCTGCATCTGATCGTCGGCGACATCGACGCCGCGCGCGCCGAGCTGCTCGAGCGCGGCGTCGACGTCAGCGAGGTGTTCCACTTCGACGAGCGCGGCCAGACGCCCGGGCACGACCCCGAGCGCCGCGACTACAACTCGTTCTTCAGCTTCGACGATCCGGACGGCAACGGGTGGCTCGTGCAGGAGGTCGCCGGAGCGGACGCGGCTGCTTGACGTCCCTCGCAAGCGAGCGTGGAGGCTCGCGGCGGAGCTAGAGGCGCGATGCGCCGCTCGCGACGCGTGACGCGCTTGCGGGCGCCCCGCCGTGCGCGTCGGCGCCGCCGAGCAGCGTCGCGATCACCTCGTCGCGAATCTGGCGTCCGTCGAGCGCGGCCTCGGAGGTGAGCGCCTGGATCGCAAGTCCGTTGAGCAGCGCATCGAAGCGCCACGCCGCGGGGATCGCGCCGGGCGGGCTCGGCGGGAGCAGTCCCTCGAGCGCGGTGTCGATCAGCTCGTGCCAACTCGTCAGGCGCGCCTCGATCGTGTGGCGCAGCGCAGGCAGCCGCACCGCCTCGCCGTACGCGTTGATCCACACCCGCCACGTCTCGATCATCTGCTCGTCCTCCATCAGCGCGCTGTCGAGCAGCGCCGTGAGCCGCTCGATCCCGGGAGGCGTCTGCTCGATCGCCTCGCGGAAGCGGTTCTGCGTGCGCTCGGAGACATGCACGAGCGCCTGTGTCAGCAGATCCCGGCGGTTGGCGAAGTAGTGGTTGAGCATCCCCGTGCTGACACCCCCCTCCTCGGCGACCATCCGCATCGTCGTGCCCGCGAAGCCCTCGCGCGCGATCACCGCCGCCGCGGCACGGCAGATCTGCTCCCGTCTTATCGGCCCCATCCCGAGCTTTGGCACAGCGGCCCCCTTCCGTCGATTCCCTGCCACGCCGCGCTCGCCGGGGCTCGGCTTGGATCGAGTGCACGCGAGCCGGCGACGTCGTCGATCCTATCGATTGACAGCGCGTCTCATTTGCGTTTTTGAACTCACTCGCGTAGTCCCTCCGCGTGCGCCCTGTTCGATATTATAAGTTATCGACCGATAAAACATACCATTCCAGCCAGTCGGCCGATTCGTCCATGCGCGCTTGCGATACAAATACGGCGGTGCCGAGTGCCGTGCAGCCGATTGCGCGCAACTTGCGTCGCTGGAGGACGACGCGTGAGATGACGCTGTCCGCGCTCGCAGAGCAGGCCGGCGTCGCGAAGTCGACCGTCTCGCTGATCGAGCGCGGCCAGGGCAACCCGTCGATCGACACCGTCTGGGCGCTCGCCTCGGCGCTCGGCGTGCCGTTCACGAGCCTGTTCCACGACGAGCCGCCGGCCGACGACATGTCGCTCGTGCGCGAGGACGACGCCTCGGTGATCGCCCTCGGAGACGCCGGTCTCGAGGCCGACGGCCTGATCGTGCGGCACATGCTGACGCGCACGGGCGGCGCGCTGATCGAGATCTACACGCTCGTGCTCGACGACGGCGCCGTGCGTCACGCGCAGGCGCACGTCGCCGGCCTGTTCGAGCACATCACGATCGCCGCCGGCACGGTCGAGATCAGCGCCGACTCGTTCACCGAGACGCTCGGCCAGGGCGACCTGATCAGCTTCCGCGCCGACCGCCCGCACACCTACCGTGTGCTCGACGGCCCGGCGCGGCTCGTCTCGGTGCACGAATACCCGCAGCGCTCGGGCGCTTGACTCGGGGCGAGCGCGACACCCCGAGCACGTGCAGGGCCGACGGATCGTGACGCCCGCGCCCGCACCGGCGCCGCCGATCACGCGCCTCTTGATCTCCTGCCCCGATCAGCCGGGGATCGTCGCCGCGACGTCGCGCCTGCTGACGCAGGCGGGCGCGAACATCGTGCGCTCCGACCAGCACACGACGGACCCGCGCGATGGGACGTTCTTCATGCGAATGGAGTTCGACCTCGTGCTGTCGCCGCCGGAGCGCGCCGAGTTGGAAGCGAGCTTTGCGCGCGAGGTCGGCGCGCCGCTCGAGATGCAGTGGCGGATGTCGGACGCGCGCGTGCGCAAGCGCGTCGCGATCCTCGTCTCGCGCGAGGATCACTGCCTGCTCGACCTGCTGTGGCGCCGACGGCGCGGTGAGCTCGAGATCGACGTGCCGCTCGTCGTGTCCAATCACGAAACGCTGCGCGACGACGTCGAGTCGTTCGGCCTGACGTTCGAGCACGTGTCGGTCGAGCGCGGTCGCAGAGCCGAGGCCGAGCGGCGGCTGCTCGAGCTCGTGCACGACGCGCCGGTGGACCTCGTCGTGCTCGCGCGCTATATGCAGATCCTCAGCGGCGAACTGCTCGAGGCGTTGGCGGCGCCGGCGATCAACATCCACCACTCGTTCCTGCCGGCGTTCGCCGGCGCGAAGCCGTACGCGCAGGCGAAGGCGCGCGGCGTGAAGCTGATCGGCGCGACCGCGCACTACGTCACCGAGCGACTCGACGACGGGCCGATCATCGAGCAGGACACGGTCCGCGTGACGCATCGCGAGGACGTGCCGGCGCTGATGCGCCTGGGAGCGGACATCGAGCGCACGGTGCTCGCGCGCGCGGTGCGCTGGCACTGCGAAGACCGCGTGCTGCGCGCGGGCGACACGACCGTCGTCTTCTAGCGGCTGCCGGCCGGCCGCGCGAGAGACGGTCCGCGCCTGCTCGAAGCGCCGCCGCGGCTCGCGCTGTGGGTACGGCGCTGGCAAACTCACGCGCATGGCGGGCGAGGAGCGGCGCACGGGCATCTACTTCACGCACTCCTCGTCGCTCGAGCACGACCCGCGCGTGCTGATGCCGGCGCATCCGGACACGCCCGAGCGGATGCTCGCGCTCGAGCGGATGCTCGCC
>DATHND010000077.1:0-7921 GCA_035486335.1 Solirubrobacteraceae bacterium
CAGAAAGCGCTCGCGGATCTGATCCGATGTCATCGCCATCGCGCGAGTGATCTTAGGTCGCGGCCGCCGCGACGGCGAGCGCCGGGCGCGCGGCGGCCGTCGGGCACGCGGGCGCGTCGATCGTGCCGTGACCGACGACGATCTCGCCGCTGTACAGGCACGCGAGCTGACCCGGTGCGGTGCGCTCGGCGGGCTCGTCGAGCACGACCGTCGCGCTCGCGTGCGAGCCGGCGGCGAGATCGCGCTCGAGACGGCAGGAGAGCAGTCGGCCGTGCGAGCGTACGCGCACGCCGTCGACGCACGCGCCGTCGCGGTGCAGCGTCAGCTCACGCACGGGCAGCCCGTGCGTGAGCAGCGCCTCGCGCGGGCCGACGGTGACGGTGTTTCGCCGCGCGTCGGTGCACAGCACGTACAGCGGCTCGCGGCCGCCGAGCCCGAGGCCGTGGCGCTGGCCGACGGTGTAAGAGTGCGCGCCGCGGTGCTCGCCGAGCACGGCGCCGCGCTCATCGACGATCGGGCCGGGCGTCGCGCCGAGGCCGCCGTGGCGCGCGAGGAAGTCGGCGTGGCGCGTGCCTGCGAGGAAGCAGAGGTCCTGCGAGTCGGGCTTGCGCGCGACGTCGAGCCCAGCCTGCGCCGCGAGCGTCCTGACCCGCTCCTTGCGCAGCTCGCCGAGCGGGAAGCGCAGGCGCGCGAGCGAGTCGGGCGCGAGCGCCGAGAGCACGTAGCTCTGGTCCTTGGCGACGTCGGCCGCGACGCGCAGCAGCCGACCGTCGTGCACGCGCGCGTAGTGGCCGGTCGCAAGCGTGTCGGCGCCGAGGCGCGAGCCGAGGTCGAGCATCGCGTCGAGGCGGACGTTGCCGTTGCAGCGAACGCATGGGTTCGGCGTCAGCCCGGCGGCATGATCTGAGAGCCACCCGTCGACGACGCCGGCGCGGAACTCCGCGCGCAGGTCGATCGACAGGTGCGGCATGCCGAGGCCGTGCGCGAGCGCGCGCGCAGCCCGCACCGCCTGCGCGGAGCAGCAGCTCGCCTCGCCGTCGTTCTCGGGGTCCGACCACAGCTCGAGCGTCACGCCGACCGCTTCGGCGCGTTCGCGGGCCACGAGCAGCGCGGCGACGGCGCTGTCGACGCCGCCGCTCATCGCGACGAGCGTGCGCTGCGGCGCGTGTGCGAGCCGCGCCTGGCGGCGCGCAGCCCAGCCGAGCGCGCGATGCAGCGCGTCCGCCGCAAGCTCGACGGCGTGGCGCTTAGCCGCGCTGAGGCCGCCGAGCTCGCGCGCGATCTGCTCGCTGCCGACGCGCGCCGCGTCGAGCAGCGCCGCGCCGCGCACGAGGCTGACGACGGCGCTGCCGGCGGCGATGCTCGCGCCGCAGCCGCTCGCGTCGAAGCCGGCGTCGGCGATCGCGCCATCGGCGCTGTGTGGGTCGAGCGCGAGCGAGATCCGGATCAAGTCGCCGCACGCGGCGCCGCCGGCGGCGCCGGTGCACGCTTCCGCCGGCACGTGCCCGCGCGCAAGCGGGCGTTCGAGGTGCTGGCGGAACTCGTCTGCGGTCGCTTGCATGCGACCGAGTCTAAGGCTAGTGAGAGCGCGTTTCGACGATCGCCTGCGCGACCGTGTACGGGTCGATCAGGCCGGTAAGCGTCTTCGTCTTGCCGCTCGGCGCGATCACGAGCATCGTCGGCGTCTCCAAGACCTGGATCGAGCGCGTGATCGTGCCGTAATGGCCGACTTCGCCGATTGAGGAGTAGTGCACGGCGAGGTTCTTGTACCGCCCCCGCGCCGCCGGCCGTTTCAAGAACGCGACCAACCGCGCGAGTTCTCCGCGCACCGCGACGTCGACCGCGCCTTTGGGACTCCAGAACAGCACGATCACCGTGCGTCCGTGCTTCAACTCACCTTCGACGACGGCCTGCTGGCGCTGCGCGCTCGAAGCCGCCGGCGCGTGCGTGCGGGTGTTCGCCGGCGCGGTCGACTTCGAGGCCGGCGCGGTCGGCTTCGAGGAGGCCGGCGCGGTCGGCTGCTGAGTCTGGGCACCGCTCGAGGAGCCGGTCGAGGAGCTGGCCGCGGCTGCCTGCGACGCGCTCGAAGCCTGTGCCGCTTTCCGCTGCAACGCTTGCGCGTTCTGTTCGGACTCCTTGACCGCGCCCTGCGCTTTGGCGATCGCACGCGTGAGCCCGGCGACGCCGGGCGCGGAGCCGGTGTAGGTCTGGCCGGAGGAGGCCTTCGTGCCGCCGCCGGGGGCGCTCCGCGGAGTCGTCGGGCTACTCGCGGACGCCGAGGAGCCGCCGGAGGACGCCGGCGAGCTGGCCGTCGGCGTCGGCGCGGAGCTCGAGCTTTCGGCCCCCGAGGAGTGCCCTCGAAGTGCGACGAACCACACCGCGGCGAGCAGGACGACCGCGGCGAGCGCGATCTGGAACGGTCGCGAGATCTGCGTCATCGCACCTTCTTTCGGCATTTCGCCGGAAATAGTTGAACCGCGCGCTCAGAGCGTGCGCAGGCCGCGCAAGACGGCGTGCACGACGGCGTCGGTCGCGATCCGCTCCTGGCCGCCTTCTTGCATGTCCTTCAGCACGGTCTCGCCGTCCTCGACGATCGCGACGTAACGCGCGCCGAGCGCGTCGGCGTGGCCGAGCTGGCCTTTGAGCGAACGGCCGGCGAGCTCCATCTGCGCGCGCAGGCCGGCCGAGCGCGCGTCCTGCAGCAGGTCGAACGCGGCACGGCGCGCGGCGGCGCCGTCGAGCGCGACGAACAAGTCGACGGGGCCTGTGACGACGTGCTCGCGCTCGCCGGCGAGCAGGATCCGCTCGACGCCGGCAGCCCAGCCGACGCCGGGCGTCGGAGGGCCGCCGAGCTGCTCGACGAGCCCGTCGTAACGGCCGCCGCCGCCGACGCCGCTCTGCGCACCGAGCGCGTCGGAGGTGAACTCGAAGACGGTGCGCGTGTAGTAGTCGAGGCCGCGCACGAGCGTCGTATCGAGCTCGTAGGAGACCGACGCGGCGTCGAGCAGCGCGCGGACCTCGGCGAAGTGCTCGGCGTCGTCGGCGCTGAGATAGTCGAGCAGGCGCGGCGCGGCGCGCATCACCTCCCGCGTACCCTCGTGATCCGAGTCGAACGCGCGCAGCGGGTTCAGCTCGATCCGGCTGCGCACGTCGGCCGAGAGGCTCTGCTCGTGCGCGCGCAGGTACGCCTGCAGTCGCTCGCGATACTCGCCGCGCGCCTCGGCGCCGCCGAGGCTCGACAGCCGCAGCCGCACCTCGCGAACGCCCGTCTCATTGAGCAGCTGCGAGAGCAGGACGACCGACTCGGCGTCGACCGCCGGGTCCTCGGAGCCGAGTGCCTCGGCGCCGACCTGCCAGAACTGGCGGTAGCGCCCGGCCTGGGCGCGCTCGTGGCGGAAGAAGCTCGAGAGGTACCACAGCTTCACGGGCTGGCGGCGCTTGTGCATGCCGTGCTCGACATACGCGCGGCAGACGGGCGCGGTGCCCTCGGGGCGCAGCGTCAGCGAGCGCCCGGAGGCGTCCTCGAACGTGAACATCTCCTTGCGGACGATGTCGGTCGATTCGCCGACGCCGCGCGCGAACAGCTCGGTCGCCTCGAACGCGGGCGTCTCGATCCGCTCGTAGCCGGCGCCCTCGAGCAGCGATCGCGCGCGCGCCTCGAGCGTCGCACGCTCTTGGGACTGCTCGCCGAGCACGTCGGACGTGCCACGTGGCGCTTTGAGCTTCGGCGCGCTCAAGTTCCGGGCGCGGTCGCGTCGGGCGCCACCGTCGCCCGCGGCACGCGCTCGCGCAGCTCTGTCAGGAACGGGTTCGCGTCGCGCTCGCGGCCGAGCGTCGTCACGCCCATGTGACCTGGATAGACGACCGTCTCGGGCGGGTAGGAGCGCAGCAGGCCGGCGATCGAGCGCTCGAGCGTTGGCCAGTCGCCACCGGGCAGGTCTACGCGGCCGACCGAGCCCTGGAAGAGGACGTCACCCGACAGCAGCGACACGTGGCCCGAGGCGCGCCGCGCACTCGTGTCCTCGTCCCCGGCAGCCTCCGCGCCGCTCGCAGCCTCGGCGTCGCGGGCGGGCGCGATCGCGTACGTCACGTGCCCGGGGCTGTGACCGGGCGTGAAGAGGACGTCGATCTCCAGGCCGGCGAGCGTCAGGCGCTCGCCGCCGGCGAGCACGTGCTCGGGCTCGTAGCTCTCGAACGGGCCGAAGCCGGGCGGCACCCAGCTCATCACGTCGGTCAGCAGCGGTCGCTCGATCTCGGGGCAGTAGACGGGCGCGCCGGTGGCGCGCGCGAGCGGCGCGACGGCGCCGATGTGATCGAAGTGGCAATGCGTGATCAAGATCGCCTCGATCCGTACGCCGAGCCGCGTCACGGCGTCGAGCAGCCGTTCGGCCTCCTCGCCCGGATCGACGATCACGGCCGGACGCAGCCCGTCGGCGCCCGCCGGCGCGTCGGCGGCGCCGACGACATAGCAGTTCTCCTGGACCGGCCCGACGGTGAACGAGCGCACGTCGAGCGCGCTCACCGCGACGCCGCCTTGCCGCCCCCCTGCGCGCCCTTCTTGCGCTGGCGGCGTCGGAAGATCCAGCTGTCGGTGTAGTAGCTGATCGGCGTGTACGCGATCAGCCCGACGGCGAAGTACGCGACGGTCTGTCCGGGCGAGGCTTTCAAGATCAGGCTCGAGAGCAGCGCGAGCGCGCACGCGGCGACGAGCGCCCGCAGCGCCGCGCCGCGCCACGTCGGCGGCTTGTCGCGCGGGTCGACGCGCTTCTGCTTCGCGCGCGCCGCCTCGGCGGCCTTGCCGCTCTTCTCGGCGGCCGTCGGCTTGCGCCCGGTGCGCCCGCGCGACTCGACGAAGCCGGCCGCGTTGCCGCGATGCTTCGTCTGGCGCTTGCGTCGCGTCTGGGCCATGCGGGCAGCCTAGTGGTTCTCGCGCACCGCGTTCGCGCTCGGGCCGCCGGCGCCGAGCCCGGTCGCGCTGAGCGCGCTCTCGATCACGTGGCGCTCCTGATCGAAGCCGGCGAGCGGCAGATCGCCGGGAAACCCGTCGAGCGCCGCGCGCGGCGCGAGGCCGACGAGCTCGGCGCTCTCGAGCGGCGCGTGCCGCGCAACGGCGTTGACGACCTCGGCAAGCGGCAGCTCGAGCGGGCGCTCGACGTTCATCGAGACCTGCGCGGCGCCGCCGCTCAGCGCGACGCCGATCGCGCGCACGCCGGGAAGCCCGCGCTCGCCGCCCTCGCGGACGAGCGCAGCGATCCGCCGCGCATCGTCTAGGTCGGCCGGCGGGCGCAGTTGCAGGTTGAACGCGACGAGCGGCTCGCGCGCGGCGACGAGCGTCGCGCCAGCGCGCGGGTGCGGCGCCGACGGACCGAAGTCAGGTCGCAGCGGCGTCGTCATCGCAGCGGCGCTGTCGCCTTCGCCGGCCATCCGCCGCGCGAGGCCGAGGACCCCGCCGCGCCTGAGCTCGGCGCGCGTCGCACCGAGGCGACCGGCGGCGAGTTCGCCGTAGAGGAACACCGGCACGTCGAGCTCGCTGCCGATGCGATCGGCGACGACGAGCGCCTCGGCGCAGGCGGCGCCGCGCGCGCGCGGGTCGAAATAGACGAGCGGCACGACGTCGATCGCGCCAACGTGCGGGTGCACGCCGGCCTCCGCCGAGTCGCCGGACGCGCGCACGACGACGTCGATCGCGGCGACCGCCTCCGCGGCGCCGCGCAGCAGCGCGTCGGCGAGCGCCGGCGCCTGGCCGGCGAGCGTGAAGACCGAGCGGTGGTGGTCGACATCCGAGTGGACGTCGAGCAGGCGCAGCGCTTCCGCTCCGCCGGCGGCAGGCGCCCGTGCAGCGAACGCCGCGCCGATGCGCGCGATCGTCGCGTCGTCGCGTCCCTCCGAGACGTTCGGCACCGCGAGCAGGATCGATGGCGTCATCGACACGAGGCTAAACTGCGCCACCCCGCCGGAGTAGCTCAGCTGGTTAGAGCAGCGGAATCATAATCCGCGTGTCGGGGGTTCGAGTCCCTCCTCCGGCATCGCTCAAAACCCTGCAAACACAACAAAAAGCAGGCTAGCAGCAGGAGCGGACGGGGGCGACGATTTCCCTAGCGATTTCCCTGGAGGGCCGCGTCGGGGGCGCGACGACCCTGCCAGACCCGTTCGGTTGGTGTCAAACGAGCGGGCGAGCGGAGGCGCGGGCGCGCGAATCCGTTGGCCGATCTGGATCGCTCGGGGTCCTGTAGCGGGTATGCAAGAACCAGCAACAACAACAGGGCGACCGGCTGCACTCGACGAGAATCGGCTGTGGCGCCCGGAGCATGCCGCATGGTATCTGGACGTCAAGACGAGCTGGGTCTATGAGGCCGTGAGGTCCGGTCGACTGCCCTGCCGTCGGGTCGGTAGGCACATCCGCTTCACGCGCTCGATGCTCGACGAGTGGCTCGCCGAGCAGCCGCGGCACTAGAAACGTCGACCTCCGCCTCGTTAAGGCCAGACGTAAGGCGCGCGATCGCGCCGGGCACGAACGGCAGCGATGTCCGTGGATGTTGGCGACTTCAGCGCGGGCGGTTCTGAGGCGGTTGCTCACGTCGTTCTGAGTCCCGCCGCTATGCGGCCTTGGGATGCCAGCCGCGACCTTTCTTTGAGACCTTGTTTCCCTGCTCGAGTCCCGGCAGCACGCGGTACAGATAGTTCTGCTTGATGCCTATCTTCGCGGCGAGCTCCGGGATTGTTATGCCTGGCTGGGTCTGTACGAGCGACAGCGTCTCGGCGGCGCGAATGCCGCTGCCTTTCCGCCGTCCAACGCGCCGTTCACCGGCAGGGCGTCCAGGTTTTTTTCGGGCAACTTTCGGCGGCGCCGTTGACGCTTTCGCGCTAGCCGCGCCGCGCGGGCGTCCGGGTCCGCGCCGACGCGGTGCTGGTGCTGTACCGTCTACACCCGCAAGTGCCGACGCGGCAGCCTCCAGACGTTTGTACTCGTCGACGGCCGGTCTGAGCTCATCGAGGCGCCGAGCGATCTCGTTGCGCTTGTCGTCAAGGAAGTCGGTCATAATCGCCTTTCGTCGTAGAAGCGTTCATTCTCCGGACCGCTGCGGACATCAGCGGTGATTGAGCTCGATAGGAATGCCGCCAGATCCCGCCCTCAGACAAATGCAGTTGGTCGTCGGGGAGCTCCGCACCGGTCCCGCGCCAATCCATGCGCGACTGCGGTTGGGCCGAGCTTCACTTTAGACAACTGCACAACCACTGGCCGCCGGTAGCGGGGAGTGGAATCTATTCCACCGCATTGCATCGAGCGTCGTCGCAGAGGGGCGACGAGGACGGCACAATCGCGGATTCGATCGCAGCTCTTGATGAGGCACGTGCGGTCGAAATCGCTCGCGACATGCTTCATTTCCTCGAACTTGTGGCTGGCATCGCCGACGAGGACGCTCCGTGGCGATAGCCACGCCATTGAGCCTCACGCATCGCGTCTCCTACGGGACAATTCCTGTTGTCTCGGTTCCCTCGGCTCACTGCGCCGACGCGCCGCGCGAACAGTGACGCGCTCAACGGTGAAGATGCCTGCCTGGCGCGGTCAGCGAGCTGAGGGAGACGACACGACCGGGCTGCGAGCTTACCTATGGTCTCGCACGAGCCGGGCACACGGCACGTTCGTCGCGTCGCCTGCGTGGCTTCCATCGAGGAAGCTCAGTTCGAGAGCAAACGGATAGCCGCCGCGCGGGCAGCGATTGGGGAGCGTGAGCCCCTTCGGCTTGTACGGCACGAGCTTCCCAGCGACGTGTTCATAGTAGGTGAGTCCGCGCGGGCCGATCACGAGATGCAGCTGCACGAGCGAGACGTCGGGCGCTTCGGGAAAGCTCTCGATCAGCGGCACGGCGATGTCGATGCGTCCTCCATAGGGCGGAGCGGAGGACGTCAGTAGCCCGGT
>DATHND010000078.1:0-28467 GCA_035486335.1 Solirubrobacteraceae bacterium
TCGCGATCCAGCGAGCCGAGGGCAAGTGGCAAAAAGCGTTCAACTGGACAGCAGCACTACGAGGACTCAAGATCCACTTCGGAGACCGACTCCCCAACTAACCATCCTCGGCCTCACACACAGAAACCCGGACAGCCTCCACGCGACCGCTCGACCCTGAAGTGCAGCTCGTCCCCTTCGCGCAGGTCCAGTGCGTCCCGAACGTCCTTCGGGATCGTGACTTGTCCCTTAGAGGTGATCTTCGCGCTCGAATCCATCCTTCATTCTCCTTGCTATTGACGCATAGTAAGGATAGCCAGAGCCGTCCTAACGCGACCCTTCCGGACCACTTCACACGCGAGCGGTCGCAGGTTCGAAACCCGCCGCGCCCATGCTCAGCCGATCTCGATTGCGCGGCTGTGCGCATGTCTGCGTAGGTCGGCTGCGCACGATTGAGCAGGATTGCTTAGCCTTACAAGGGAGTGCTCTACATCGTCGTGATCGCAGCCTGGTGCTTGCTCGCCTCCGTCGGGCTGGCGATCTGTCGGCTGTCTGCATTGAGCGACGAAGCGCACGCGCTCGAGCTCGCCGAGTGCTTCGCGCTCGCCGCGCGTCGGCGTCGCGAGCAAACGTTGGCGGACGAGGCCGTCGAGCGCTCGCCCGAAGGCCAAGTAGAGGCTCGCCGTGCGATCGGCTGACGACGGCGCCGTGCTCGCCGCGCGTCCGGAAGGCCTCGTTCACAGGGCGCTGGCCGGCCTCTGCGCGGGCGTGCTCGCGCTGCTCTGCGGGCTGATCCTCGCCGCGGGCGCGCAGGCGGCCGAACCGGTCGCCGAACACGAACCGGCCGCCGAACAGTCTGCCGCGTCCGGCTCGCAGGGCGCCTCGAGCGAAGCCGTGAGCTCGGGAAGCGGCGCTCCAGGAGCGACCGAACAGGAAACGGCAAGCGCGCCGTCGGGCGGCGAAGGCGTGAAGGAATCGTCGACGACGGGAACGACGACGGGGACGGGGACAGGCGTCGCGGGCGAACAGACGGAAACGCCGGTGACGACGCAGGAACAGCACGTCGAATCGCCCACGCCGCCGCCCGCCCCCGAACAAGTCGTCCCACCGCCGGTCAAAGAACCGCCGCCGGCCCAACAGCCGCCTCCGCAGACGCTCGAAGCGCACACGCCGGAAACGCCGACGACGCACGAAACGCCGGTTCTCGAACACGGCGAACACGGCGCGGAACCGACGACGACGCCGACCGAGCAGGGTGGCGGAGCGACGCAGAGCGTCGCCGAACAGAGCGCGAAAGGCTCGCAGTCGTCGACCGCGGTCGGTGTGCCGCTCGGCGGCGGACCGACCGGCGGAGCGCCGTCCGCCGGCGCACAGGCAACGGCGATCGCCCCGATCGCGATGTTGACGAGCGCGCAGAGCGAGGGAGTGAGCGAACCGCCGCTGCTGCTCGGCGCCGGCGCAGACGGCTCGTCCGCCAGGGCAGCGGCGAAGAGCGCGGCGTTCGGATCCAGCGAGCTCGGGTGCGCGCTGCTCGGCACGTACATGTCAGGCGTGTGCCCCGAATCGCTCTACGCACGGCCGCTGCTCACAGCCCCGCCGCTTGACACGGTCGCCTCCGCGGCGTCGCTCGCCGCCGCGACGACGGGCGCGCGCAGCGCTGAAGCTCACGGGCACACCGCGGTGATGACGCCGCCTGCGAGCCCGATCCCGGGCCCGCAGCCAAGCGGCGCCTCGGGAGCGGGGTCGGCGGGCGGTGGCGGTGGCCTTGCGCTGTCCGGCTTCCTGTCGCTCGCCGGACTGCTCCTCCTTGCGGCTCCTCGCGCGATACGCCGGCTGCGGCTGCTCTGCCGGCCATGGCGCGCGGCGTGCTTCGCGCTGATTCCAGAGCGACCGGGCTAGCCACACCCGCTCAGCCCACCCGACGCCGGGCCACGCCCGGACGTCCGCTGGAATCACTTCGAAGCTTCTAGGAAGGAGCTGTGTCTGATGAAACGCCAATCGACGGCGTCGACAGCCAGGGTTGGGTCCCGCAAGGACCGCCCCGGAGAAACCGAAGGAACCGGAACCACCGGCGCGAGCGGCGCGAAGCGCCAGCGCACGCCGTTCAGCGTGACGACGTCGGTGCGTCCTGCGTCGATCGAACGCAACGTCGCGCTCAGCAGCGTCGGCGCGCGGACGCACACGATCGTGCTGATCGGCGAGTTGACGCACCGCTCGGCGCACAAGCTCGAAGTCGAGATCGAGCGCCTTTGCGCGGAGGGCGTGACGGGGATCACGCTCGACCTGCGCGAGCTCTCCTACATCGACGCGATCGGCGTCGCCGTGATCGCGTTTCGCAGTGGCCTGTGCCGGCGACGCGGCTACGACTTCGCGCTGATTCCCGGATCGCCGTTGATGCGTCGTGCGTTCGAGCAGGCGGGCGTCGAGAGCGTGCTGAGGGATGACCGCGAAGAGGCGTCGGCGGTGAGCAGGCGCCCGCTCGTGCTCGCGCGCGCCGTCGGCGAGGAGCTCGAAGCGTGAGCGGGGTCGCGCGCGTTGGCACTCGGCGCCGTCGCCGTCCCGCGGCCGCAGGCGGCCGCGGTCAGCCGGGCGCGACGCCGACGAGCGCCGCGGTGCTCGGCGCGAGCTCGACAGTGGCCGTGCCCGCACGGACGGCGACCGCCGGCAGCCGGCCCGGGCTCCATTCGCCGTTCGCCGCGACTTCGCGCCCGCCAAGCGTCACACCGGACAGCGCGAGCGGCGATTCGCCGGCCAGCTTGAGCACGCTGCCGCCCGAGTAGCGGGCGCCGACTCGCAGGCGCACCGTCGCCGAGCGTGCGCCGGGCGGGTCGTCGTCGACGAGCACGAAGTCGAGGCGACCGTCGGGGGCGAGGAACGTGGCGGCCTGCACGTTGGTCGAGCGCGGCGAGCGGATGACCGTCGTGGGCAGCGGTTGCTCGCCGACGAGCCCGCGAAGCATCAGCAGCGCGTACCACTCGGGCTGCGCCACGAGCGCTCCTTCGGAGAGGGCGCCGGCGCCCGCGGCGCAGACCGGCGTGTAGCCGTCACAGCGCGAAGGGTTGCCGTGCAGGTTGAAGCCGACCGCGCCGGCGTTGATCACCTGCGGCAGGAAGCCGGCCGCCCATAGGGCCGACGCGAACGTGTCGCTGATCCCGGCGACGCCGCCGCAGGAGACGGTGTTCGTCTCGTCGAGGCGGAACGGCGTGCCGCCAGCCTGCGCGATCGAGACGTAGCGGCGCAGCGAGCTGATCTCCTTCGCGCGGATCTGCGCGCTGAGCAGGCGTTCGACCGACGGCGGCGGCTGTTGTTCACAGCCGAGCGGGTAGTGATGGCCGGTCAGCAGCGCCGGCCGCTCGGCGACCGCCTCGCCGGGGCCCCACGCTTCGAACGCGGCCGAGCCCGACACGTCCGGGCCGAGCAGCGGAACGCCCGGCGCCGCGACTTCGATCGCGCCGCGGTAAACGGCGACTTCTTCGGCGTATTGCGCGAACGTCCACGGTTCGGCGCGCGCCGCGTGCGACCCGTACGCGTTCGGCTCGTTGCCGATCTCGATCCCGGCGAGCCATTCGCCGAGCGCCGCCTTCGCGGCCGCCACCTCGCGCGCGGCCGCCTGCGGTTCGAAGTGGACGATGCCGACCGTCAGCACGACGTGCCAGCCACTCGCGGCCGCGAGCGCGCCGAGCTCGCGCAGGTCGTCGACGTCGACGACGCCCGACGCCCACGCGGGACGCGGCGTGCGGTTGTCGGTCCACGCGATTCGCGTATCGGCCGAGGCGCCGCCGAAACGCAGCACGCCCGGGCCGAGCGAGCGCAACAGCGTCACGAAGTCGCCGCGATCGGAGTAGCGCGCGATCTGCGCCAGCGCCGACATCTCGAACGACAGGCCGATGAACGCCGGCGGCACCGCCGGTCCCGGATGCGTCGAATCGCCGGCGATCGTCACGAGCGGACCGGCCGGCGCGGCCGGCTTCGTCACCGGGCGCGGCTTCGACGCCGAGCGCGGCTTTGTCGCCGCGCTTGCGGCGGCGGCGCGGTCGATGTCGCCCGAGGATCCGTCGTCGGACGCGAATGCGTGCAGCGCGGCGAGCGCGAGCGACGCGACGAGCGCGAGCAGGAGCAGCGTCGAGAGCACGCCGCGCAGAGAAGCGCCGGCACCGGCTGCCGCCGCGTCGCGGCCGGCTGGACCTGGGCGCATCATCGACCCGCAGTTAACTGATCGTCGCGCCGCTATGCGCCGGGGCGCGCGCGCAAGGCGGCTAACGTTGGCGTCGAGCAGCGGCCAAGCGAGTGTCAGGAGGGAGTCCGATGGAGTACGTCAATCTCGGCGCGACCGGGCTGCGCGTCTCGCGCGTGTGCCTCGGGATGATGAGCTACGGCAACGACTCGGACCGCGCTTGGGCGCTCGACGAGCGGGCCGCGGAGCCGATCGTGCGCGCGGCGGTCGATGGCGGGATCACGTTCTTCGACACGGCCGACACGTACTCGAACGGCGCGAGCGAGGTCGCGACGGGGCGGCTGCTCTCGAAGCTGTCGACGCGCGAGGAGGTCGTCGTCGCGACGAAGGTGTTCATGCCGATGACGCCCGGTGAGAACGGCGGCGGGCTCTCGCGCAAGCACGTGCTGAGCGCGATCGACGCGTCGCTTGAGCGCCTGCAGATGGAGTACGTCGACCTGTACCAGATTCATCGCTGGGACCCGCGCACGCCGATCGAGGAGACGATGCAGGCGCTGCACGACGTCGTGCGCGCGGGCAAGGCGCGGTACATCGGCGCGAGCAGCATGTTCGCATGGCAGTTCGCCAAGGCGCAGCACGTCGCCGAGCGCCACGGCTGGACGAAGTTCGTCTCGATGCAGCCGCACTACAACCTGATCTACCGCGAGGAGGAGCGCGAGATGATCCCGCTGTGCCTCGATCAAGGCGTCGGCGTGATCCCGTGGAGCCCGCTCGCGCGCGGCATGCTCGCCGGCAATCGCACGCGTGCGGGCGAGCGGCGCACGACGCGTGCGGACGCCGACCCGTTCACGGACTACCTGTACGGCCAACCGACCGACTTCGACGTCGTCGAGCGCGTCGCCGAGGTCGCGAGCGAGCGCGGCGCGCCGCCGGCGCAGGTCGCGCTGGCGTGGCTGTTGCACAAGCCGGGCGTCACGGCGCCGATCGTCGGCGCGACGCAGCCGGGGCACCTGCAGGACGCGCTCGCCGCCGAGCAGCTGGCGCTCTCGGTCGAGGAGATCGCGCGCTTGGAGGAGCCGTACGCGCCGCACCCGGTGCTCGGGCACGGCTAGCGACGCGCCGGTCGACGGGCGACTGGCGCGCTATCCGTTCAGCCGGACCGGCAGCGTCTTGAGCTGGTTGAGAAACAGCGATTCGACGTGCGTCGGACGCTCGTCGAGCGCGATCTTCGGGTATCGCTCGAGCGTCTCCTCGATCAGGATCCGCAGCTCCAGACGCGCGAGCGCGGTGCCGAGGCAGAAGTGCCGCCCGCCGGCGCCAAATGCTTGGTGCTCGGCTTTGCGGCGCAGGTCGAAGCGATCGGGGTCCTCGAAGCGCGTCTCGTCGCGGTTCGAGGAGGCGTACCACATGACGACCTTCTCGCCGGCCTTGATCTGCTGCCCGTGCAGCTCGGTGTCGCGCGTCGCCGTGCGGCGGAAGTGCGCGAACGCGGGGAACATCCGCAGCGACTCCTCGACGGCGTCCGGAATCAGCGAGGGGTCGTCGAGCACGAGCCGACGCTGCTCGTCGTCTTCGATCAGCGCGCGCATGCCGCTGCAGTACGTCGCCTTCGTCGAGTCGTTGCCGGCGGCCATCAGCAGGAAGAAGCCCATCACGATCTCGTGTTCCTCGAGCCTCTGTCCGTCGACTTCGGCGTGGACGAGCACGGACGTCAGATCGTCGGTCGGGTTCGCTTGGCGCTCGGCGATCAGCTTGCGGCAGAGCTCGAAGATCACGGGGATGTCCTTGTTGACGGCGCCGTCGAAGCCGTCGGGATTGAGGTCGGGGTCGCCGGCGCCGAGCGTCGAGTTCATCAGCCGCGCCCAGATCAGGTCTTCCTCTTCGGAGATGCCCATGAAGCTGCCGATCACGCGCGAGACGACCGGCTGCGCGACGTCTGCGACGAGGTCGCACGTCTCGCGCCCGTCGAGGCGGTCGAGCACGCGCACGGTGATCTCACGAATCGCGTCCTCGTGGTCGGCGATCCGCTTCGGCGTGAAGCCGCGCTGGAACAGCGCCTTCAGCCGGTCGTGCTTGGGCGGGTCCATGCCGATGAACATCGCGCGCGCGAGCTCGATCGGAAAGCCGGCCGCCGCGACGATCACGCCGCCGAGCTCGGAGGAGTAGGTCTCCCAGTCGCGGCTGACCGTGTGGACGTCGTCGGCGGTCGTCACCGACCAGAAGCCGGCCTCGTCCGGCAGCTCTTCAAACCGCTCGGTCCAGTGCACGGGGCACTTGCCGCGCATCTGCTTGAACGCCTGGAGCGGCGGCCCGTGCAGCCACAGCTCGCGGTCGGTCACTTCCAAGCTCTCGATGTCGCGTCCAACCGTTGCCATCAGGACCTCCGAGTTCGCCGATGCCGGATGCCGACGATCATACTGGCTGCGCAGCCAGTTCTTGTCGTGAATGATTTCGCTCGACGCCGGATCGGTCGCAGCGGCGCTCGACGCACGAGCGCCGGGCGCTACGAGAGAGCGCGCTCGCGCAGACGTCGTCGGGCCGCGCGCCAGCCGAGCACGAGCAGCGTTGCAAGGATCGTCAGCGGCGCGAGCGCCGCGAGCGCGATCAGCAGCGCCTTCAGCGCGACCGCGAGGACTTCGCCGGCGTCGTTCAGCCCGCTTTCGAGCACCGATTCGCCACCGCCGGCGTGCGCGTCGCCCGAGACGGTCACTTCGATCGCCGCCGAGCTCCCGCGCTTGGAGATCGCGTCGAATTCGCCGTGCGCGCGCGCGATGGCGCCGCCGGCGAGCGACAGCCGCTCGCGCAGGCTTTCGATCTGCCCCTGCGTCGTCGCGTGCGCGAGCGCGCGCAGCAGCGCCTGCCGCGCGGCCACCGCGTCGGCGAGCTTCGTCCGCGCGGCGTCGTATCCGCCGGTGATGTCCTGCAGCGACTGGCTCTCGACGCGCACCGGCGCGAGCTGCGCGAGCGATGCGAGCGCAGCCGAGAGCTGTTCGCTCGGGAGCTGCAGCTGAAGCGTCGCGCTGCTCTGACCCTTCGGTTCGACGTCGACTTGCGAGCGCAGTACGAAGCCGCCGTCGCGCGTCGCCAGGCGCGTCACCTGATCGGCGACCGATTGAACCGCCTGCGGGCGCGGCGCGAGCGTGATCGAGACGGCGTGCTGCTGGATGCGACGTTCGCTCGGCCCGAGATCTTCGGCGCCGGCCTGGGGCGAGAACTGCGATTTGCCCGGCGCGACGGCCGCGCCGGCGGCTCCGGCTGCGGCGCGCGGCGCGGCCGCCGCTCCATGCTCGACGCTCGAGTTCGACGATGCTCCGCTCGCGCTTTCCAAGGTGTTCTGGGCACTCGGCGGTTCGGCCGCGGGGTGACCGGCGGAGCGCCACGGCGCGGCGATCGCGAGCACCGCGACGACCGCGAGCAGGCTCGCGACCGCACCGAGCGCGATCGCGCGGTTGCGCACGCCGCCGGCGAGCCACGCGTCGAGCGCCGATCGCAGCGACCGGCGCGAGCCGCGCGCGGGCTGCGACCGGCGCTCGGCCACGCGCTCGTCGATCCTTGCGCGCAGCCGCCGCTCGAGCTCCGGCTCGAGCTCCGGCGCGAGCGCGCGCACGTCGGCGCGCAGCTCGCGCCAGTACTCGGCGCTCGGGCCGACCGCATCGCCGTGCAGCGCCGCCTCGACCTCCATCGCGGTCGGCTCGTCGGGCGATGGCCCGGGCGGCGGGAATGGCACGAGCCTCATGCGACCTCCAGACGACCGAGTTCCGAGCAGGCGTCGCGCAGCTTCAGCAGCGCGCGGTGCAGCCGCGTGCCGGCATTCGACTCGCTGATGCCGAGTGCGCGCGCGAGCTCGGCGTTGGTCAACTGGCCGTGGAACTTCAGCAGCACGATCTCGCGCTCGCGCGGTGACAGCTCGAGCAGCGCCGCGCGCAGGTCGGCGCTGCGCTCGACTCGCTCGATCGGATCGCCCGCGCCGGGACGGTCGGGCGGCTCTTGCTCGCTCGCGTCGAGCGGCCGGCGTCGACGACGCCGCAGCTCGTCGAGCGCGGCGTTGCGCGCGATCGCGAACAGCCACGCCCGCGGACTGCCCTTGGCGCGATCGAGTCGCGCGCGTGCGCGGAACAGGCGCTCGAACGCCAGCGCCGTGACGTCCTCGGCGGCCGCGGCGTCGCGCAGCAGCGAGATCGCGTAGCCGTGCACGTCGCCGGCGCACTCGCGGAACAACCGATCGAACGCGGCGCCCTCGAGTTCCTCACCGGACGGCTGCCCGGGCGCGGACGGTCGCTCTGCCTCGGTCGATGACACGGACCTTCTCATCACCCCAACTACGCTCGAGCGCGGCCGCCCGTCACAGCGCCAGCCTAAAGCCGTTCGCGGCATCGACCACACGCAAGAGTGTCCCCGATCCCGCTCGCGGCCGCGCGGATTCGCTTACCATGCACGACATGGCGCAGGTCGTCACGGCCAACGAGGAGGCGATCGAAGCATGGGACGGTCCGCTGTATGACCGCTTTGTCCAGTTTCGCCATCTGCTGGTGGACAGCCTCGGCGTGCATGGCGACGAAGGTCTGCGCGTAGTCGCTCCCGCGCCGGGGGAGCGTGCGCTCGACATCGGCTGCGGCTTCGGGGACACCACGCGGCGGCTCGCCGAGCTCGTCGGCGCGGACGGCGGCGCGCTCGGCGTCGATGCGGCTCCCCGCTTCATCGAGACCGCTCGCGCGGAGGCCGCGCAGGCCGGCGTTCGCAACGCGCGCTTCGCGGTCCTCGACGTCGAGGCGCAGCCCTTCGACGAACAGTTCGACCTGGCCTTCTCGCGCATGGGCACGATGTTCTTCGCCAACCCCGTCGCGGCATTGCGCAACGTGCGCAAGGCGCTCGTGCCGGGCGGGCGCCTGGCGATGGTCGTCTGGCGCTCGAAGCTGGAGAACGAGGGCTTTTACCGCAGCCAGTTGACCACCGAACGATTCGTCACGAAGCCGGACGAGTACGACGAGCCAACCTGCGGTCCGGGCCCCTTCTCGATGGGCAACGCCGACACGACGAGCGGCATCCTGCTGAGCGCCGGCTTCGAGAACATCTCGCTGCTGCGCTGCGACAAGCCGATTCTGATCGGCGACGATCTCGACGAGGCGGTTCAGTTCGTGATGAGCATCGGCCCCGCCGGTGAGATCCTGCGGCTGGCGGGCGAGCGCGCTGCGCACCTGCACGAGCCGGTCGCGGCGGCGCTGCGCGAGGACATGGCCGAGTGGGTCGGTCCCGACGGGACGGTGCGGGGCCCAGCCTCGACCTGGATCGTCAGCGCTCGGGCGCCAGAAGCGGGCTAGTCGACAGGCACGCCGGCGAGAGCCGGCCCTTCACACGGCCGCCTACGGCGCTCCGGTCAGCGCGCGGTGGCGCGCGAGCATCGCCTCGTCGTCGTCGTACTCGTACTGGTCGACGTGAATCGAGTGACCGCCTTCGACGAGCGTCACGAAGCCGGAGACGAACGCGAACTCGCCACGCCCGCCGGGACCCTGACCGCGGTACGACGCGCGGATCGCGACGACGCGATCGCTGCACGCGAGGACCTCGTCGATCGCGAAGCGCACGTCGGGCGAGACGGCGAACACCGACGCGGTCCAGGCGCGGCAGGTGGCCGTCCCGATCGGCTCGGCCGCGCCGCCGGTGCGATGGTCGACCATCGTCCAGTCCTCGTCGAACAGCTCGATGAACGCGTCGAGGTCGCGTGCGGCGTAGCGCCTCGCGTACTCCGCGTAGTAGCGCAGCGGCGCCAGCTCTGCGAGCGCGCGCGGCACGCCCGGCGGCTCGACGACGCCTGCGAGTGAAGGCTCGCGTGGTTCCCGCCCGCTGGAACGGCTCGAACTTATGGCAACTCCCCCATGGCGTTGTCCCGCCCGTCAAAGCCTACTCCTCGCGACGTGAGGCTCGCGAACGCGCGATCGACCACGCTGAACGACGTGATTGGACACAACGAGAGCCTCTCCTCTCCCTATCACCGCGAGCGCGTGCCGGGCTTCCAGCATCAGACGCACTCGGACCGGAACCACGCCGACATTGCACGTCTATCGCACGCGGCTCGCCGCGCTGCCGTATCCCGCCGGCAGCTTCGGCTGACGCCCGCAATCTTGCAACGGTCGGTCGATTTGCGCCCACGTGGTACTAAATAGCCATGCCCAGGTCGATTTGGACCGGCGCGATCAGCTTCGGGCTGGTCACGGTGCCGGTCAAGCTCTACAGCGCGGTCAACCGCAAGACGGTTCGCTTTCACCAGCTCTCCGGCAAGAGCGGCGTGCGGATCGCGCAGAAGCGCGTCGATCCGCAAAGCGGCGAAGAGATCGCCTACGAGGACATCGTCAAGGGCTACGAGCTCGCGCCCGATCGCTACGTCGTGGTCGAGCCCGATGAGCTCGCGACGCTGCAGCCGAAGAAGACGAAGACGATCGAGATCGAGGACTTCGTCGAGCTCTCGCAGATCGACCCGATCTATTACGACCACCCGTACTACCTCGCGCCTGGACCCGGCGGCGCGAAGCCGTACAGGCTGCTGCTCGAGGCGATGGCCGAGAGCGAAAAGGTCGCGATCGCGCGCGTCGTGATCCGCTCGAAGGAGCAGCTCGTAGCGATTCGGCCGATCGGCGACGTGCTCGAGATGGCGACGATGCTGTTCGCCGACGAAGTCTCGCCGCCCGACCAGCTCGACGAGTTGCCGGACCCGAGCGAGGTCAAGACGACCAAGCGTGAAGTCGGCGTCGCCAAGCAGCTGATCGAGTCGCTCGCCGGCGACTTCGAGCCGCAGAAGTACCACGACACGTATCGCGCCGATGTGCTCGCGCTGGTCGAGCGCAAGGCCGAAGGCAAGGAGATCGCGGTGCAGCCCGAGGCCGACGACGTCGCGGCGCCGACGCCGGACCTGATGAGCGCGCTGAAGGCGAGCCTCGACGCCGTGCGCGAGCGCACGGCGGACGCTCCCGTGAAGAAGCGCAAAGCGCCCGCCAAGAAGGCTGCGGCGAAAGCGTCCGCCGCCAAAGCGTCCGCCAAGAAACCGCCCGCGAAAAAAGCGCCCGGCAAACGCGCCGCCACCAAGCGGTAGGTGCCCGCCCGCCGCGCGAGCAAGAGCGACGGCGGCGAGCGCGCAAGCGCCGCCAGTCTGAAGCAGTACCGCGGCAAACGCGACTTCAGCGCGACGGACGAGCCGACCGGCGGCTCTGGCGGCAACGCCGCCGCGAGCAAGCGCAAACAGGCGACGAGCACGAAGCCCGGCCACACGCGGGCGCTGCGGTTCGTCATCCAGGAGCACCACGCGACCCGCCTGCATTGGGACCTGCGGCTGGAGCGCGACGGCGTGCTCGCAAGCTGGGCGCTGCCGAAGGGCGTGCCCGAGGAGCCGAAGGACAACCGCTTCGCCGCGCGGACCGAGGATCACCCGCTCGAGTACCTCGACTTCCACGGCGAGATCCCGAAGGGGCAGTACGGCGCCGGCAAGATGACGATCTGGGACCACGGCACCTACGACGTCCTGAAGTGGGAGCCGCGCAAGATCGAGGTCGCGCTGCACGGCGAGCGGCTCGACGCGCGCTATGCGCTGTTCCCGATCTCCTCGTCGCCGCCGGGCGTCGAGGGGCCTCCGAAGGAGTGGATGATCCATCGCATGGACCCGCCGGCCGACGCCGCGCGCGAGCCGATGCCCGAGCACGTCAAGCCGATGCTCGCGCGCATCGGTCCGCTCCCAAGCGATGACGCCGCGTGGGCGTACGAGATCAAGTGGGACGGCGTCCGCGCGATCGCCTACTCGACGCCCGGCAAGCTGCGCCTGGAGAGCCGCAACCTGAAAGAGATCACCGCGCAGTACCCGGAGCTCGCGCGGCTGAACCGCGCGCTCGGCTCGCACGCGGCGATCCTCGACGGCGAGCTCGTCGCGTTCGACGATCGCGGCCTGCCGAGCTTCGCGACGCTGCAGCGCCGCATGCACGTCAGCTCGAGCGCGCAAGCCAAGCGCCTCGTGAAGGCGACGCCCGTGACGTACATGATCTTCGACCTGCTGTGGCTCGACGGCCACTCGCTGATCGCGCTGCCGTACGCCGAGCGGCGCGAGCTGCTCGAGGCGCTCGCGCTCGACGGCGAGCGCTGGCAGACCCCCGAGCACCTGACCGGCAGGGCGAACGACGTGCTCGCCGCAACCGCCGAGCAGGGGCTCGAGGGGATCGTCGCCAAGCGCCTGCAGTCGCCGTACGCGCCGGGCACGCGCAACGGCGACTGGATCAAGATCAAGAACTTCGGCCGCCAGGAGCTCGTGATCGGCGGCTGGCTGCCGGGCGAGGGCCGGCGCGAGGCGCGGATCGGCGCGCTGCTCGTCGGCGTGCACGACGCCGACGGCGCGTTTCGCTACGCCGGGCGCGTCGGCACGGGCTTCACCGACGCCGAGCTCGACCGGCTCGCGAAGCTGCTCGAGCCGCTGCGTCGCGAGCACTCGCCGTTCGAAGCCGGCGAGCGTCCGCCGCCCGACGCGATCTTCGTCGAGCCGAAGCTCGTCGCCGAGGTCGAGTTCAGCGAGTGGACGGCCGCCGGCAGCCTGCGGCACCCCTCCTACAAGGGCCTGCGCGAAGACAAGGACGC
The DNA here is from genome assembly GCA_035486335.1 of Solirubrobacteraceae bacterium. GTDB lineage: Bacteria > Actinomycetota > Thermoleophilia > Solirubrobacterales > Solirubrobacteraceae > Palsa-744. Next base: position 12,761 of record DATHND010000078.1, read on the forward strand.
GCGCGAGGTCGTGCGCGAGGACGAGCCCGCCTCCTCCGAGCTCGCGCCGGGCGACACAAAGAGCGCGACCGTCACGGTCGACGGGCGCGAGCTGAAGCTGACGAACCTCGACAAGCCGCTCTATCCGCGCGCCGACTTCGCCAAGCGCGACGCGATCGATTTCTACGCCGCCGTCGCGGACACGATCATCCCCCACTTGCACGGTCGCGCGTTGACCGTCACACGCTGGCCCGACGGCGTCGAGGGGAAGGCGTTCTTCCAAAAGCAGGCGCCCGCCCACCGCCCGAGCTGGGTGCGCACGGCGACGCTGCCGAGCGAGAAGAAGCCGATCGACTACCTGCTCGCCGACGACCGCGCGACGGTCGTCTGGCTGGCGAACCTCGCCGCGCTCGAACTGCACGTCCCGCTTGCGCGCGCGCAAGCGCACGAGCGTCCGACGGCGCTCGTCTTCGATCTCGACCCGGGCGCGCCGGCGAGCGCGATCGAGTGCTGCCGCGTCGCGCTCACGCTGCGCGGGATGTTCGACGACCTCGGCCTGCAAAGCTTCGTCAAGACGTCCGGCAAAAAGGGACTGCAGCTATACGTGCCGCTCAACGACGACGGCGTCACGTTCGCGCACACGAAGCCGTTCGCGAAGGCCGTCGCCGAGCTGCTCGAGCAGAGCGAGCCCGAGCTGATCGTCTCGCGCATGACGAAGACGCGCCGCGCGGGCAAGGTGCTGATCGATTGGAGCCAGAACGATCACAACAAGACGACCGTCTGCGTCTATTCGCTGCGCGCGAGCGAGCGCCCGACCGTCTCGACCCCGCTCGAATGGGACGAGGTGCGCGCGGCGCTCGACGCCGACGACCCAGACGCGCTGCAGTTCGAGGCCGGCGCCGTGCAAGCGCGTGTCGCCGAACGCGGCGACCTGTTCGCACCAGTCCTCTCGCTCGTGCAGCGGCTCCCCTCGCTGTAGCGCCGCGCGCGACGGCAGCGCTCAGCCGTCCGGGCTGCTCAGCTGCCGCCCATACGGCCCGCGACCGGTCAGGCAGACCGCGCCGCAGCGCGCCGCGAGCGCGAGCGCGTCGTCGATGCCCATCCCCACGCCGAGCCCATACGTCAGGCCTGCCGCGAACGAGTCGCCGCAACCGTAGGAGTCGACCGGCTCGCCCGGAACCGGCGCCGGCGTCCAGCGCCCGGCGCGCCCGTCGCGCGTGCGGTAGGAGCCGCCGCGCGCGCCTTCGGTGAGGACGAGCAGCTCCGCCTCGTCCTGCACCGGCGCCGCCGCGTCGCGCTCGATCGCATCGCTCTCGCTGAGCACGAGCGCGTCGATCGGCACGCCGCGACCGAGCGCGTCGCGTGCGCGCGGGTTGGCGACGAGCACGCGCGCGGCGCGCGCGGCGCGCAGCGCCGCGACGTCGCCGGCGGTGAAATACACAGCGTCCATCTTCGCGAGCTCGCCCCACGGCAGCGCGCCGTCGGCGCCGAGCGGCTGCAGGCGCTCGCCCAACGTCGTGATCGTCCGCTCGCGCGCGTCGTCGACGAGCGCGATCGCACGCCGCGTCGGCTGCTCGCGAGTCGCGTGCGCGACGCGCACGCCGAGCTCGGACAAACGCGCGAGCGAGCGGCGCGCCGGCGCGTCGTCGCCGAGCGCCGTGATCAGCAGCGCGGCGCCGGCGAGCCGCGCGAGCTGCGCCGCGACGACCGCGCCACCGCCGGCCGGCTCCTCGAACGGCTCGCGCGCGTGCACGATCTCGCCGGCGCGCGGCACGTGCGGCACGTGCGCGTACTGCACCCACTCGACGTGGCCCACCACCGCGACGCTCGGTCGGCTCCCGTGCACGTGCGCCAGTCTCGCACGGGCGCACAGCGTCACTCGCCGCGAGCGACGCGACTCTCGCGATCGGTGAGATGATCGGGACGTGCGCCGCGCGAACGTCTTCGAGGACGAGTACGAATACGACGAGTCCGACCCCGCCGGCTACCGCGCGGGCGTCGCGCGCGTCGACAAGACGGCAGGCGGCGTGGATCTGGCGGTCAAGGCGTTCGAGCTGCCACCCGGCGAGAGCGTCTGTCCTTACCACTACGAGTACGAGGAGGAGTGGCTGCTCGTGCTCGACGGCGTCGTCGCGCTCCGCACGCCCGACGGCGAGCACGAGCTCGGCCGCGGCGACCTCGTCCGCTTCGCGCCGGGCGCGGCCGGCGCGCACAAGGCGAGCAACCGCAGCGAGCAAACCGCGCGCATCGTGATGTTCTCCAGCGCGCGCGAGCCCGCCGTCGCCGTCTATCCCGACAGCGGCAAGATCGGCGTCTGGCCGGGCGACGACGCCGACAACGTCATGCTGCGGCGCGCGGACGGCCGCGTCGAGTACTACGACGGCGAGCGCTGAGCGCCGCGGCGGCGCCACGCGCGCTCGGGCTTCCGGGCGCGCCGGACGCGGACGGCGCGCCGGACGCGACGCTCAGGCGTGCCGCAGGCGCTCGAGCTGACAGCAGTCTCGAACCCGCGCACGGCCTCGGCGCAGCGGCGGGATCGCACACGGCCGCATTCGATTGTCGCGCAACGAGCGCAGTTCGCGCAGGCGTCGCCGACGCCACGCCTCGCGGTCACACGGACGACGCGCTGGGATCAATCTCCCGGCCCCTGCCGCTGCGAGCGATCGCGGCCGGTCCGACCGGACCTGCCGATGAGTTCTCTCATGTGTGCGCATGTATACGCGCGGGAAGCCCGCTTAGATCACTCCGATTCCGGTAATTGCGATCGCGAGCTCGTCACGCCTTGATCAGCGGCCCGGCCTTCGCGAGCACCTGCGTCTTGGTCAGCGGCACGTCGAAGCCTTCGTTCGGCGTCGGGCTCTTGCCGATCAGCAGATCGATCGCCGCCGCGTGACGAGCCTCGACCTGCACGATGCCGCCAGCGGACGCCAGCACCTGCTTGCTCTGCAGCGACGGCGCAGCGCCGTTGTACGCGCCGACGCCGGTGTTCTCGAGCACCGAGGCCAGCGCCAGGAACGACGCTTGGCTCGAGGCGGGGAACACGAATGTCGGTTTCTTCACCGGCTTGCCGCCAAGCTGCTTGATCGCGGCGGTCAGCGCCGACACGTGCGCGGCCTCCTCGGCGCCGAACGTGCGCGCGTACGCCTTCGCTTCGCCGCCGAGCCCGACCTGCTTGCCCTTGACGTTGTAGAAGTCCGCCTCGAGGTACTCGAGCGTCAGCGCGAAGTTGAGGATTTCCGTGTCGCCGCCGCCGGTTTCGGCCAGCGCCTGCGAGACGAACGGCGCAACGGAGGCGGCACCGTAGAAGGCGCCGGCTGCAAGCGCGCCGCGCAGCATGAACGCCGAGCGGGTCATGCCGTGGACCTCGCAGGCTGCAAGCTCGCGGCTTGCGATCTCGTTCTCGGTCATCTTTGTGCCTTTCTTGCCGGTCGTGGACGGTTAGGACAGGAACGGTTTGACCGCTGCCAGGACCGTGGACATGTCAGCGGGCACGGCGAACGCGCCCTGCGGCGTGACGGGCTTCTTCACGAGCGTGCCGAGCGTCGCCGCGTGGCGCGCCTCGACCGAGTGGATCGCGAGCGCCGAAGCGAGCACTTCCGGGCTCTGGATCTTCGCCGCCTGGCCGAGATACGCCGAGGCGCCGAGGTTCTCGACCATGTACGCGAGCTGCGCGACCTGCGTAGCGCTCGTGATCGGGAACTTGCCCGTCGGAGCGTTCGCCGGCGTGCCGCCGAGCTTGCTGACGGCCGCTTTCAGCGCGGTGACGTGCGAGTCCTCCTGACTGCCGAACTTCCGCAGCAGGTCGCCGACCTTGCCGCTGAACAGGTTCGCGGCGAGCACCTTCGAGTAGAACTGCGACTCGAGGTACTCGAGCGTCAGCGCGTAGTTGAGAATCGCGACGTCGCCCGTCGTGCTCGACGCGGCGCTCGCCGTCGTGCCCGGCGCAGCGGCGGTGCTTGCGCTTTTGCTGCTACTGCTGCTGCCGCAGGCGGCAAGCACAAACGCGCCGAAGCTCGCCGCGCCGGCGCCGCCGGCGATCTTCAGGAAGCGCTTGCGGTCGACGTCGTCGCGCACGAGTCGCTCGACGATCCCGGCCGGCTGCGGCGCCTGCTCATCGGGTGGATTGGACATCTCGAGTACCTCCGATCACTGATCTGTTCCAGCGGCGGCGCCCCGGTCCCGCGAACGGTCCTGGACGGCACAGCGGGACGAATGGACGCTCAGGCAAGGCTCATCGCGTACTCCTTCTCGTTTGCCGGCGACCGGACGACAGCGCTTCTTGGTCATCGGATGTGACGGCTTGTTACGGCGGCGCGCTCGATTCGGATCACTCGCGACTCGATCTCCGCGAAACCGGCGATTCGAGTGATCTGGATCGACGCCGGCTGCGTAGAGTTCGTCGATGCCACGCCTTTTGCGCCCGCGCGTCAGCTCCAAGGAAACGCTCCGCAAGCTCGCCGACGAGGAGCTGATGGCGCTCGTCGCCGGCAGCGACGCCGATGCGTTCGAGGTCGTGCTCGAGCGCCACGCCGACGCCGCGTTCTCGCTCGCGTATCGGATCTGCGGCCGGCGCGCGCTCGCCGAGGAGATCGCGCAGGAGTCGTTCCTCGCCGTCTGGCGCAGCGGCGCGCGCTACGACCGCGCGCGGGGCAGCGTGCGTACGTGGACGCTCGGGATCGTCCACAACCGCGCGATCGACACGCTGCGTCGCAGCGGCACGCAGGAGCACCAGCGCGTCAGCGACGAGGGCATCGACGAGCGCCTGGAGGCGCCCGAGCGGACCGAGCTGCAGGCGGTCGACAGCGCCGTCGCGGACGACGTCCGCGCCGCGCTCACGGCGCTGCCCGACGAGCAGCGTCGCGTGATCGAGCTCGCGTACTTCGGCGGCTTCACGCACGTCGAGATCGCGTCGATGCTCGACGCGCCGGTCGGAACGGTCAAGGGGCGCATGCGCCTCGGGCTGCGCAAGCTGCGCGGCGAGCTTCGCGGATGGGAGGCGGTCGGCACATGAGCCCGCACGAGTCCGACTTCGACTGCCCGCAGCTCCTCGACGCCGCCGCGTATGTGCTCGGCGCGCTCGAGCACGACGAGCTGGCGCGCTACCGCGAGCACATGCAGGGATGCGCCGAGTGCCGCGCCGAAGTCGCCGAGTTGCAGCTCGTCGTCGACGAGCTGCCCGCCGGCGTTCCGCGCTTGCAAGCGCCGGAGGCTCTGCGCGAGCGGATCCTCGCGAGCGCACGCTCGGAGGCAGCGGTGCTGCACGCGGCCGGCCATCACGCCGACAGGCCCGTGCGGGCAAGACGGCGCCTGCGCTCACCTGGCGCCGTGCTGCTGGGCGGCGGCGCCGCCGTCGTGGCTGCCGTCGCGGTCGTGCTCGCAATCGCGCTGAGCGGAAGCTCGCCCGTTCGCGAACGGATCAGCCGTGGGGTCGTCACGGCGAACGCGCCGGGCGCCAGCGCGACCCTGCATATCCGCGATGGCCACGCCGATTTGATCGTCGCGCACATGCCCGAACCTGGGCGCGGACGCATCTACGAGGTGTGGCTGCTCAAGCGTGGCAGCGCCGAACCGGCGCCGACGAGTGCTTTGTTCGGCGTGACGGTGGCGGGCAGCGGCGCGGTCGACGTACCCGCGAGCCTGGGGCAGGTCAAGGAAGTGCTCGTCACGAGCGAGCCGCTTGGCGGCAGCGCGCATCCGACGCGCAAGCCGGTGATCGCCGTCGCGGTGAGCTGAGCAACCCAGCATCTAGCGGGCCGACGACCAAGCGGAGCAAGGACGCAGGGAGCGTGGCGTGCGATAGCACGCGAGCGAGCGAGGACGCCGCTCCGCGCCGCGTCGTCGGCCCGCTAGGCGCGCGCGTTGCGCACGAGCCGACGCATGCCGGCGATCCAGCGTTCGGGGTCGGAGCCCTTCAGCGCCATGAACTTTGCGACCTCGGGGTGCGGCAGGATCAGCAGGCGCTCCTGCTCGATCCCGCTGACGACGGCCTCGGCAACGTCGTCGGGCTCGAGCAGGCCGCCGGCCGTCAGCGCGGCGGCAGCCGCCGGCTCGTCCATCGCGAGGTCGAGCATCGGCGTGCGCACGCCCTGCGGGCAGATGCAGGACACGCGGATGCCCGCTTCGCCGTACTCGATCGCGAGCCACTCGGCGAGCGCGACGGCGGCGTGCTTGGTGACGCTGTAGACCAACGATGAGACCTGCGTCAACAGGCCGGCGGCCGACGCCGTGTTGATCAGATACCCCTCGCCGCGCTCGAGCATCTCCGGCAACAGCGCACGCGCGGCCCACACGTGCGCCATCACGTTGACGCGCCACGCTTCCTCCCATGCGGTATCTGACGCCTCTGGGCCGCCGCTCGCGCCGGGCACGCCGGCGTTGGAGACGAAGATGTCGATCGGCCCATACGCCTCGGTGGCCTGCGCGATCAGCCCCTGCACGCCGTCCTCGCGGCTCGCGTCGAACTGGACCGCGAGTCCGCCGATCTCATCGGCGACGGTCTGCGCTTTTGCCAGGTCGCGGTCGGCGACGACGACCGCGCGAGCGCCCTCGGCGTCGAAGCGGCGCGCGAGCGCCCCGCCGATCCCGCCGCCGCCGCCCGTCACGACGACGTGCCTTCCGGAAAGCAGCATCGCGGCGTACTCTATTGCGCCGCCGCACCCGTCCAAGCGAAGACCAACGTCGAAGGAGCGAACGATGCCCGAGATCGAGTTCCCCACGAGCGCCGGCCCGACGAAAGGCTATCTCGCGACTCCCGCCGACGGGCAGGGTCCGGGCGTGATCGTCCTGCAGGAGTGGTGGGGCGTCGAACAGCACATCCGCTCGGTCTGCGACCGCCTCGCGGCCGAGGGCGTCTTCGCGCTCGCGCCCGACCTGTTCGAGGGCGAGACGACGACGCAACCGAGCGAGGCCGAACAGAAACTGATGGCGCTGTCAATCGCGAAGGCCGAGCCGCAGATGTGCGGCGCCGCCGAGCATCTGCTGTCGCTGCCGGGTGTGCAGGGCGAGGGCGTCGGCGCGCTCGGCTTCTGCCTCGGCGGCGGCCTCGCGGTGTGGGCGTCGACGACGTGCCCGAAGATCGCGGCGACGGTCAGCTACTACTACGTGATGCCGCACGGCAAGCCGGACTTCGCGAACGTCAAAGGTCCGCTGCTCGGCCACTTCGGCACGGCCGACGAATTCGTCGCGCTCGACGACGCGAAGGCGCTCGAGCGCGAGCTGCGCGACGCCGGCGTCGACGTGACGTTCCACTACTACGAGGGCAACGGCCACGCGTTCTTCAACGAGGTCGACCGTCTCGGCACCTACGACGCCGAGGCGGCGGAGCTCTCGTGGGAGCGCACCGTGAGCTTCCTGCGCGACGCGCTGACGTAGTTGGGCTGACGTGGTCCGTGTCCGGCATGCGCGCACGCCGGACACGCATCTAGAGAAGCTGCTGGTAGATCAAGAACAGGTTCATCGCGGTGATCAGCGCCGCGAGCGCGACGCCGGCGAGCGTCGTCAGGCGTCGGTTGACGTGGACGCCCATCACGTCGCGGCGCATCGTCAGCATCACGAGCGGGATCAGCGCGAACGGGATGCCGAACGACAGCACGACCTGGCTCAGCACGAGCGCGGCGGTCGGGTTGACGCCGAGCGCGAGCACGATCAGCGCGGGGACCATCGTCACGGCACGGCGCAGCAGCACGGAGAAGTTGACGTTGATGAAGCCGCTCATCACGACCTGGCCGGCATATGTGCCGACGCTCGACGACGACGCGCCGGAGGCGAGCAGCGCGACGGCGAACGCGAGCGCGGCGACGCCGCCGACCTGGTTGCCGAAGCCGTGGTAGGCCTGCTGGATCGTGGTGACGCCGGTGTGCCCGGTCGAGTGGAACAGCTTCGCCGCGACGGCGAGCATCGCCATGTTGACGAGCCCGGCGCAGCTCAGCGCGATCACGATGTCGAGGCGCTCGAAGCGCAGCACGCGACCGCGCTCGCCGTCGTCGCGGACGGGCATGCGGTTCTTCGTCAGCGCCGAGTGCAGGTAGATCGCGTGCGGCATCACGGTCGCGCCGATGATGCCGACGGCGACGTACAGCGACGCGGTGCCGCCGAGGTGCGGGACGAGGCCCGACAGCGAGCCGTGAACCGAAGGCCCGATCCGCAGCGTCTCGTACAGGAAGCCGAGGAAGATGATCCCGAGCAGCGCCGTGATCGCGAGCTCGAAGCGCCGCACGCCGTGCGTCTGCAGCTCGAGGATCGCGAACGCGATGACGCCGGTCATCACGCCGGCCCACACGAGCGGAACGCCGAACAGCAGGTTCAGCCCGAGCGCGGCGCCGACGAACTCGGCGACGTCGGTCGACATCGCCATCACCTCGGCCTGCACCCACATGCCCCACGTGACCGCGCGCGGGTAGTGCTCGCGAAACAGCTCCGGCAGCGTGCGGTCGGTGACGACGCCGAGCTTCGCTGACAAGTACTGAATCAGCATCGCCATCAAGTTGGCTGCGAGCACGACCCACAGCAGCAGGTAGCCGAACTGCGCGCCGCCCTGGACGTTCGTCGCGAAGTTGCCGGGGTCGACGTACGCGACCGCGGCGACGAACGCCGGGCCGAGCATCGCGAGCGTCGCGCGCAGGCGACCCCTGGCGAGCAGTCGTTCGAGGTGGCTCGCGCCGAGCACGGCGGCGGCGCCCGGCGGCGCGGCGGCGCCTGCGACTCCCGACGCGGCGCCGGCGGCCTCGAGCGCTGGATCGGGTCGGACGGGCGTCAAGCCGACGCCTCTCCTCGCGGCGCGTCGCGGTCGAGCTGAACGCGCATCGCGCTTGCGAGACGGCCGCCGATCGCGTGCTCGCGCCGCCCTTCGCCGTCGCCGAAGGAGACGAGCAGCGGGCCGCCGAACGGCTGGCGCTCGCGTACGTGCAGACGATCGCCGGGGGCGATACCGCGTTCGGAGAGGTAGCGCAGCATCTCCGGGTCGGCGTCGGACACGCGCACGAACAGGCCACCGTCGCCCTCCTGCAGGCGCTCGAGCGGCAGCGTCTCGAGCTCGTGCAGCTCGAGCTCGGCGCTCGGGATCGGGTCGCCGTGCGGATCGATCGTCGGATCACCGAGCTTGTCGGCGATCAGCTGCTCGAGCTCCTCGGAGATCACGTGCTCGAGCACCTCGGCCTCGTCGTGGACGCGATCCCACGGCATCTGCAGCGACTCGGCGAGGAACAGCTCGAGCAGCCGGTGGTGACGGATCACCTCGAGCGCGACGCGGCGCCCGCCGCTTGTCAGGCGCACTCCGCGGTAGGGGTGGTGCTCGATCAGCCCAAGCTCGCCGAGGCGCTTGAGCATCGCCGAAACCGAGCCCGGCGTCAGCGCGAGTCGCTCGGCGAGCTGGTTCGTCGCGACGGGCTCCTCGGTCCGCGATTCGAGTGTGAAGATCGCCTTGCAGTAGTCCTCGACCGCCGGCGAGCGCGCAACTTCTCTTGTGGCCATGAACAAATATTATGGCATGCCAAGAATTTCGTCAAGGCCCTACTGGACCTCCATCCGGCCGCTCTTTAGGACAGGATGCAGCGCGAATGGATCGCGATTACGAGCTGCAGACGCACCAGGCGGAGGACCGTCACTGGTGGTATCGCGGGCGGCGCAAGGTGCTCGACGGGGTGATCAGCGAGCTGCGCCTCCCCGCGCGCGCTCAGATCCTCGACGCCGGCTGCGGGAGCGGGCGCAACATGATCGACTTCGCGCGGCACGGCTCGGTCACCGGCGTCGAGCTGTCCGAGACGAGTGTCGACCTGGCGCGCAAGCGCGAGGCGGGCGAGGTGATCGAAGGCTCGGTGCTCGAGATGCCGTTCGAGGCGGGCGCGTTCGACGTGGCGGCGTCGCTCGACGTGATCGAGCACCTCGAGGACGATCTCGCGGCGCTGCGCGAGCTGCGGCGCGTCGTCAAGCCGGGCGGCGCGCTGCTCGTCACGGTGCCGGCGTACCAGTGGCTGTGGAGCGGCCACGACGAGGTCAACCACCACCACCGCCGCTACACGCGCCGATCGCTGCAGCGCGTCGGCGAGCAGGCCGGCTGGCGTCAGGTGCGCACGACGTACTTCAACTCGCTGTTGCTCCCCGCCGCGATCCTGCTGCGCGTGCTCGACCGCTTCAGCCGCAAGACGACCGAGTCGAGCCTCGACCTGTGGATCCCGCCGGCGCCGCTCAACTGGCTGCTCGAGCGCCCGCTCGCGCTCGAGGCGGCGATGATCGCGCACGGCGGGCGGATACCGGCCGGGCTGTCACTGCTCGCCGTCTTTCGCTGAGCCGCCGACGACGTCCTCGATTTCGATGGCTCGCTCGGGGCCGCCCGCCGCGGACGGCGTGGTCGTCGGCGTCGGTCAGCTCTCGGCGTCGACGGCGGCGACCGGCGGGTGATGCATGCGGAACGTCCACGCGCGGTTGACGAGGAACGTGACGATCGTGACGACGCCCGTCGCGAGCGCCTGGCCGAGCAGCTTCTCGACGCCGGCGCCGTCGACGAACAGGAACAGCAGCCCCTCGTTGAGCGCGAGCCCGCAGCCCTGCACGACGCCCCAGCGCACCGGCGTCAGCGCGTCGCCGACATGCCCGGCGAACGTCCAGCGGCGGTTGAGCAGGAATCCGTTGACCGCGCCGACGACGAAGCCGATCGCGGAGGCGATCAGGTACCAGACGCCGAAGCCCTTCAGCAGCAGCGTGTAGATGCCGAACGCGATCGCCGTGTTCGAGACGCCGACGATGCCGAACTTGACGAATTGCACGACGACGTGCGCGCGCGCGTGGCGCGCGGGCGTCGCCACCGCTCCCGCTACGCTTCTCCTCGTCCTCTCGGATCGGTCGCCGTCGGAAGGCATTCGTAGAGAGGATGAACGATAAATTCATCGTGGGCTTAGGGCGCTCTCTGAGAATCGTCAGCATGGACCAGCCCTTCGCCCCGACCTCGGTGAGCCGGCAGATGCCCGACACAGCGCTTCGCACACCCAAACTGCTCAGCATCGTCGCGCCGATCTACAACGAGCAGGAGCTCGTCGAGCAGTTCGTCACGCGCGCGTGCGCCGCGGCGGCCGACTACGAGTTCGAGCTGGTGCTCGTCAACGACGGCTCGAGCGACGCGACGCCGAAGCTGCTCGATCGGATCGCCGCCGCCGACGAGCGCGTGCGCGTGATCCACTTGTCGCGCAACTTCGGCCACCAGGCTGCGCTGACGGCGGGGCTCGAGCACGCGATCGGCGACGTCGTCGCGATGCTCGACGCCGATCTGCAGGACCCGCCGGAGCTGATCCGCGACATGATCGCGCAGTGGAGCCAGGGCGCGGACGTCGTCTACGCGGTGCGCAGGCAACGCGAAGGCGAGACGGCGTTCAAGCTGGCGACGGCGTCGTGGTTCTACAAGCTGTTCGACAAGCTCGCGCAGGTCGACCTCGAGCCGAACTCGGGCGATTTCCGCCTGCTCGACCGGCGCGCGCTCGACGCGCTGCTGGCGATGACCGAGCGCTCGCGCTTCCTGCGTGGGATGACGGTGTGGGTCGGCTTCAACCAGACGGCCGTCTCCTACGAGCGCGATGCGCGCCACGCCGGCGAGACGAAGTACACGCTGCGCAAGATGCTGCGTTTCTCGCTCGACGCGATCACGTCGTTCTCGCACCTGCCGCTGCAGCTCGCGACGTACGCCGGGATCGCCTCGGCGACGGTCGCGTTCGTCGCGATCCCGGTCGTGATCGTGCTGCGGATCTTCGACTCCTACCTGCCGGGGTTCGGCTCGATCACGATCGCGATTCTGCTGCTCGGCGGAATCCAGCTGATCGCAATCGGCGTGATCGGCGAGTACGTCGGGCGGATCTACGACGAGGTCAAGCACCGCCCGCTGTACATCGTGCGCGATGAGCGCAACCGCCCCGAGCCGCCTGCAGGATCGTCCGTCGGCCCGGTCGCGCGAGCGGGGCTCGCGGCGCGCCCGACCGAACGCGTCGGCTGAGCGGGCGCCGCCCGGTTTCACGGCTCGGTGACAGTTGCGGGGGTGAGCGCGACCTGCAGCGGCGTGACGTGTTGATATGCGCCGATGCGCCTTCTCGACCGTACTCGCCACACGCGAGTTCCGGCAGCGCCGGATCGCCAGCGTCGGGGCTTCGGATCGCGCGGCCGGGCACGGGCGCTCGCCGCGGCCGGCGCGTGCGCCACGCTCGTGTGCGTCACAGCGGCCGCGAGCGCGCCGGCGGCGGAAGCGTGCGCGGGCGTCGGCGGCGCGCCGTGTCCGTACGCATCGGCGCAGATTATCGGCCAGCGCGCGGAGGGCGTGCTGCGCTTCCCCGAGGCGGTCGCGGTCGGGGCGCCGCCGCCGGCAGGCGGCGGTCAGGGCGACGTGTACGTCGCCGACCAGCTCAGCTACGTCGTGCAGAAGTTCTCGGCGTCGGGCACGTTCGAGACCGAGTGGGGATCGTACGGCGGCGGGCGCGGCCAGTTCGGGCCGATCGGCGGCCTCGCGACGGATGCGGCAGGTGACGTGTACGTCGTCGACTCGAGCCACAACCGGATCGAGAAGTTCTCCTCCGAAGGCGAATTCATCACGCAATGGGGCCACAAGGGCAGCGAGCTCGGCGACTTCAGCTTCGGCTCCTCGCAGGACTACACGAAGCCGCCGGGCGGTGGGATCGCGGTGACGGGCAACTACGTGTACGTCGCGGACTCGAGCAACAACCGGATCGAGCGCTTCAATCTCGAAGGCGGCGAAGCGATGGAATGGGGCACGAAGGGCGGCGGCGCCGGTCAGTTCTCCTATCCGCGCGGCATCGCCGCGAACGCGAGCGAGGTGCTCGTCGCCGACGACGACCACTACCGGATCGAGAAGTTCGACCCGTCGGGCGCGTACGAGGGCGAAACGGGAACGCAGGGAGCCGGTCCCGGCCAGTTCGGCTTCCCATACGGCGTCGCGCTCGACGCCGCCGGCGACGCGTTTGTCGCAGACGACCTCAACCATCGCATCGTCAAGCTGAACCCGTCGCTCGGCTTCGCCGGCGCATGGGGCGGCTACGGCTCGAAACCGGGGCAGCTCGCGTTCCCGCGCGCGGTCGCGAGCGATCCGGCCGGCGACACGTACGTCGCGGACACGGCGAACGATCGGGTCGAGGTCTACGACGCAGAAGGCCACTTGCTGCGCTCGATCGGCATCACGGCGCGCGGCAACTCGACGTTCACCGCGCCGCGCGGGCTCGGCGTCGACCCGAGCGGCGGTCTGCTCGTGTCCGACACGGTCGGCGGCCGCGTCGAGCTGTTCGCGCCGGGCAGCGACGCGTACGTCGGTCAGTGGACCGTCGCCGGCGGAGCTCGGGCGGGCTTTGACGAGCCGAGCGGAATCGGCGTCGATCCGCACGGGCCGGTGTACGTCGCCGACGAAGGCGCCCAGCGGATCGTGCAGCAGTGGGGTGACGGGACCTACCAGGCGGAAATCGGCGGCCCGAGCGACATCGGCGGCGCCGGGCTGAACGGCGCCGACGCGATCGCCGTCGCGCCGGGGTCGGGTCGGATCTACGTCGCCGACGCGGGGCACAACCGCGTGCTCGTGTATCGCGCCGACGGCTCGCTGCTCGCGCGCTGGGGCGCCGGCGGCGGCAACGGCGCGGCGAGCGGCGCGACGGGCGGCTTCAACCACCCGACGGGGATCGCCGTCAGCGCGGCGACGCTCGGCGAAGACGTGTACGTCGCCGACAAGGGCAACGACCGGGTCGTCGAGCTCTCCCAGGGAGGCGAAGTCCTGCGCGAGTGGGGCTCGCGCGGCGCCGGCGACGGACGCTTCCATGCGCCGGCCGGCGTCGCGGTCGACGGAGCCGGCGACGTGTACGTGCTCGACAGCGAAAACAACCGCGTCGAGCAGTTCGACTCCAGCGGTCAGTACGTCGCGAAGTGGGGATTTCACGGCACGGGCCTCGGCGACTTCTCGCAGCCGTCGGCGATCGCGGTCGCCTGCAACGGCGACGTGTACGTGGCCGACACGAACAACAACCGCGTCGAGCGCTTCAACGTCGTCGCTCCGGCGCCGACCGGATGCATCGCGCCGCCTGCGTGGCCGCCGCCGCTCGACGTCGCGCCGGTCGTGAAGGTCGGCGTGCCCTCCTCGAGCGGCGTGCTCGCGCGCCGCTCGCTCGCGCTTGCGGTGAGTTGCCAGCGCGGGTGCAAGGTGCTCGTGACGGGAACGCTCTCGCCGAGCGGGCGGGCGGGCGCGGTCCCGCTCGTCGCCGCCGCGCGAGCGCTGCCGCGCGCACGCGCCGAGCACCTGCGGCTGGTGGTAGGACCGAGGGCGTTCGCGCGGCTGCGCCGCGCGCTCGGAAGGCGCGCGGCGCTGACCGCGCGCGTGCGGATCGTCGCCGAAGGCCCGACGGGACTGCGCACGACCGTTAATCGAATCTACGCGGTGCGCCGATAGAGCTTCCATGACGAGCATCGACCGGCGGCGGGAACGGATCAGGATCGAGACAGAGCGTCATCGCATCGAGGGCGAGATCACGCTCGCGCGCGACGGCTATCGCAGCAGGGTTTCCGACGTCCTCAACGCGTCCGAGCGCGATTTCCTGACGCTGACCGACGTGACGGTCGCGCCGTTGCAGGGCGGCCCGGTCGAGCTGCACCCATACCTGACGGTCGCGCGCCGGCACATCGTCTTCGTCGTCGCCCCCGAGGCGCCGCTCGAGGAGGAGTAGCGCGCTCAGCGCGTGCGCAGCGCGCGCAGCCGGCGTTCGAGCTCGGCGCGCTCGACGGCGTTCGCGCTCAGCTCGATCGCGCGCACGAACGCGTGCGCGGCGCCATCGGCGTCGCCGGCGCGGCGCAGCAGCTCGGCGTGCGTCGCGTGCAGCGGCTGGTAGTTCGCGAGCTGGGGATCGTCGAGCAGCGGCGCGAGCAGGCCGAGGCCGGCGGCGGCGCCGCTTGCGAAGCCGACGGCGGCGGCGCGGTTGAGCCGAACGACCGGCGAGCTGTCGAGCTCGGCGAGCGCGCCGTACAGGCCGGCGATCTGCCGCCAGTCGGTCGCGTCGGGGTCGGCGGCCTGCACGTGCAGCGCCGTGATCGCGGCCTGCAGCTGGTAGCGACCGGGCGTACGCCGGCGCACCGCGCGGTCGAGCGCGCGCAGACCGTCGGCGATCAACTCACGATCCCACAGCGAGCGGTCCTGTCGATCGAGCGCAACATAGCGACCGTCGGAGTCGACGCGCGCGTCGCGACGCGCGTCGTGCAGCAGCATCAGCGCGAGCAGCCCCCACACCTCGGCCTCGTCGGGCATCAGCACGCACAGCAGGCGTCCGAGGCGGATCGCCTCGGCGCACAGCTCGTCGCGCACGAGACGATCGCCTTCGGCGGCGGCGTAGCCCTCGTTGAAGATCAGGTAGACGACGCGCAGCACGCCGCGCATGCGCTCGGGCAGCTCCTCGTCGGACGGCACGCGGTAGGGAATGCCGGCGTCGGCGATCTTGCGCTTGGCGCGCACGATCCGCTTGCCCATCGTCGGCTCGCTCGTCAGGAACGCGCGCGCGATCTCGCGCGTGGTCAGGCCGCCGAGCGCGCGCAGCGTCAGCGCCTCGCGCGCGGCGAGGTCGAGCGCCGGATGACAGCACGTGAAGATCAGCCGCAGCCGATCGTCGGCGATCGCGCTGGCGTCGCTCTCGTCGATCACCGGCTGCTCCTCGTGCTGGGCGTCGAGTCGGACGAGCTCGGCCAGCCGCGCCGCACGGTCGGCGACCGAGCGG
>DATHND010000079.1:0-16985 GCA_035486335.1 Solirubrobacteraceae bacterium
GGATCCGCACGGCGCTGTACTTCGGGCTCGCCTGCGGGCGCGAGCTGCGCGCCGTCGTCGAAGGGCGGCGCTCGCGCGAGCAGGCGCTCGCGCGCTACGGCGCGTTCTCGGCGGCTCACGCGCGGAAGTTCGAATGGATGCTGCGCGTGCAGCAGGCGGTCGGGCGGATCACGCCGAGTCGCTCGCTGACGGCGATCGTCCGCTGCTTCGAGAACCGCAGACTGTGCGGCTGGGTGTTCGACCAGTACCTCGCGATCGCGCCGCCCGCGTTCGTCGCCGACGGGCCGCGCGCGCTGACACGCTCGCGCCTGACGGCGCTGACGGCCAACGCGCCGGCGTCAGTGGCCTGAGGACGCCTCCTCCCACGCCCATGGCGTGATCTCGAGGAAGCACATGTCCACGCGCAGCAGGTCCATGGCGCGCTCGAACAGCTCCCGGCCGAGGCCGTAGCGGCGCGCCAGCGCGCGCTCGGCGACAAGCTCCTCGCCCGGCGCGAGCACGCGTGCCATCGCCTCCAGCGGCGCGCCGAGCGGCTCGCCGCGCACCGTGCACGGCGCGATCAGCAGCCGCGGGTCGCGGCGCACGCGCTTGAGCTTGCCCGAGCTGCGCTCGCTGCGCACGTACGCGCGCCCGTCGGCGACAGCAGCCCACACCGGAGTCGGCACGGGCGTCCCGTCGCGCTTGAACGTGACGACCAGCGCGCGCTTGTGCCGCGCGATCTCCTCGATCGTCCCCGCCCGCGGCCGCTCGACGACTTCACGCGCGCCGCGCGACGCCGTGCGCGCGGCCAGACGCGCCGACGGCAGCGCAGCCGGCAGCCGCCGGCCGGGGACCGGGCGCGCATGCGGCCGCGCTCCAGTGCTTGCGGCTCCGTTCTCGCTCACAACCCTCCGATCACCTCCGCCAGCCTGCGCACGCCCTCGGCGATCGCCGGCTCCGACAGGTTGGCATAGCCCATCACGAGCGCGTCGTCGTGCGCGCGCGGCTCGATCCGGTGCAACTCCCGCGGATAGACGCCGAGCGAGCGCTCGGCGGCGGCCGGTAGCAGCGCCTGCAGCTCGACGGCGCGCGGCAGGTGCACGAGCGCGTGCAGCCCGGCCGAGACACCGCTGACGCGCGCGCCCGGCAGCTCGCGCGCGACGGCCGCGAGCAGCGCGTCGCGGCGGGCCCGGTTGCGCCGGCGCGCGCGGCGCAGATGGCGATCGTAGGCGGACGTCTCGAGCAGCCGCGCGAGCACGAGCTGCTCGAGCGCCGAGCAGCCGAGATCGTCGAGCGCCTTCGCCTCGACGACGGCGTCGAGCAGCGTCGGCGGGAGCACGAGCCAGCCGAGCCGCAGGCCCGGCGCAAGCGTCTTCGAGACGGTGCCGAGGTAGACGACGCTTGCGGGCGCGAGACCCTGCAGCGCGCCGAGCGGCGCGCGGTCGTAGCGGAACTCGGCGTCGTAATCGTCCTCGATCACGATGCCGCCCGCGCGTGCCCAGCGCACGAGCTCGCCGCGGCGCCGGGGCGAGAGCACGACGCCGGTCGGGCACTGGTGCGCCGGCGTCGTCAGCGCGACGGGCGCGCTCAGCGCTTCGACGTCGATCCCCTCCTCGTCGACGGGCACGCCGTGCACGTCGAGCCCGGCATAGGCGAGCACGCCGCGGTGCGGCGGCAGGCCCGGGTCCTCGACGTCGATCGAGCGCATGTCGAGACGCAACAGCGCGCGGCCGAGCAGCGCGAGCCCCTGCGTCGCACCCGAGCAGACGACGATCGCGTCAGGCTCGACGACGACGCCGCGGACGCGGCGCAGGTAAGCGGCGAGCGCGGCTCGCAGCGCCGGTGCGCCGCGCGCGTCGGGGTAGGCGAAGGAGCTGTCTGGCGCCGCCCGCAGCACCTCGCGTGTAGCGCGCAGCCACAGCGCGCGCGGAAACGACGCGAGGTCGGGCGCGCCCGGAAAGAAGTCGAACTGCAACGCGCTCGTCGCCTGCGGCGCGGGCGTCTCGCGCTCGAGCGCGCCGGCGGCAGCGACGAACGTGCCGGCGCCCTGGCGCGCGAGGAGATACCCCTCGGCCAGCAACTGCGCGTAGGCGTCGACGACGAGCCGTCGCGAGACGCCGAGGTCGCCGGCGAGCGCACGCGACGACGGCATCCGGCTGCCGGCACCGAGCGTGCCGTCGCGGACGAGCTCGCGTAGGCGGTCCTCGAGCTGTGCGCGACGGCGCCCGCCGCGCAGGCGCACGAGCAGCTCGGGGCCATAACTGGTTCCCTCTTCTGTCGCGAGATTGGTCACTGTTCGGGAACCACCGTGCGAGTAACGTAGCGCTCGTGTCAACGGCCAGCAACACGACGCCCGCGAGCGCGACCGACGCAACGGGCGCGTCTCGCGAGGCCCTCGCAGGCCGCGGCTCGACGGTCGCCGCCGGCCTCGTCGCGTTCGCGCTCGTCAACCTCGCGATCGCCGCGATGCTCGCGTTCGCGCCGCACGCGTTCTTCGAAGACGTCGGACCGTACGGCGCGCAGAACGACCACTACATGCGCGACCTCGCGACGTTCTACGCCGCGCTCGGCGTCGGCGGCCTGATCGCGTATCGCCGCGCGTCGTGGCGAACGCCAGTGCTGTGCCTGCTGGCGCTGCAGTACGGCCTGCACACGCTCAACCACCTCGCCGACATCGGCGCGGCGCACACCCGCTGGCTCGGTCCGGCCAACTTCGCCTCGCTCGCGATCGCGACGGTGGCGCTCGTCTGGCTGGCGCGCGAGTCGGCTCGACCACTGGAGGTGCAGCGATGAGGATCGAAGGCGTATCGGGCGCGAAGGCCGGAGCGTTCACGCGCTTGCTGCTGTGGCTCGGCTGTCGCGAAACGAGCAAGTTGACCGACCGCGCGACGAGCATCGAGATGATCGAGCCGGCGACGGCGTTCGCGAACACGCCCGGCCTGCTGCTCGGATACGGGATCTTCGAGCTGACCGTCGCCCGCGCGCGCCGTGTCGAGGAGCGACTGAAGGTGCTCGCCGAGCTGAAGGCGGCGGCGTTGACGCATTGCGAGTGGTGCATCGACATCGCCTCGCCGATCGCGCGTCGCGCGGGGATCAGCGACGACGAGATGCTCGCGCTGCCCCACTATCGCGAGAGCGAGCGCTTCGACGAGCGCGAGCGGCTCGTGCTCGACTACGCCGTCGGCGTCAGCAGCACGCCAGTCAGCGTCTCCGACGAGCTGTTCGCGCGGCTGCGCGAGCACTTCGACGACGCGCAGCTCGTCGAGCTGACGAACGTGATCGCCGTCGAGAACATGCGCGGGCGCTTCAACCTCGCGCTCGGCATCGGCGCGGCCGGCTTCAGCGACGGGATGGTCTGCGTCGTGCCCGAGATGCCGCCCGCGACCGATCCGGCGCCCCCCGCCGGGACGGCGCCCGCGCGCGTCGACGGCTCGGTCGCCGCCGCCGCGAGCACGGCCGGCGAACGGTGAGGGTCTTCCTCGCCGGCGCGACCGGCGCGATCGGCCGCCCGCTCGTGCCGATGCTGATCGCGGCGGGACACGAGGTGACCGGAATGACGCGCTCGCCCGCGAACGCGCAGCGGCTGCGCGCGGCCGGCGCCGAGGCGACGGTCGCCGACGCGCTCGACGCGCAGGCGACGCGCGAGGCGGTGCTCGCGGCGCGGCCCGACGCGCTCGTGCACCAGCTGACGGCGATCCCGTGGCGCCTTGACGCGCGCAAGATCGTGCGCGACTTCGCGCTGACCGACCGCCTGCGCACTGAGGGCACGCACAACCTGCTCGCCGCCGCGCGCGACGCCGGCGTCGCGCGCTTCGTCGCGCAGAGCGTCGCGTTCGCGTACGCGCCCGGCCCGCCCGGTCGCGTCCACGAGGAGGACGACCCGCTGATGGACGACCCGCCGAAACAGTACAGGCGCTCGGCCGCGGCGATCGTCGAGCTCGAGCGCGAGACGCTCGCCGCCAACGGGCTCGCGCTCCGCTACGGCTACTTCTACGGTCCCGGCACGGCGATCTCGCGCGACGGCTACCTCGGCCGCGAAGTCGCCCGGCGGCGGCTGCCGATCGTCGGCGGCGGCGCCGGCGTGTGGTCATTCATCCAGATCGAGGATGCCGCGCGCGCGACGCTCGCCGCGCTCAAAGCGGGCGAGCCAGGCGTCTACAACGTCGTCGACGACGAGCCGGCGCCGGCGCGCGAGTGGATCGCGGCGCTCGCCGACGCGCTCGGCGCGAAGCCGCCGCTGCGCGTCCCCGCGTGGCTCGCGCGCCCGCTCGCGGGTGAGTACGGGCTGCTGACGATGATGCGCGCGCAGGGCGCGTCCAACGAGCGCGCGAAGGCGAAGCTCGGCTGGAGCCCGCGCCACGCGAGCTGGCGCGAGGGCTTTCGCACGGCGCTCGGCTGAGTCGCCGCTGCGCCCGCGCCGCCGCCGCGCGTCGGCCCGCTTGGCCCGGGGCGCTACTTCGCGTCGAGCCAGGTGGAACCGACGCCGGCGTCGACGGCGAGCGGCGGCTCGCGGTCCCAGACGCCGCACATCTCGCGCTCGATCAGCGCGCGCGCCTGCTCGACCTCCTCCGGCGGCGCTTCGAACAGCAGCTCGTCGTGGATCGTCAGCAGCAGGCGCGCCTGCAGCTCGGACTCGGCGAGCGCGGCGTGACAGCGGACCATCGCGAGCTTGATGATGTCGGCCGCGGTGCCCTGGATCACCGTGTTGACGGCGAGCCGCTCGCCGAGCGTGCGCACCTGGTAGTTGCGCGCCTGCAGCTCCGGGATCTGGCGGCGGCGTCCCCATAGCGTCGTCACGTAGCCCTGCTCCTTCGCGCGCTCGATCGTCTCGGCGATGAACGCGGCGACGCGCGGGAAGCGCTCGAGGTAGGCGTCGATGAACTCCTTCGCCTCCTCGCGCGGGATGTTCAGGCGGTCGGCGAGGCCGAAGTCCGAGAGGCCGTAGACGATCCCGTAGTTGATCATCTTCGACTTCGAGCGCATGCCCGGGTCGATCTCCTCGGGCGCGACCGCAAAGACCTGCGAGGCGGTCGCCGTGTGCACGTCTTCGCCGCGCTCGAAGATCGCCTTCAGCACGGGCTCGTCGGCGACGTGCGCGAGCACGCGCAGCTCGATCTGCGAGTAGTCGGCCGCGATCAGCAAGCCGCCCTCCTCGGCCTCGAAGCAGCCGCGGATCTCGCGCCCGAGCGGCGTGCGGATCGGGACGTTCATCATGTTCGGGTTGGTGCTCGCGAGCCGCCCGGTCTGCGCGCCGGCCTGCAGGAACGTCGTGTGGATCCGCGAACGCTCGTCGACCTCGTGCGGCAGCACGTCGAGATACGTCTTCGCGAGCGTCGAGAGCTCGCGCCAGCGCTCGATCTTCGGCACGATCTCGTGCTCGGCGCGAATCGCCTGCAGCACGCGCGCATCGGTCGAGAAGCCGGTCTTGCCGCGACGCTTGCGCGAAAGCCCGAGCTTCTCGAACAGGATCTGCCCGAGCTGCTGCGGCGAGCCGATCGTGAACTCCTCTTCGGCGAGCAGGAAGATCTCCTCTTCGAGCGCGATCAGCTCCTCGCGCACGCGCGCGGTGATCTCGGCGAGGCGCTCGAGGTTGAGCCGCACGCCGAGCAGCTCCATCTCGCGCAGGACGGCGACGAGCGGCAGCTCGATCTCGTGCATCACACGCTCCAGAGCGCGCTCGGCGATCTGCGCCCGCTGCCAGTCGGCGAGCGCGCGCAACAGCACCGCGTCGGCGGCGAGCGGGTCCTCGAGATCGCTCGCCAAGCCGCGCTCTTCGCACAGCTCGGCGAACGGGAAGCGCCGCCGCGCGGGCTCGAGCAGGAAGGCGCCGAGCAGCGTATCGTGCGCGAGGCCCGGCGGCACGAGCCGCAGCGACTTGGCGTCGTGCGCGATCACGGCGCGCACGGCGGCGGCGCGGACTACCTGCTCGGGTCCCTCGCAGTCCCCGCTCAGCACCTCCGCCCCCTTGCCCTTCGCAACGGCGGCGGCGAAGCGCCACGGCGGCCCTTCGGCGAACAGCTCGCCCTCGGGCGTCTCGGCCTCGCGGACGACGAGCGCGAGCTCGTCGTCGGCCGCGCCCAACCGCTCGATCGCGTCGGGCGAGCCGGCGCGGAGCCGACCGCTCAGCTTCACCTCGGCGACGGGCGTCGGCGCCGCGAGCTCGGGGTCGCCGAGCGCCTCCTCGAGCCGCCGCAGCGGGTCGCGCAGCTCGTACTCGCGGAACACCTCGCGCACGCGCGAGCGATCGGGCTCGCGCAGCTGCTCGGCGGCGACGTCGAAGTCGACGGCGACGTCGCGCTGCACGGTCGCAAGGAGCTTGGAGACGCGCGCGTCCTCGGCGTGCGCGAGCAGGTTCTCTTTGCGTTTGGCGCCTTTGATCCGCTCGACGTTCGCGAGCACGTCCTCGAGCGTGCCGTAGCTCTGCAGCAGCTCGCTGGCCGTCTTGTCGCCGATCCCGGGAACGCCGGGGATGTTGTCGGAGGTGTCGCCCTTCAGCCCGTAGAAGTCAGGGATCGACTCGGGCGGCAGCCCGTAACGGTCGATCACGGCCTGGCGGTCGTAGATCTTCGTCTCGGTGATCCCGCGCGCCGTCGCCATCACCTTGACGAGACCCTGCTCGTCGATCAGCTGGAAGACGTCGCGGTCGCCCGTCACGATCATCACCGGCACCGGCGGATCGGCGAGCAGCGCGCGCTGGGCGAGCGAGGCGATCACGTCATCGGCCTCGTAGCCCTCGACTTTCACGTTCGAGTAGCCGAACGCCTCGACGAGCGGTTCCATCGCCGGCCACTGCTGCTTCAGCAGGTCCGGGCGCGAACGCCGCTGCGCCTTGTACTCCGAGTAGACCTCGGTGCGTCCGGAGCTGCCGGCGTCCCACGCGACGACGGTCGGCTGCACGCCGTACTCGGTGACGATCTTGACGAGCATCGAGGCGAACCCGAAGATCGCGTTGGTCGGCACGCCGGTCGACGTGGCGATCGACTCGGGCAGCGCGAAGAAAGCGCGATAGACGAGGCTCGGGCCGTCGATCAGGAACAGACGCCGCCGCTCGCGCGCCTGCTCGGCGGCGGGCTGCTTCGCGCGTGTGCTCGTGCCGGCCATCGACCGGTCACTCTACGAGGACGCGCAGGCGCACGGAGCGAACGCGAAGGCGTTCTCGCCCGCTTGGCCGTTCGCGACGCCGCACGCGCGGGTCGTCACGCGGCGAGGATCGCCTGAGCCCTAACATGCGCTGCCGCCGGCTACCAGGGAGCACGTTGTCAGCAAGCGCCACACCGAGTGCACAGTTCAGGCTCACGATCCGCGTCAAGATCGACGACGCGCACGCGACGCTGAGCGCGCTGACCGGTGCGATCGCGGAGGCGGGCGCGGTCGTCGACGCCGTCGACCTAGTCGAGGTCGACGGCGAGCACAGCGTGCGCGACGTCGTCGTCGACGCGTCCGACAAGGACCACTGGGCCCGGATCCTCGCCGCGATCGAGGCGGTCGCCGGCGTCGAGCTGATCGACACCACAGACAGAACGTTCCTGCTGCACGTCGGCGGCAAGATCGAGCAGCACAACAAGCACCCGCTGAAGACGCGCGACGACCTCTCGATGACCTACACGCCCGGCGTCGCGCGCGTCAGCCTGTCGATCGCCGACGACGCGGACCGCGCGTTTCAGTACACGATCAAGCGCAACACGGTCGCCGTCGTCTCCGACGGCACGGCGGTGCTCGGGCTCGGCGACATCGGCCCGCTCGCCGCGATGCCGGTGATGGAGGGCAAGTGCTGCCTGTTCAAGGAGTTCGCCGACGTCGACGCGTTCCCGATCTGCCTCGACACGACCGACCCGCAGGAGATCGTGCGCGCGGTCAAGCTGATCGCGCCGGCGTTCGGCGGGATCAACCTCGAGGACATCTCGGCGCCGCGCTGCTTCGAGATCGAGGAGCGCCTGAAGGCGGAGCTGGAGATCCCGGTGTTCCACGACGACCAGCACGGCACGGCGGTCGTCGTGATGGCGGCGCTGCTCAACGCCGTCAAGCTGACGGGCAAGCGGATCGAGGAGCTGCGCGTGCTGATCATCGGGCTCGGCGCGGCGGGGATCGCGGTGACGAAGATGCTGCTCGCGGGCGGCGTGCGACAGATCGTCGGCGTCGACTCAAAGGGCGCGCTGCACGTCCAGCGCGCGGACTACCTCGACGGCTCGATGAACGCGACGAAGCGGTGGTTCGCGGAGTCGACCAACCCCGACTGCCGCGCGGGTTCACCGGACGAGGTGATCGACGGCGAGGACCTGCTGATCGGCCTGTCGGGGGCGCGCGCGATGCCGCCCGAGGCGCTCGCTCGGATGGCCGCGGACGCGATGGTCTTCGCGATGGCCAACCCGAACCCAGAGGTCTCGCCGGAGGAGGCGGCGAAGTATGCGCGGATCGTCGCGACGGGTCGCTCGGACTACCCGAATCAGATCAACAACGTGCTGTGCTTCCCCGGCGTGTTCCGCGGCGCGCTCGACGTGCGCGCGCCGGCGATCACCGAGGCGATGAAGATGGCGGCGGCGCACGCGATCGCCGCGACGGTCGCCGAGGACGAACTGCGCGAGGACTACATCATCCCGTCGGTCTTCAACCGCGAGGTCGCGCCGGCCGTTGCGGCGGCGGTCGCCGACGAGGCGCGCGCGGCGGGCACGGCGCGCGCGGGCCTCGAGGTCGGCTTCGCGCCGGGCGACACGATGACGGCGTCGACGGCGCAGGCCGACGGACGCCGCTGAGCGGGTGGGTCGATGGCTCAGCGGGTGACGGTGACGGGGGCGACCGGGTTGATCGGCGTCGCGCTGATCGAGGCGCTGCAGCGACGCGGCGCGGAGGTGACGGTCCTCTCACGCGACGCCGAGCGAGCGCGCAAGCGGCTGCGCGAGGCCGGCCTGCAGCAGGTCGAGGCGTTCGATTGGAAGCTGATGGCCGAGCCGGCGCCGGCGGAGGCGCTGGAGGGTCGCGACGCGATCGCGCATCTGGCGGGCGAGAACGTCGCCCAGCGCTGGAGCGCCGACGCCAAGCGGTCGATCCGCGAGAGTCGCGTGACGGGCACGCGCAACCTCCTGGCGGGTCTCGCGCGGACGCAGCGACGACCGCGCACGCTGGTCAGCTCCTCGGCGATCGGCTACTACGGCGCGCACGGTGAGGAGCCGCTCGACGAGGATGCGCCGCCGGGAGCGGATTTCCTCGCGCAGGTGTGCGTTCAGTGGGAGGTCGAGGCGGCGAAGGCGACCGAGCTGGGCGCACGCGTCGTGCTCGTGCGGACGGGCGTCGTCCTGCACAAGGACGGCGGCGCGCTCGCGAAGATGCTGCCGCCGTTCCGCCTCGGCGTCGGCGGCCCGGTCGCCGGCGGGCGACAGTTCGTCTCCTGGATCCACCGCGCCGACGTGATCGGGATGTACGTGGCGGCGCTCGAGGACGAGCGCTGGAGCGGGCCGGTCAACGCGACGGCGCCCGACCCGATCAGCAACGGCGACTTCTCGCGGACGCTCGGGCGCGCCCTGCACCGACCGGCGCTGCTGCCCGTGCCGGGCGCGGCGCTGCGGCTGCTGTACGGCGAGATGGCCGAGATCGTCACCGGCGGCGCGCGCGTGATGCCGGCGAAGCCGCTCGTGCTCGGGTACGAGTTCGAGCATCCGCAGCTCGAGCAGGCCCTCTCCTCGGCGCTCGGTCGCGATTAGGTCGGCGCGAGCGCGGCGTCCGCGGCGCTCGCCTCGCGGGCGCGCGCAGCGCGGTTCTCGGTCTCGATGATCACGCGACAGGGGCGCTTGCCGAGCAGGTAGGCGGCGGTCGGGCCGATCCGCTGCTCGCCGGTGGGCGCGTGGATCGTCGACCAGTAGATCACGTCGGCGTCGACGCGCTGCGCTTCCTCGACGAGCGCCGCGCCGGGGTTGCGCGTGCGGATCAGGCCTGTGTGGATCTTGATCCCGGCGCGCCTGGCCTGAATCCGCGCGCTCTCGAGCACCGAGCGTCCGTGCGCCTCCTCGGCCTCCAGGCCGGAGTCGAGCGACAGCTGGTTGGGCACCGGCAGCACGAACACGGCGTAGACGACGCCTTCTTCGCCGATCAGCTTGGCGGCGCTGCGCAGCGCGCTCGCGCTGACGTCGCCGCCGAAGATCGGAACGAGCGCGGTGCGGTAGTCGAACGCCTCGAAGTCCGGTGGGCGTTGCGCGCGCTCGATCTTGTACGAACGCCTCGGGTCGAGGCGCTGGCGCTTGCGATAGAGGAAGTAGCCGGCCATCCCGACGACCATCCACGGGATGCCGATCGTGCGCGCCTCGCCGTGCAGCGCGACGACCGCGCACCACGCGCCGAACGTGCCGAGCGCGCCGAGCACGGCGGTCAGCGGGATCACGCTGCCGCGGAACGGCACGTTCCACGGCATTCGGTACGGGCGCTCCTGGTCTCCTCGCTTGATCCGCAAGGCGATCACCGACACGTGCGCGGTCGTGAACGACAGCATCGCGCCGAACGAGTAAAGGTTGCCGAGCAGCGTCGTTTCGCCCGGCAGGATCAACAACCCCGCGAGGATCGAGAAGAACACGATCGTGAACCACGGCGTGCGGAACTTCGGGTGCAGGCTGGAGAACAGGCTCGGCAGCTGACGATGCTCGGACAGCGACCACGACAGGCGCGAGATCCCGATCAAGCCGGCGTTCGTCGCGATGAACAGGATCGTCGCGGCGAGCACGCCGACGTAGTCTTTGGCGATCGTCAGGACCGTGCCATGCAGCCCCAGGCGCGTGATGATCCCGAGCACGGGATCGTTTTCGAAGTGACCGCCGAGCGCGGTGGCGTAGCCGGCGTGCTTGTAGCTTTCCGACAGCGCGTGGCTGAACCCGACGCCGTGGTGGATCACCGGCAGCGCCGAAAGCGCGACGACGGAGATGCCGGCGTACACGCCGAGCACCGCGAGCAGCACGAGGTTGACCGACTTGGGGATGTCGTGGCCCGGGTCCTTCGCCTCCTCGGCCATGTTCGAGACGGTCTCGATGCCGGTGTAGGCGACCATCGCGACCGACAGCGCGAAGATCAGCTGCGTCCAACTCGGCGCGAGCCCAAGGTGCACCTGGTTGACGAGCAACGACGGGTTCAGCACGAGCACGACGCCGAGGCAGACGAGCAGCACCTGCGTGCAGAGGTCGGCGACCGCCAGGAACAGGTTGAGCTTGGCCGACTCGCCGAGGCCGCGGATGTTCAGGGCGGCGAGCAGCACGATCGTGATCAGGCCGCCGATGATGTCGCCGGGGTTGTGCGTCAGGGCCGGGAAGAACGCGCCGAGGTAATGCGGCACGAAGAACGCCGAGATCGCGATCGTGATGATGTAGTCGAGGCTCAGCGCCCAGCCGGCGAAGAACGAGACGACGTCGTTGAAGGCGTGCCGCGCGAACGACGAAGAGCCGCCGGCTTCGGGGAACATCGACGCACCCTCGGCGTACGTCTTCGCCGTCAGCACGAACAGCCCGCCGGCGAACATGAAGACGAGCGGCGTCAACCCGAGCGCGTGCGCGGCGACGAGCCCGAGCGCGTAGTAGATCGAAGAGCCGACGTTGCCGTACGCCGTCGCGAACAGGCCGGGCACGCCGACCGAGCGACGCAGGCCGTGCTCGGTGAGACGGGCCACCTAGGCCCCCCTTCCCGCCGCGGATTGGCGCGAGATCGTCACGAGCACCGCAGCGTATAGCGGGCGCCGGGGTCGTACGCGGTGATCCGCCGGACCCGCGCGGCGCGCGCCGAACGATTCGCCAGTGCAAAATCCCGTGCATCGCAGCAAGCCGAGGAGGAACCCGCCGTATGATCCCGACGACCGGAGGCCCAAGGCCGCCGGTCCTTTCGTCATGGACAGCTCGCGCCGAGGAAACTACGACTCCGGGGAGGACTTCGTCCTCGAATACGGCGAGCTGCGCTTCACCTTCAACGAGGAGGACTTCGCCGAGCGCTGCGAGCAGGCGGCGATCAAGGTCGGCTTCGTCGGCGGCCGGCTCGGCGAGGAGGAGCTCGAAGACCTCGTCAACCTCGCCGTCAACGGCGAGATCTCAGACCCCGCCTCGGCGCTCGGCGAACACGTCAACGACTGCTGGCCCGAGCTGGTCGGGCCGGCCGAGCGCTCGCTCGTGCACTGGCTGCGCCGGCTCGTGTTCCGCGGCGCCTGGCTCGACCAGCGCGTCAACGAGGGCGAGCTGAGCGTGTCGTTCGACGAGGACACCGGCGGCTTCTCCTACGTGCAGCCGCTCGACCCGCTGACGGCGGCCGGAGGCGAGCCGATCGAGCTCGCCCCCGAGCCCTCGTGGGGCCGCGTCGCCTACCGCCGCTGATCAGAACGCCGCCCTGATCGGCGTCCGGCTAGCTCGAAGCGTCGAGGGCTTCCGAGTGGGCCTTCGTGATCGCCGCGGCGCCGTCCTCGCCGACGAGCAGGTCGGGGCGCAGCGTGCCGCTCTGGGCGAGGTCGAGGATTGGCTGACGGCCGGTCGACGTCAGCGCGACGTCGAGCGCGATCACGGTGCTCTCGCCGCCGAACGTTTGCGTGGCGGTCGCGATCAGCGTCAGCGATCCGCCGTCGCGCAGCTTGCGGGCCGCCGCGAGCGCCTTGCGCGCGGCGTGCGGCGGGAGGCCGTCGAGCCCGTCGATCAGGATGACCGCGTCACCTCCGCGCGAGGCGATCCGCTTGGCGGCGTCGAGCGCGCGCTCGACGGCCTGCGCCTGCGCGTCGGGCGACGCGGCGAAGCTCAGCGCCGCGAGCGGCGCCGGCTCACCGGCCTGCCACTGGGCGATCTCCTCCGGGCGCACGCCGGCGAGCACGAGCGAGAGCTCGAGCCCCTCACGGCCGGACAGGGCGCCAAGCAGCGCGCGCAACGTCTCGCTCTTGCCGGCGCGCGGCGGGCCGACGATCACCACGCGCGAGCCGCGCCCGAACGGCGTCAGCCACTCGATCGCCTCGAGCGTCGGGTCCTTCGATTCGAGCGCGAAACGCTCGCTCGCGTAGTCGACCGGCAGATCCTCGTAGCGCGTGCCCGCCGAGACGGCGTCGGCCGGCGCGCCGTTGATCCGCTCGACGCGCACGAGCGACGAGTAGCGCTCGGAGCGCCGCGGCGTGCGCGCTGGGCCGGCGACGCGGTCGCCCGAGACCAGCTCGCAGCGGCGAACCTGAGCGGCGGACACGTAGACGTCGCCGTCTGACGGGTCGGGCGGATCGACCCGCAGGAACGCCGAGCCGTTGCCGAGCACCTCGACGACCCCCTCGACGGTCTCGCCGCCATCGCTCTCGGGCTCGTCCTCGCGCTCCTCCTCGGCTGCGCCTCGACCGCGGCGTCCACGCGCAGCCGGCTTCGCCTCTTCGTCGGATCGCGCGGCGGAGCCGCCACGTCGTGCGCGGCCGCCGCGGCGCCGGCCGCGCGCCGGGCGCTCGGCGCCGTCGCGCTCGTGCTCCTCCTCCGAGGAGCTCTTCTCGCCGGAGGAGTCCTCCTTGCCGGCGCTCGCCCCGGCGTCCTCCTCGCCGACGATCCGGTCGATCAGCTCCGCCTTGCGCAGCCGCCTGAAACCGTCGAGGCCGAGCTGGTCGGCGATCGCGTGAAGATCGGCGAGCGGGCTCGCTTCGAGCTCGGCGCGGTCGAGCACTGCTGTCATCGGTTCCTCTCCTCTGTGGATGGGTGGTTGGCGTCCCGTGGCGTTGGCCAGCCGCGGGCACCCGTGCGTTGCCTTTCAAGCGTAGCGTCTCGCGCGGGCGGCTCCTCGGCGGACTCCGGGCGCGCGGCGAGACCGTCAGCCGCCGGGACGCTCGTGTCGCAGTTCCTCAGCGAGCGCCAGATCCCTGCTCGGCGGCGCCTCGCCCGACAGCGCCGCGCGAACCGCGATGAAGTCGGCCGCGGCGGCGACGTCGTGGACGCGGAAGACGTGCGCGCCGGCGTCGAGCCCGTGGGCGAGCGCGGCGAGCGTGCCGGCCGCGCGCTCGCGCGGCGGGCGACCGGTCAGGGCGCCGACGAAGTCC
The DNA here is from genome assembly GCA_035486335.1 of Solirubrobacteraceae bacterium. Taxonomy (GTDB): domain Bacteria; phylum Actinomycetota; class Thermoleophilia; order Solirubrobacterales; family Solirubrobacteraceae; genus Palsa-744. Next base: position 13,979 of record DATHND010000079.1, read on the forward strand.
TTGCGCGAGATCGCCAGCAGCAGCGGCAGGCCGAGCTCGTGCAGTCGCTCGAGCTGTGAGAGCAAGCGGATCGTCTGCGCCGGCGTCTTCGTGAAATCGGGACCGGGATCGACGAGCAGCTGCTCGCGCGCCACGCCTGCCGAGAGCGCCAGCGCCGTGCGCTCGCGCAGGAACGCGAGCACGTCCTCGACGACGTCGTCGTACAGGTCGGGGTCCTGCAGGCGCTCGCGCGGCGCCGCGCTCGTGTGCATCACGACGAGCGCCGCGCCGGTTTCGGCGCAGACGGCCGCCAGCTCGGGGTCGCGCAGCCCGCTGACGTCGTTGACGATGCTCGCGCCGGCGGCGATCGCGGCGCGCGCGACGGCCGGCTTGTACGTGTCGACCGAGACGATCGCAAACGGCGCGACGCGCTCGATCAGCGGCGCGACGCGCTCGATCTCAAGCGCGGCCTCGACCGGCGGGCGACCCGTCGTCGCCGACTCGCCTCCGACGTCGATGACGGCGGCGCCGGCCGCGGAGTGCTCGTTCGCCAGCCGCACGCGCGCAGCGAGCGTCGCGCTGCTGCCGTCGTCGCTGAACGAGTCGGGCGAGGCGTTGACGATCCCCATCAGCAGCGGGCGCGCGCCGAGCTCGATCGCGTGTGCGCCCGCGCGCAGGCGATACGGAGGAGCCACCGTCCGCGCTCGCGCTCGCGCGGCGCCGGCGTCCCCGTCCGGCGCGCTCATCGGGCGCACGAGACCGTCACAGGCGCACGAGGCCCTCGGCGCGGGCTTCGCGGGCGAAGGCGTCGAGCTCGGCTGCGGTCCGCGCCGCGTCCCATCCGAGCTCGCCGGCGAGCACGTCGGCGACCCGCGCGACCGGCGCCGGTGCAACCGAGCCGGCGAGCTCGCGCGCGGCGAGCAGGCCGAGGCGCGTGCGCCGCAGCAGCGCGTCGCCGACGCTGCGGGCCTGCTCGTGGCGCGCGGCGAGCGCGACCTCGGCGAGCAGGTCGGGCAAGCCGGGCACGATCGGCTGCGCCAGCTCGCCGCGTTCGCCGGCGAGCGCCAGCACCTCGTGCGCGGCGTGTCCGTAGCGGGCGGCGAGCTGCTCGTAGGAGCGCTCGGGCACGCCCTCGACGCGCGGCAGCTGCTCGACCGCGATCGCCTGGCCGAGCGGGATCTCGTGCGTGCGGCACGGCGCGTCGCGCGCTTCGCGCTCGACGAGCCGGTCGACGGTCATCTTCGCCATCCGCCGCCACGTCGTCAGCTTGCCGCCGGTGATCGTGATCATCCCCGAGGAGGTCTCGTACAACTCGGCCTTGCGCGAGATGTCGACCGACTTCTTCGGGTCGCCGGTCGAGATCAGCGGGCGAACGCCGGCGAACGCGCCGGTCAGGTCGCCTGCCCCGAACGAGCGGCCGAAGAACTCGTTGACCGCGTCGAGCAGGTAGGCGACGTCATCGTCGGACGGTTCGACGTGGTCGAGCGAACCTTCGTAGTCGTTGTCGGTCGTGCCGATCAGCGTGTGCCCGAGCCACGGCAGCGCGAAGATCGAGCGTCCCGAGCCGGCCGGGACGATCGCGCCGCCGACGAGCGGCAGGTCCTCGTGGCGCAGCGTCAGGTGCGTTCCGCGGCTCGGCCTGATCCGCGGCAGCTCGGCCTCGTCGTGCAGCTCGTTCGGGCGCAGCTCGTCGGCCCACACGCCGGTCGCGTTGACGACGTTCGCCGCGCGCACCTGAAACGGCTCGCCGCTCTCGCGGTCGACGGCGTGCGCTCCGCTCGCGCGCCCGTCTCGCTCGAGCAGCCCCGTCACGTCGACCCGGTTCGCACAGACCGCGCCGAAGCGCTCGGCCTCGCCGAGCACGGTCAGCACGAGCCGCACGTCGTCGGTCTGGCAGTCGTAGAACAGGTAGCCGCTCGTCGGCTCGCGCCCGCTGAGCGCCGGCAGCAGCTCGAGCACCTCCTCGCCGGAGATCACGCGATGGCGCTCGGGGCTCCACGACTCGCCGCCGCTCGCGCCCGGCGTGGCGCCCGCCTCCTCCCCCTCCTGTGCGGTCGGCTTTGCCGTGCGACGCTCGGCGCCGAGCGTGCGCGCGCGCTTGCCCCGCCGCGCTCGGCGGCGGCCGCGCTCGACCGACATCACGTCGTACAAGTTCAGGCCGACGCCGACGAGCCGGTCGGGGCGCGCGCCGTCGAACGCCGGCACGACGAGCGGCAGCGGGCGCACGAGATGCGGCGCGAGCTTGACCATCAGCTGGCGCTCGAGCAGCGCCTCGCGAACGAGCCCCAGATCGAAGTTCTGCAGATAGCGCAGGCCGCCGTGGACGAGCTTGCTCGAGCGGCTCGACGTCCCCGCGGCGTAGTCGGCGCGCTCGAGCAGCGCGACGCTGTAGCCGCGCGTCGCCGCGTCGAGCGCGACGCCAGCGCCGGTGATGCCGCCGCCGACGACGAGCACGTCGAACTCCTCCTCGCTCAGCGCGCTCAGCGCCTGGCTGCGCTCGATCACGCGCGCAGTCTCGCAGAGCGGTGCGCGGGCGCTACAGCTCGGCCAGCTCGGCGGTGATCTCCGAGACGGCCGACTTCGCGTCGCCGAACAGCATCGAGGTCTCGGGCTCGTAGTACAGCTCGTTTTCGATCCCCGCGAAGCCGGGGTTCATCGAGCGCTTGATCACGATCACCGAGCGGCTCTCGTTGACTTCGAGGATCGGCATGCCGTAGATCGGCGAGGACGGCGTGTTCTTCGCGGCCGGGTTCGTCACGTCGTTGGCGCCGATCACGAGCGAGACGTCGGTGCGCTGGAACTCGGGGTTGGCCTCGTCCATCTCCTTCAGCTGGTCATAGGGCACGTCGGCCTCGGCGAGCAGCACGTTCATGTGCCCGGGCATCCGCCCGGCGACCGGGTGGATCGCGTAGCTGACCTCGACGCCGCGTTTCTCGAGCTCCTTGGTCAGCTCGCGCACGGCGTGCTGGGCCTGCGCGACGGCCATCCCGTAGCCCGGGACGATCACGACGCGGCTGGCGTAGGCGAG
>DATHND010000080.1:0-28533 GCA_035486335.1 Solirubrobacteraceae bacterium
AAAGCGCTTCATGTTCGGACCGATCGTGTTCTTCGCCAAGTCGGCGGCCATGTGGCTCGCGGTCGAGGAGCTGCCGCCGTTGCCGAGCACGAACACCTGCTTGTTGTTGCGGTAGGCGCGAAACAGCATCTCCCCGAGCGCGTCCATCTTCTCTCGCGAGAGCGCCGCGAGCGCGAGCTGCAGGCGGTCGAGGTACTCGTCGACGTGCGTCTCCATCTGCTGTGCCTCAATCATGACAGTCGGTCGCCTCTGTCGAGCAGCGTTATCTCGGTGCCGCGCGCGGCGAAGTGGAACGGGACCTCGCGCATGTCCGAGAGCGCCGCGCGCACGTCCGCCTGACGCTCGGGCGCGGCCATCACGAGCAGGAAGCCGCCCGCTCCCGCGCCGAGCAGCTTGCCGCCGCTCGCGCCGGCCTCGCGCGCTCGCGCGTACCAGGCGTCGACGGCGCCGTCGCTGACGCCCGCGACGAGCGAGCGCTTCAGCTCCCAGTTGCGGTCGAGCAGCATTCCGACGGCGTCGACGTCGCCGGCGCCGAGCGTCGCGCGGAGCTCGTGCGCGAGGTCGCGCATCGCCTGCAGCGCCGTGATCGCGCCACCCTCGACGATCGCCTGGCGCTGTTCGCCCAAGACGTCCGACGCGGCGCGCTGCCGGCCCGTGTAGAACAGCATCAGCGAGCGGTGAAGGTGCTCGAGCGTCCGCGGCGGACAGACGATCGGCTCGACGCGGACGCCGCCGCCTCGCGGCATGAACTCGATGAAGTTGAAGCCGCCGATCGCCGACGCGTACTGATCCTGGCGCCCGATCGGCTTGCCCAGCACGTCGATCTCGATGTGACACGCCTCTTCGGCGAGCGCGGCCGGCGAGCGAAACACGCCCTGGTAGGCGTACAGCGCGTTCAGCAGCCCGACGGTGACGGCGCTCGAGGAGCCCAGGCCGGTGCCCTGCGACGGGACGTCCGCCAACGTCGCGACGTCGAGGCCGCGCGGCAGCCCCGTCATCCGCAGCGCCTCGCGAACGAGCTCGTGCTCGACTTCGTTCGCGGTCGGCACCGTCTCGGTGCGCGAGTAGCTGATCCGCAGGTCTCCCTCGAAGCGCGGCGCGACGATCACGTTGATCCACTTGTCGATCGCCGTCGAGACGACGGCGCCGCCGTGCTCTTCGTAGAAGTCCGGAAGATCCGTGCCACCGCCGACGAACGAGACGCGCAGGGGGGTCTTGGAGATGATCACTCTGCAACACTCATCGTTCGCAAGGAGGCGGAACGTTAGCGTGGCACGGTCGTTGCACCGACCGGCCGCGTCGTGTGGCTAGGCTTCGTCAGTGCCGGCGACGCCCCTCGTCAACTCCCCTCGTCGCGGCGCGCTCGGCTGGGTGTTCCTCGACCGCGACGGCACGTTGAACGTCAAGCCGCCCGCCGGCGAGTACATCGAGCGAGCCGATGACCTGGCGCTGCTGCCGGGCGCCGCCGAGGCCGTGAGGGTGCTCAACCGGGCCGGGATCTGGACCGGCGTGGTCACCAACCAGCGGGGGGTCGCGCTGGGTCGGATGAGCGCCGCCGAGCTCGACGCGGTCCACGAGCGCCTCGCCGCGCTGCTCGCACGCGAGGGCGCTTCGCTCGACGCGATCTACGCGTGCGTGCACGCGGCGGACGAGTGCGACTGCCGCAAGCCGCGGCCCGGCATGCTCCTGCGCGCGCGCGAGGAGCAGCCCGGTCTCGACTTCGGCCGCGCGGCGATCGTCGGCGATTCGCTCACCGACATCGAAGCCGGTCGCAGCGTCGGCGTCAGGACCATCCTGATCGAGGCGAGCGACGGCGGTGAGCCCTCGGCCGCGTCGCGGCTCGCCGACGACGTCGTCGGCGACCTGCTGCACGCCGCGCGGCTGCTGCTCGCGGCGCCGCTCGCGCCTCGCTCAGAGCCCTAGCGGCTCGAGGTCCGAGCGCCGCCGTTCGGACTCGGCCAGGCCGTACAGGGCCGGCCCCATCGCGAGCATCACCCACAACAGCTTTCCGTACATTTCGGAGATGAAGAAGTCGGCGACGAGCATCCCGATCAGCCCCAGGAAGACGCCGCGCGCGAGCGCCTCCATCGTCGGATCGCCACGAGCCGCCCACGTTCGCGCGGCTCGCAGCGCGCACCAGAGGCACGCGCAGAGGATCGCCATGAACAGCAGGAAGCCGGTAACGCCGGTCTCCGACATGATCTCCAGATAGGTGTTGTGCGTGATCTTCGGCGCCGTCGAGAAGATCAGATCGGCCCGCGCGAGCACCCCCGGCTGCAGCGCGTAGTCGGGCGAGACGATCGGGAAGTTGCCGACGCCGACGCCGGTCACGGGGTGAGCTCGAACCATCCGCAGCCCGAGTTTCCAGATGTCCGAGCGCCCGCTCCCGCCGTTGCTCGTCGTCACCCTTTCGCGGGCCGGCAGCGACGCGATCTGGGTGAAGTACAGCAGGCCGCCGAGGACTACGACGAGGAGCGCGGCGATCGCCGGGACCCGCCAGCGACCGGCGAACACCGTCGCCGCGAGCAGCGTCGCCGCGAGCGCGATCAGCCCACCGCGCGACAGGCTCATGAAGATCCCCGCGACGCACAGCGGGATCCCGATCGCGGCGAGCGTGCGGACGCCGATCCCGTTGCGCCGGCCGATCAGCAGCCCGGCGCCCAGCGTCAGGCCGATCAGCAGGTACGCGGCGAGCTGATTCGGGTCGCCGACGGTGCCGCTCGCACGGTAGCCTTCTTCGATCGCCGTCGAGCTCGGCGGCGACACGACGCCGTAGCCGGCCGCGACGATCGCGCCGAGCACGATCGCGCCGAGCACGAGCTTCAGATCGCGCCGCGAGCGGACCGCCGTGTAGCCGATCGGGATCAGCAGGATGTTCGGCGCGTATCTCGTCAGCGCCGTGAAGCTGGCGCTCGGCGAGCGCGCCCACAGGAGCGTCAGCCCGGCCCACGCGAAGAACGAGATCAGCACCCACGTCAGCATCGAGTGCCTGGCGAAGAAGTCGCGCTGCGCCGACCCCGAAGTCGTGAAGCGGGCGATCCACGCGATCGCGATCAGCAGGCCGACCGCCTTGGCCGGGCTCAGCGCGCTCGACGTCGGCAGCGTGGCGAGGAAGCTGAGGAACGCGAGCACGCCGAAGCCCACGGCGAGGTCGTTGAAGATCACGTATGCGAGCACGATCCCGGCGGCCACCGTCAGGCCGATCAACGGCTGGATCGCGGCGAGCACGCCGAGCACGGCGGCCGTCGCGAGGGCGGCGGAAGGGAGCAGCCCGAATCTGCGCACGCGGGCGTTCATGCCGCTCTACGCCCCGCTCGAGCGGCGTCGCTCGTGAAGCGCGCTCGCCGCCGGCCCCGAGCGGCGCGACACGTGAGAGCTGCGAGCCCGAGGACGACGCATCGCGACAACCGTAGCGGCTATCCCCGCACGACGGCGACGGCTGGCCGGCAAGCGCCGACCGCCGTCAGCCCCTCGCACTGGACGTTCGTCCGAGGCGAGCGCCGCGCCGGTCATGGACGGCTGACGGTCAGGCGATTGGAAGCACTCAGGCACCCCTACCAGTACGGAGGCCTCGCCGGAGATGCTTACCAGCGCAACCCGAATTTCATCCGCATCGCGCCCGTTCGCCCGCCGCGCCTCGCCGCGGTCGGCCGTCGCCGCCGGCGTCGCGGCGCTGGCGCTCGGCGCCGCGCTCGCGCTTCCGGGTCGAGCGGCCGCCGAATCGGCGCCGACGAGATGTGACAAGGTCGCCGCGCCGAGCGGATCGGATTCGGCCGCAGGGACCGCGGAAGCTCCGCTGCGCACGGCGCAGGCGCTCGCGAACGCGCTCGCGCCGGGCCAGGTCGGATGCCTGCGGGCCGGCTCCTACGGCGGCGGCCTGCGGATCGGCCACGGGGGCGGCGCCGGCGCGCCGTTGACGCTGCGCAGCTACCCCGGCGAACAAGCCCAGATCACCGGTCGCTTCTACATCCCGAGCGGCTCGAACTACGTCACGATCGCCGACCTGCGCCTGGACGGGAACTTCCAGTCCGGCCAGCAACTGCCGAGCCCGAGCGTCGACGCCAACGACGCGACGTTCGAAGCCGACGACGTGACCAACGAACACACCGGAATCTGCTTCGACATCGGCAGCGAAACGTGGGGCTCGGCCGACTCGACGGTTCTCACCGGAAACCGGATCCACGACTGCGGGATCATGCCGTCGACCAACCTCGACCACGGCATCTACCTCCAGGACGCGACCAACACGCGGATCACCGGCAATCTGATCGACCACAACGCGGACCGCGGAATCCAGTTCTACCCGAGCGCTCAGAACAGCGTCGTGAGCGGCAACGTGATCGCCGACAACGGCGAGGGCATCGACTTCAGCGGCGCTTACGGCGTCGCCTCGAACGGCAACGTCGTCGAACACAACCTGATCGTGAACTCGACGATCCGCCACGACGTCGAATCGTGGTACCCGTCGGGCAACCCGGTTGGCGTCGGCAACGTCCTGCAGAGCAACTGCCTCTCCAGCAGGGGCGTCTCGACGTACGACGGCGGCTTCACCGCCCGCGCGAACGTGACCGTGGCGGCCGCTGAACTCGCCGGCGAAGGCGGCTACCAGGCGCGGCCAGGCACGGCGTGCGCCGGGATCGTGGCCGGTCTCTCGGTGCCGAGGGCCGAAGGACCGGCGTCGAGCGGCGAACCGCCCGCGGCGGGAAAAGAACCGGCCGGCGCTACGCCGCTCGAAGGAGCCGGCCACACCACGGGACCGCAGCCGATCGCGCCGCGTAGCCCGAGCAGCCAGCCGCCGACCCATCGTCCGGCCTTCGGCCGTGGCCACGGCTCGCGCTTCTCCAAGCGCGCGGGCTCCGCGCGGCACAGGCGCAGGCACGCCGCGCACAGACGGACGCGCTCGCGCCGCGGCGGATCTGCGGCCGCGGCGCGGCGAGCGGCTTAGGCGCGCGACGCGCCCCGATCGCCCGCCGGTCGGCCGCGAACCGTCTGTTAGGTTGCCGCGATGCCGCCCGCGGCTGGCCTACGGTTGATCGGCGTCTCGGTGCCCGACGTGAGCGATTGGCGCGAGCCCGTTCCGCAGGGACAGTGGTCGAAGTTCTTCGGCGCGCTCGCCCAGCGCCTCGAGCTCGTCGACGTGATCCAACCCCGGCTTTCGACGGCGGAGCGCTACCTCAACTACGCGCGGACGTTCCACCCAGACAGGGCGCGCTGGACGGCCAGGGCAGGCTTCAACCCGTCGATCGCGAGGACGCGAAGCGAGGCCGTGCGGCGTGCGCTTCGTCGGCACGACGGCGCCTACGACGTGATCGTGCAGGTGCAGACGCTGTGCGCGCCCGACGCGCCGTACGCGGACGCGCCGTACGTGCTGTACACGGACAACACGATGGCGCTGTCGCGGCGTTACTACCCGGCGTGGAGCCCGCTGACCGACCGCGAGGCGGAGCGCTGGATGCGCTACGAGGCGGAGGTGTGCCACGCCGCCGCGGCTGTCTTCACCTTCAGCGAGTTCGCGCGACGCTCGATCATCGACGACTACGGGGATGCGCCGGAGCGGGTCGTGCCGGTCGCGGCCGGAGCGAACCAGCTGCTCGAGACGATCGGCGAGAAGGACTACTCGGCGCGACGCGCGCTGTTCGTCGGGCGTGACTTCGAGCGCAAGGGCGGTCCGATCCTGCTCGAGGCGTGGCGGAGCGTGCTCGAGCTGCTGCCCGACGCGCGGCTGACGATCGCCGGCCCGGTCGGCGCGGCGCCGGCCGGGCTTCCGCCGGGCGTCGACTGGCTCGGAGCCGTCGATCGCGCGACGCTGGACGAGCTGTATCGCGCCGCCTCGCTGTTCGTGCTGCCGTCGATCTTCGACCCCTGCCCGAACGTCTTCCGCGAGGCGATGGGCTACGGCGTCCCGTGCATCGGCACGCGCTGCTGCGCGATCCCCGAGATCCTCGACGACGGCGTCACCGGGCGCGTCGTCCCCGTCGCCCAGCGCGAGCCGCTCGCGGCGGCGCTGCTCGAGCTGCTCTCCGACGCGAGCGCGCGCGCGCGGATCGGCACGGCCGCCCACGCGAGCGTCCTGCATGGAGGTCAGTGGAGCGACGTCGCCGAGCGGATCGCGACGCACCTGGAAGCCGGGTTGCAGCGGGCGCCGGCGCCGCAGGCGCGCTGACTGCTACCGGCTCAGAACGGCCGCACGGGGGTTCCCGCGGCGAGCAACGCCGCGCAGGGGTTGCTCGACGGAACGCTGTAGTCGCCGCCCGACGGGTTCGCATAATGCGGATCGACCGCTTTGTTGCCGAGGTGCGCCGCCTGGAAGCCGTATTCGTGCCCGAACGTGCCGTACGCGCCGCCGAACACGCAGTTTTCGCGCACGACGTTGTTGGCGCCCGGCGGCGACGGCCGCGGGAAGTTGCCGTACACGTCGGGCCCGGTGCGCGAGTTCGTGATCAGGTTGAACGCGACCAGCGAGTTGCTCGAGGCGGAGCCGTCTTCGCCGCCGAAGCCCAGCGCCTCGCCGTTGGCGTCGATGATGTTGTGCTCGACGATCGTCCCCTGCGCGTCGGGATAGAGCTGGATGCCGCGGTCGGCGTTGTTGAAGATCACGTTGTCGAGGATCCGCACGCCGTCGGCGACCGCGACGTACAGGCCGTGGTCGAGGTTCGTCGGCGGCAGCCTCCCGCAGTCGTGGATCCGGTTGCCCTCGATCAGCGTGCCGAGCGCCGCGCCGTACGTCCCCGAGCCGAGCACGAAGCAGATGCCGGTGTGTTCGTCGGTGACGTCGTCGCCGACGAACGCGTCGTCGCGGCCCGAGACGCTCGGCGACGGCAACCTCGAGGAGTTCGTCCCGTTGAGGTTGATGCGCGCGATCGTCACGTACGGGGCGCTCTCGCGCACGTACAAGCGGCCGATCAGCGTCGCCCGTTCGCCTGGGTAGCTTTCGAGCGTCACGCGCCGCGTGCCGCTCGTTCCGCCGCGCCCGACCGTGACCGATTCGCGATACGTGCCGCCGCGCACGCAGCCCGTCTGACCCGGACGCAGCCGGTTTAGCAGGCGCTGAACCGAGCGGAACGGACGGGCGACCGTGCCGCGCGCGCCGTCGGACCCGGACGACGCTGCGACGTAGCTGCATCCTCGCGCGGACGCGGTGGCGCCCACGCAGCCGATGACCGCCAGCGCGGCGATCAGCGTCGCGCTCATCACGCCGATCCTGCGCACCGGGACGATCGCTAACTCGAGACGCGTCGGGCGGGCTCGCGCGCGCCCCTACGCTCCTCGATCGTCGAGACCTGGTCGCGGACCCGCGCGCCGAGACCCTGCGGCCGCGTCGGCGTCGGCGCGTAGTAGCCGCTGCCCTGGTTGAAATCGTCGCTGACGATCACGAGCCCCGACGGTCGCACGCTCTGCTGCGCGAGCACTTCTCCGAGGTTGACCAGCTGGTCGGTGCGGCTGTAGCCGAGGCGGGCGACGATCAGCACGTCGTCGACCTGTTGCGTGAGCGGCAGCGCGTCGCTGACCTCGGTGACCGGAGGCGCATCGAAGATCACGTAATCGGCGAGCGTCTGCGCCTGGCTGACGAGATCGTCGCTGGCCGCGAGCAGGCCGTCGCTGAGGTACGGCGCCGACTGCTCGACGAGCAGCGCGCTGAGGTTGTCGCTGAGGCTCGGGTCCGGCATCAGCGCGTCCTGCAGCGAGATCTCGCCCATCAGCACGCCGGCGGTGCCACGTTTGCCGCGCTTGGCCATCAGCTCGAGCGCGCCGGCGAGCGACGGCCGCCGCAGATCGGCCTCGACGAGGATCACGCGATCGCCGGAGAACGCGAGCGTCGCGGCGAGGTTGATCGCCACCGTCGACTTCCCCTCCGAGCGCGTCGACCCGGTGATCATCACCGAGTGAGTGCCCGCCGTGCGGCCGCGCGATCGAATCGCGACGCGCAGCATCCGGTAGCTCTCCTGCGCGGCCGGAGAGATCTCGCCTGGCCCCAGCGGCAGCTGGCGCAGACCCGGACGGCGTTCGCGTGGGATCCGCGCCAGCACCGGCAGGCGGAAGATCCGTCGCAGCGTCTCCTCGCGGCGGATCCGCGGGTCGAGGCTCTCGAGCGCGAACGCGGCGCCGAGGCCGATCACGAGGCCGATCAGGAATCCGGCGATCACGCTCAATTTGGTGTTCGGCCACGAGGGCGCCGTCGGGCGCTGCGCGAGCGACTCGACCGAGACCGTCGGATCGGGGCCGGCGGCCAGCGTCTCGAGCGAGGACAGTCGTTCGCCGAGCGAGCCCTGTCCGGTCTGCTGGCTTGGCGGCAGCGCTTCCACTTGGCGTTTCAGCGTCGGGACGATCGTCGCGAGGCGATGGTGCAGCGCGTTCGTCCGCTGCTGGACGGTCGCCACGGCGAATGCGTTGGCGATCGCCTGCGCGCGATCCGCGGTCGTGGCGGTCGCCGTGACCGCCACGACGTTGCTCTGCGCCACTGGAACGGCGCTGACGTTGCCGAGCAGCGCCCTTCCGGTCGTGTTCCCGATCTGCAGCGCCGCCAGCGACGCGACTTCCGAGGTCGTCACGAGGCTCGCCGCCGTCAGCACGTCCGCGGTCGGGTTCGACGAGTTCTCGATCAAGCCGAGGCCGATCAGGCTCGTTTCGTTGTTGACCGGCGAGATCAGCAGATGCGATTCGGCGGTGTATTCCGGCGTCGCCAGCTTCGCATAGACGCCAGCGACGATCGTCACGATCACCACGCACGCGATGATCAGCCGCCGACGGTCGCGGACCACCTCGACGTAATGGCCGAGACCCTCGCGCGGCCCCTGGGGTGCCAGCCAGTCGGGTGTCAGCGCGGGATCGTTAGGGCGTGGCATGGGAGAGGGACGACGGGGCGCCGTCGGGGGCGACCCGCCCAGACAAAGGTAGCGATTCACCCGGCAACACGAGGCGTCTGCGCGTCGGCGGCGCGGGCGGGCCGACCGGGGCGTCGCGGTGGCGAGAACGGAAGATCGCCGTATCCGCCGGCGACACGGCGCGACACGCTCCGCTCACCGTCGCGAACATCGCTCCACCGGCTGGACGTTCGTCCGAGCCCCGCGCGGCGGCGGGCGCGTGATGGACGGCGTGCGCGGGGCTCACCTCGCACAGAACGGCCGAAGCGACGCGCGCGATTAGCCGTGCAACGGCGGTTTCAGCCCGCGGGCGACGGGCGCGGGCCCGGCATCCGCCGGCCCGCGGCTCCGCGCATCCGCCGGCCCGCGGCCGCGCGCGTGCGCCGACCGCGGACGCGCCATCAGGCGAGGGGGGCGACCACGCGGAGGCGATCGAGCGCGTCCCACAGGGGGGAGCTGCGCAGCCGACGCATCGCGGGCGAGATCTTCATCCGGAAGCGGCGGTCGTCGTCGATCTGGAAGACGCCGATGCGCGGAGTGCGCAGCGGCCCCCGTGGGTTCAACCTTCGCGGGAGCGCGGCGGCGACGTCGTAGCCGGCGCGCGCCGTCGCCGCGACTACCCTGTCGTCGACGTCGCCGTACGGATAGGCGATCGAGCCGCACGGACGCGCCAGACGCTCCTCGCAGACCTCCCGCGAACGGCCGAGCTCGTCCGCGAGCGCCGCGTCGTCGAGCCGCGTGAGATGGGGGTGCGACGCGGTATGCGAGCCGATCTCCCAGCCGGCGCTCGCGAGCGATCGCAGTTCCTCCCACGACATCGGCGTCAGCTCGTGCTCGTGCGGGCCGCCGATCCACTGATCGATGCCCGGCCAGCGCAGCGCGCCGCCCGACTCGACGCCGTTCGTCGGGACGAACACGGTCGCCGGAAACCCGAATCGGTCGAGGATCGGACGCGCGAGCGTCAGCACCGAGCGGTAGGCGTCGTCGAACGTGATCGCGACGATCCGCCGGCGCGCCGGCGCCCGGACGGCGTCCGTGAACCGCATGCCCTCATAGCCGCGTCTCGCCAGCAGCGCGAGCTGCGACTCGAACCGCTCCGGCGTCGTCGCCAAATCGGCGCTCCAGTCGGGGCTCAGCGCGTGGTAGCAGAGGATCATCGTGTCGGACCCGACGGCCAGACAGCATAATGAACCGCGGTGAGCGCCTTCCCGATATCCGAACCGGCTTCATCGACGCCGGGCGGCGATCGTGTCGACGTGAGCGTTCTGATCCCCGTGCTCAACGAGGCGCGCCACATCCGCGAGACGGTCGCCGCGATGCAGGCGCAGCGCTTCGACGGGACGGTCGAGCTGCTGTTCGCGGATGGCGGCTCCGAGGACGGCACGCGCGAGATCCTGCGCGAGCTGGCGGCCGACGATCCGCGCATACGCGTGCTCGACAACCCGCGCCGCGGCACGGCGAGCGGCCTCAACGTCTGCCTGCGAGAGGCGCGCGGCGAGCACGTGGCGCGGATGGACGCGCACACCTTCTACGACGAGCGCTACCTCGCCGCCGGCGTCGAGCGACTGCGCCGCGGCGGCACCGAGTGGGTCAGCGGCCCCGCCGTGCCGCGCCCCGTCGGACCGGTCTCGCGCGCGGTCGCGATCGCGCTGGCGTCGTGGCTCGGACGCGGTGGATCGCGCAAGTGGGACGAGGGCCAGGCGGCGGCCCAGGACGAGCACGAGCTCGACAGCGGCGTGTTCGGCGGCGTGTGGCGGCGCGAGAGCCTGCTGCGCGCCGGCGGATGGGACGAGCGATGGCCGGTCAACCAGGACTCGGAGATGGCCGCCCGCTACCTGCAGCGCGGAGCGCGGCTGATCTGCCTGCCGCAGATGGCGGGCCACTACGTGCCGAGAGACACGCTGAAGGGTCTTGCGCGCCAGTACTACCGCTACGGCGTCTACCGCGCGCGCACGTTTCGCCGCCATCCGCAGAGCATGCGCCGATCGCATCTGATCGCGCCCGCGCTCGTGCTGGACGCGGCCGCCGCGGCGACCGCGCCGCGTCCGCTGCGCTCGGCCGCGCGCGCAGGCCTGCTCGCCTACGCGTGCGCCGTCGCGGCGTCCGCCGCGAGCACGGCCTCGGATCGGCGACGGCGAGCCGAGGGCGCGCTGCTGCTCGCCGTGCTCCCGACGATGCACTTCTCGTGGGGCGTCGGCACACTCGTCGGGATGGCCCGCTTCGGGCCGCCGCTGTCCGCGTTCGCGACGCTGCTCGGCAGTGCGCGGGCGCCGCGTCACCTCGCCGCCGGCGAGGTTTATGCGCCTTCGCTGCGGGGCCGCGAGGGCGCATAGGTGCGGCTGGCGGTCTACACCGACTACGAGTACACCTCAGACGGCACACGCCGCTATGGACAGCGGGCGTTCGTCGTGTTCCTGGAGGCGCTGCGCGAGCACGTCGATCGCCTCGTGCTCGTCGGCCGGTTCGATCCGCGGCCCGGTCGCTCGCACTATCCGCTGCACGAGGAGACCGAGCTCGTCGGATTGCCTCATTACGAGAGCCTTGGAGACCCGTTGGCGGTGCTGCGCTCGCTCGTCGTGTCGGTCGCGCGCTTCTGGCGGCTGCTCGACGAGGTCGACACCGTGTGGGTGCTCGGCCCGTATCCACACTCGGTGCTGCTCGCGATCCTGACGGCGCTGCGTGGCAGGCGGCTGGTGCTCGGCGTGCGCCAGGACTTCCCGCTGTACGTGCGCAGCAGACGGCCCGGGCGGCGCTGGATGCATTTCAGCGCGGACCTGCTCGAGGGGATTTGGCGGCTGCTCGCGCGTCGCTATCCGGTCGTCGTCGTCGGCCCCGAGCTCGAGCGCAAGTACCGCGAGGGCGGCGCGCGCAGCGTCTTCGCGACGACCGTCTCGCTCGTCGCCGAAGCCGATCTCGAGGCGGCCGCGCAGGCCGTCGCCGCGCGCGACTACTCCGGTGCGCTGACCGTGCTGACGGTCGGACGGATCGACGTCGAGAAGAACCCGCTGCTGCTCGCCGACGTGCTCGCGCGCCTTCGCGAGAGCACGCGCGACTGGCGCCTGCTCGTCTGCGGCGAGGGTCCCCTGCGCGAGCAGCTCGCGGCGCGCATCGGGCAGCTCGGGCTGGGCGATCGCGTCGAGCTGCTCGGCTACGTCCCGATCGACGGCGGCCTGCTCGAGCTGTACCGCACGAGCCACGCGTTCCTGCACGTCTCCTGGACCGAGGGCTTTCCGCAGGTGCTCGTCGAGGCGTTCGCCTCGGGTCTGCCCGCGGTGGCGACGGCCGTCGGCGGCGTGCCCGCGGCGGCCGACGGCGCGGCGTTGCTCGTCGAGCCGGACGACGCCGCCGCCGCCGCGGCGGCGTTGGAGCGGATCGTCGAGGATCCGGCGCTGCGCGAGACGCTGATCGACGCCGGCCTGGAGCGCGCGCGTGCGGGCACGCTCGAGAGCGCGTCGGCGCGGCTGGCGGAGTACCTCGCGACGACGCCGCTCGCTCAGGAGCCGGCGGCGCGCACGCGGCGCAGCGCCTGATAGGCCGCCGGGCTAGCGCGCTTGGCGAGCTTCTTCGCGTTCCACTCGAGCCACAGCCTGCCGCACGCCAGCCGGCTCCCGCGCGCGTATGCGGCGGCGACGTGCGCCGGCGTGCTCGCCCAGATCGTGTAGCGCCCGCGCACGGGCAACGGGCACTCGAGCACGCGCGCCGTCGGCTCGGAGGTGAACAGCAGCTCGTAGCCGGCCGCCGCGGCGGCGGCGATCACCGCTCGAGACAGATATCCGCCCGGGACCGAAGCCGTGCGCGGCGGCTCGCCGAGGATCTCGCTCAGCTCGGCGCGGCTGCGCGACCACTCCGCGTCGAGCTCGGCGCGCGAGAGGCGGCCGATGTAGGTCGGGTGCGTGCGCGAGTGGCTGCCGATCAGGTGACCTCGCCGTTGCAGGTCCGCCACCTGCGCTGCTGACATGAAGCCCGGTGTGCCGATGCGCGCCGAGGTGATGAAGTACTGCCCGCGCCAGCCGCGGCGCTCGAGCAGCTCGGCGGCGAGCGGCGCCGAGGCGCCGCCGTCGTCGAAGGTGATCGCGACCGCCGGTGGCAATCCGCCGCCGTCGAGCGTGCCGACCGCCAGGCCGGTCGCGGCGATCGCGTCGAGGTGCTCCTCGAAACGGCTTGGCTCGAGCTTGTAGCGGGCCGCGAGCGGGCCCGGGAAGCCCACCGACTCGCGCTCGTGCGGGCCGGCGACGTCGTGGTACATCAGCGTCCTCATCGCAGCCGCCGCTCAGGCACCGGGCGTCGTCGCCGTCGCGCTCGCCGGTGCGCTCTCGCGCCCGCGCGCGTCGCGCACCGGCGCGATGCCGAGCCGACGGCGCAGCACATCCGCGGCGCGCGTCTCGCGCAGGCGCAGGTCGCTCGCGGCGATCGCGCCGACGCCGCGTCCGCGCGGCGTCCTGCTCGATACGACGAGGCGCACGAGCTCGCGGTCACGACCGCCGAGGCGGTACTTGTACGCGTCGCGGCCGGGCCCGAGCTCGAACTCGCCGCGCCCCTGCTCGATCGCCGATCGAATCGCGTGCAGCTCGAGCATGTTGCCCGGGCTGAGGTTGGCGTGCGCCTCGCCAAGTCCGAGCAGATAGCTGTGCTCGCGTGCGCCCTGCAGCAGATTCAACCGGCTCGCGAGCGTCGCTCCGTCGAGCTCGAGCGTCCACAGGCGAGCCTGCCGCGGCAGCATCTCGCGCACGGCGTCTCGCAGGAACCGCTCGAAGCGCGCTTCCATGTGCGCGTGGCGCTGTCGCTGCTCGATCGCGCGCCGGCGGCGCAGCTCGAGCAGCTCGCGCAGCGCCGCCTCGGCCTCGCTCGGGTCCGCGAGCAGCCGCGGGCTGGCGCCGAGCTCGCCGAGCTTGCGCCACTTGCGCCGTTGCGTGTTGCGTTGCTTGGAGCCGAACTGCGCTTCGTAGCGCTCGACCTCCGCCGGCAGCTCCAGATACGGCTGCAGGCGCACGCCGTGCGCCGCCGCGCGCAACCGCGCGCGACCGGCGAGCAGCGTGGAGGCGAGCACCGAGTCCGCGCGCAGCCGCTGGATCCGCCAGCGGTCCCATTCGCGGCGGCGCTCGTGCAGCGCGTCGAGCAGCGCGCCGACGAGCTCGCGTTCTGATCCCGGCGCGCAGAGGAGCGTCTCGATCCCGTTCCAACTTCCCCCGGCGAAGGTGAGCTCGCGGCCGAGGCGCGAGCCGTCGAGCGCGAGCAGAGCCAGCGCGCGCATCGCTCCGTCGTGATCCTCGAGCACGAACGTCCACGGCTCTTGCAGCGCGCCGTAGCTCTCCCACCACGAGAGCAGCCATCCGGGGTCGGCGAACGCGTTCGGGAACTCGCTCGCGGAGACGAGCGCGCGCCACTCGGCGCGACGATCGCGAAGCTCGGCGAAGGGCATCCAGCGGCAGGCGGACATCTGGCTCAAGCGTACGGATCGGCCGAAAGGCGGGCCGGCTTGATCCTCAGCTTGCCGTGCGATCCCGCCGATAGTGTCAGGAGATGTCCGCCGAGACGGGGCGAGGAGCCCAACTGCTGGGCGCGTTGCGCGAGAGCCCCGCCACGATCCCCGGCCTCGGCGCGCTCGCGCTGTTCGTCGTGTGGGCCGGCGACGAAGCCGGATATCCGCTCACCCATTGGGCGCCCGGCGCCCTGATCGTCCTCGCGCTCTTGGCGATCGCGCTGATCGGCGCGCCGCAGCGTTGGCGCGAGGTCCCGACGGCGGTGCGCGTCGCGGTCGCGTGCCTCGCGCTGTACACCGCGCTCAGCTTCCTCTCGATCCTCTGGGCGCACGTGCCGGGCGACGCGTGGGAAGGCGCCGATCGCACGCTTCTGTACCTGTTCGTGTTCGCGCTGTTCGCGCTGTGGCCGCAGCGCGGGGCGTCCGCCGCGCTGCTGCTTGGAGCGTGGGCGCTGGCGATGACGGCGCTCGCCGCGTTCGTGTTGCTGCATGTCGACGCCGCCGCCGATCCCGCGTCGCTGTTCGGCGAACAGCGGCTGAGATACCCCGTTGCGTACGAAAACGCGTGCGCGGCCATCTGGTGCATGGCCCTGTGGCCCGCGTTGCTGCTGTCGAGCAGCGGTCGCTTTCACTGGGCGCTGCGCGGCGCGCTCGCGGGCGGCGCCGTCCTGCTCGCCGATCTCGCGCTGTTCAGCCAGAGCCGCGGCTCGCTCTACACGACCGCGATCGTGCTCGTGCTCGTGTTCGCGGCGATGCCGTGGCGCGTGCGGATCTTCCTCGTGGTCGCGCCCGTGGCGATCGGGATCGGCGCGAGCGCGCCGTTCGTGCTGCGCGTCGGTGACCGCCTCAAGCACGGCGGCGACGTGCACGGCGCGCTGGACACGGCGACGCTCGCGGTGCTCCTCGCGGCGGCGCTCGTCATGGCGCTCGTCGCGCTCGGCGGCGCGATCGAGTCACGCGGCGTGGTCGCGCGGGCGACCGCGGCGCGCCTGCATCGCGCCGTTGGCACGCTCGCGATCGCGGCGCTCCTCGCCGTCGTCGCCGGCGGCCTGATCGCCGCACGCAACCCGGTCGCGCGGGCCGAACACGCGTGGAACACGTTCAAGGGCGGCTACTCGGCGAACAACGCCAACGTCAACCGGCTCGTCGGCGGCCTCGGCAGCGGTCGCTACGACTTCTACCGCGTCTCGCTCGACGAATTCCTCGCGCATCCGATCGTCGGGATCGGCGTCGACAACTTCGCCGAGCAGTACCTCGCGCGCGGACGCGAGTCCGAGACGCCTCACTATCCGCACAGCGTCGAGCTCCGCGCGCTCGCAGAGACGGGCGTGATCGGCGTGCTGCTCGCCGTGATCGGCCTGGGCGGCGCGCTGCTCGCGGCCGGACGCGCCGCCTTCTCCTCGACCGTGCGTCGGCGCGACCCGCTCGCCGCGATCGCGGCGGCGGCGGCGCTGGCCGGCTTCGCGTACTGGTTCGTGCACGGCTCGTTCGACTGGTTCTGGGAGTTTGCGGGGCTCGGCGCCCCGGCGTTCGCCCTGCTCGGGATCGCCTGCGCGCTCGCGCCACGCCGCGAGGCGCCGCCGACGAGCGCGCCGCGGCGCGTCGTGTGGCGCCGGCTCGCGCTCGGCGCCGGGGTCGCGTTGGCGCTCGCCGGGGCGCTCTCGCTGATCACGCCGTGGCTCAGCCAGGTGCAGGTCCAGAATGCGGCCAAAGTGTGGCCGACGGCGCCGCGGCAGGCGTACTCCGACCTCGACCGCGCCGCCGGCCTGAACCCGCTCAGCGACGAGCCGTACCTCCTCGCCGGGAGCATCGCGCTGCGCTTCGGCGATCTCGATCGTGCCGACCGCGAATTCTCACGCGCGCTGCAGCGCACGCCGCGGGACTCCTATGCGCTGCTCGAGCGCGGTGCGATCGCCTCCGCTCACGGCGAGCGCGCGCAAGCGCTTACCTTGCTGCAGCGCGCGCATCGCCTGAATCCTCATGACGAACTCACGCAGGCCGTGCTGCGGGTCGTGCGCGAAGGCTTCCGCGTCGACGTCGACGGGCTCAACCGCTCGATCCTGCTCAAAGCTCGCCGACTCGAATGACGCAAGCCATCGATTTCACCAGATTGGAACTTTTTCGCTCGACACCCCGGATGGGGTCAGGTACCGTATGTGCAGTCTTCGCGGTGTCCGACCGGCTCCGCCTCGATCGCGGAGGATCGGTGTCCTACGGCGGGGCTGGAGGCAGTCAGGAAGGGTTTCGCAGCGTTGCTCGAGCGGGCAGAAGACCCAAGGCAAGGAAGCATGAGAGCGCACCGCCACTTCATCGCGATCGCAGGAGTCCTCGCAGCCTTGACGGCTGCGCCCTCCGCCTACGCCGCGAGCAGCACGCTGCTGAGCGGCTACGGCGGGCCCGGCCAGGGCAACCAGGCGATCCTCGGCTCGACCGTCGTCGGCGGGCAGGGCGGCGGGCGCTCCGGCGGCGGCGCCTCCGGCGGCGGCGGTGCAGCGTCGGCTGGCTCGAGCGTGAGCGAAAGCTCGGAATCACCGTCGATCGTCGCCGGGCGCGAACGATCGGGCGCGTCGCCGGGGCGCGCGGTGCGATCGCAGGGCGGCTCGAGCGCCGGCTCCGCGCCGGCGAGCGGGTCGCCGCGCGGCGGCGGCGCGGCGGCGCAATCACGCTCGCTCGGGCGCCCTTCAGCCACGCCGGCGAGCCTCTATCCGGCCTCTGAACGGATCCCTCCGGGGGGGCAGGGGGACGCGCTCGGACTCTCCGCCGCCGACCTCGCTTACATAATTCTCGGCGCGGGGATGCTCGTATCTCTCGGGGTGCTCACCCGGCGGCTCGGCGCGACGGGCTCCAGACGCGGCGCGCGCTAAAGGGATAGCGACCGCGATCCGACTACACGGCTAAGAGCGAAGGCTCGATCAACATGCCTCGGACACCGATCACGCAGCAGACCTCGACCACCCTCTCGCTGCAGGGGGAACTCTCGCGTTCGGCGCCGACGCCGAAGTCGGCCGTCGGCGGGACCTTCGGCGGCCCGCTGCAGTGGGCGCTCGAGGGCGCCGGATGGCGGGTGCTGCGACCGACCGTCGACTTCGTGCTGGTCTGTCTCGCGGTGATCGTCGCGCAGGGGGGGCTGCACCGAACGCTGTATCCGAGCACCGCGCGCGCGCCGCTGATGCTGCTGCCTGTGCTCGTCCTGCTGCTGTTCTATCTGCGTGGGCTGTATCGGACGCGCCTGCGCGCGCTCGTCCTCGATGGGGTCGTGCCGGTGATCAGCGCGATCTCGATCGGCGCGATGTCCGCGGCGGTGTTGGGGCTGTTCGTCAACGGCACGGCGCCGCCGCAGTCGGCGACCGTCCGGACGTGGCTGTTCGCGCTGCTTGGCGTCGGGATCGGAAGGATCGTGCTGTCCTCGGCGCAGCGCTTGGCGCGGGCGCGCCGCCTCGTCGGCAAGCCCGTCCTGATCATGGGCGCCGGCGTCGTCGGCGCGCAGGTCGCGCGTCGGCTCGAGAGCCACCCCGAGTACGGCCTCGCGCCGATCGGCTTCCTCGACGAGGACCCGCGTTCGATCGCCGAGGTCGGCGGCCGCGACCTGCCGGTGCTGGGCACCGTCGAGGACCTCGACGAGACGGTCGCGCGAACCGGCGTGCGCAACCTGATCGTCGCGTTCTCCTCGGTCGCCGACGAGCGCGTCAGCCGCTTGATCCAGCGCTGCCAGGAACTCGGCATCGAGGTGTCGGTCGTGCCGCGGATGTTCGACACGATCAACAACCGGGTCGGCTACGACACGGTCGGCGGGCTGCCGCTGATGTCGTTCACGACGGTCGATCCGCGCGGGCTCCAGTTCGCGATCAAGCACGGTCTCGACCGCGTGCTCGCGCTGTTCTTCCTCGTGCTGCTCTCGCCGATCATCCTGCTCTCGGCGCTCGCCGTCCGGCTCAGCTCGAGCGGGCCGGTGCTGTTCCGCCAGCGCCGCGTCGGGCGCGACGGCAAGGCGTTCGACCTCTACAAGTTCCGCTCGATGCGCCTGCAGGAGGGTCATGTCGACCCGAGCGACGAGGAGGCCGGTCCGCTCGAGCACCTGCTCGGCGGCGACAAGGCGCCGGGCGGGGTCGAGGGCGATGACCGCCGCACGGCCGTCGGACGCTTCCTGCGGCGCACGTCGTTCGACGAGTTGCCGCAGCTGATGAACGTCTTGAAGGGCGAGATGAGCCTGATCGGCCCGCGCCCGGAGCGCCCCGAGTTCGTCGAGCTGTTCAACCAGGACATCGTCCGCTACGACGACCGGCACAGGGTCAAGTCGGGCATCACCGGCTGGGCGCAGGTGCATGGGCTGCGCGGGCAGACCTCGTTGGCCGAACGCGTCGAGTGGGACAACTATTACATCGCCAACTGGTCACTCGGCCTAGATCTGAAGATCCTCGCGCTGACGTTCGTCGCGCTGCTGCGCAGCGCCGAGTGAACGCGCCGTCGCGCTCGCTCAGAGGCTCTTCTGCGCGGCCTTACGGGGGCCGCTCCAGAGCCCGAACACGCGCACGTGCAGCCCATGCGTCCCGATCACCGGCGGCAGGGCCAGCGTGTAGCGGTTGAAGCGTTCGAGCGTGAACGTCGCGCGAAAGCGCAGCGTTTGGCCGCGGAGCGCTTCGAGTTGCATGATGTCGCCGACCGGCCCCGAGCCGGTCGCCAGCACCCGCTGGCCGCGCCGCCTGAGCTTCAACGTGACCGGCGGCGGGCTGCCGAACGGCGACGCGAACACGCCGCGCAGCGCGGCGAACGACGGCTTTCGCGCGCCGGTCGCGCTCAGCACGCCGAAGTCCTCGTTGGTCGAGTCCGCGAGCTTGAACGGCAGCACGGCGGCGACGTACGGCTGCTGCGAGATCGAGTGGAAGATGCTCGTGAAGTCGGCCGCCTGGACCGACCGGGTCACGCACGGGATTTCCTGCTCGGCGCTCTGCTTCGGCCAGCAGGTGGGAAAGCCGAACTCGTCGAGCCACAGGCGGCTCGGGTCGCCGTTGGCGAGCTGGACCTGGCGGAACTGGCGCAGCGCGGCCAGCGTCAGCGTGTAGAAGTGCACGGCGAGGCCGTCGTAGTAGCCCTTGATACCGGCTGCGTACAGCGCGCGCAGGAAGACCCCGTTGGAGCCGACGAGCGAGCCTCCCAGGACCTGCACGGACGGAGCGACGCTCTTGATCGCCGTGTACGCGGCGCGCAACAGCGCCGCGTAGTGCACGGCCTTTTCCGGTCCGGCGAAATACAGTTCGTTGCTCTGGTCGGGCTCGTTCCAGACTTCGAGCGCGGTCAGCCGACTGCCGTAGCGCTGGGCGAGGAATGCGAAGAACCGCGCGGCGGTCGCGGGGTCGCTTGGCGGCCACGAGCTCGCTGCGCGCCTGTGGCTCGGAGCGCATCCTCCACGCACCGATTCCGGCGCGGAGGAGGCCCAGCAGGGGGTGCTGTCGACGAGGATGATCACGCCGATCCCGTCGGCCGCGGCGTCGTTGACGACGCGATCGGTGTACGCCAGCCCGTTGACTTCGAGCTGACCGGGCCCGCCGCCTTCCAACGCCGACCACGGCACCTCGATCCGCACGATCCGCGCGCCCAGCGCCTTGGCCTGGCGAACCTCCTGATCGGCGGCCTGCAGTGGCCGGTTGGCGGCGCCCGAGAGGTTGATGCCGCCAACCAGGGCGTTCGGAGCTGCGCCGGCCTGCGCGGTGCGTCCGGCGATGCCCGCAGGAGCCGCGCACGCGAATGCGATCAGCGCGAGCGCCAGTGCGCTTGCGAGCGCCCGCGTCGGTTTGCCGTCCATCACGAACAGCTTACGGTTCGGTTCGGGCGCCGGCGGCGGTTTGCACGAAGTACGCTGATGCGGCAATGTCGCCGACGTGGATCTGGATGCAGGTCGCGATCGTCGTGTTCGTGCTGATCGGGATGGTCGTGGCGATCACGAAGCTCGCCTGAGCGGCGCGCGTCGCCACCAGGGCCGCCGGCCGGCGGCGCGCGCCGATGCGGGCGAGGCCGGACGGGCCGGCATCTGCTCGGCGCCCGCCACGAGGGCGCTCGGGACGGCGGCGGTCAGCCACTCGGTCAGCTCGCCGTAGCCGGCCTGCGCGAGCTCGCCGGCGATCCCCGGCGGGCGCTGCTCGGCGTCGTGCGCGTCGGAGGCGACGTTGTGCACGAGCTCGGCTTCGAGCAGGCCGAGCGAGTAGCGCCGCGCCGTCTTTCCGAACTGTCCGACCAGCGAGCCGGCGGTGATCGACGTCAGCGCGCCGCCCAGCACGAGCGACTCGAGCAGACCGGGGTCGCGCAGGAACGCCGGGCACCGCTCGGGATGCGCGAGCACGACGCGATGCCCTCGCTCCTGCAGCTCGACGACGAGCCCGTCGAGCCCGATCGAGACGGACGTGAACGGGCACTCGATCAGCAGCCAGCGACCGCCGCCGAGCGATAGCGCGGCGAGCTCGTCGTCATCCAGCTCGACGGCGCGCGTGATCGCGATCTCGGCGCCCGGCAGGACCTCGATCCCGACCCGCGCATCGGCGAGCGCGGCGTTGGTGCGCTGCACCGCGCGCGCGACCGTGCTCGAGTCGTTGCTGTAAGTCCAGCTGACGTGCGGCGTCGCGACGATCGTGCGCGTGCCGCGCGCGAGCGCCGTGCGTGCCAGCGCGATCGATCCCTCGATTGTCGCTGGGCCGTCGTCGATGCCCGGGAGGACGTGGCAGTGCAGGTCGATCACTGGCTCGGCACGATACGCGCAGCGTGCCCACGACGCCGGCGGCCCCGGGTATGATCCGCGCTCGTTGCGTTGCTCTCAACCCGGCTAGGAGGGTCGATGTTCAAGTCGATCGTAGTGGGGACGGATGGCTCAGACACGGCGACGCAGGCGGTCCGCCAGGCGGTCGACCTGGCCGGCGCCGTCGGCGCCAAGCTCGAGCTCGTCAGCGCCTATGCGCCGGTGTCGCAGCAGCGCTTGAGCGAGGAACGGCGCCAGGCGCCCGAGGATCTGCAGTGGGCGATCAACCCGCGCGAGGACGTCGACTCGACGCTCGAGGCCGCCGCTGTGCTGGCACGCGACGCGGGCGTGCCGGTCGAGCTCTACGCGCGTCAGGGCGATCCGGCCGACGCGATCCTCGACGTCGCCGAGGAGCGCGAGGCCGACCTGATCATCGTCGGCAACAAGGGCATGACCGGCGCCAAGCGCTTCCTGCTCGGCTCGGTGCCGAACAAGGTCTCCCACCACGCGCCCTGCTCGGTGCTGATCATCCGCACGACCTAGCGCGCGTCCGGCCACAGCTCGCCAGGCGTCAGCCGTGGACCGCGCGCGGGCCGCCGGGCGCGGTCGCCGCGGCGGCGTCGACGAGACCGGCGCCGTACAGCGCTTCGTCGCCTCCGCCGCCGAGCTTGCGCGCCGTCGCGCGCAGCCGCGCGACGATCTGCGCGGGTGTCGGGTGGCGCCCGAGCACGCCGCTGGCGATGATCAGCGCGGCGGTCGCGGCGACGTGCGGCGCCGCCATCGACGTGCCTTCGTAGCCGGAGGGCATGCCGAAGCGTCGCGGCGAGGAGCCGGTGAACGTGACCTGGTAGATATCGCGCCCGGCCGGCTCTTCGGGGTGGCAGTTGGGATCGCCCGGTAGGTTCGCGTCGGCGCCGCCGCCGGGCGCGACGAGCGTCAGCCCGGAGCCGTCGTTGGAGTAGTCGGCGAGGCAGCCGTGTTCGGTGCTCGCGCCGACCGCGACGACGTCGGGCGCGCGCGCCGGGTAGGCGATCGCCGTGTGCCCCTCGTTGCCGGCGGCCGCCACGACGAGCACGCCGCGACGGCGCGCGTAGTGCAGCGCTTCGATCAGCTCGGGGATGTCCGAGGCGGTCACGTTGCTGGAGAACTCGAGGCTGAGGTTGATCACCTGCGCGCCGTGGTTGACGGCGAAGCGCACCCCTTCGGCGATCGTCGACGCTTCGCCTTCGCCCTGGCTGTCGAGTACGCGCACGGGCATGATCCGCGAGGCGAACGCGAGACCGGTGAGGCCATAGTGGTTGTTCGTCGCCTCCGCGATCGTGCCGGCGACGAACGTGCCGTGCCCGTTGCGGTCCTCGGGGAAGCGATCGTGCGCGATGAAGTCGTAGCCGGCGACGAAGCCGTGGCGCGAGAAGTCCGGCGAGCGCACGAAGCGGCCGTGGTTGGCGTACGCGACGCCGGTGTCGAGCACCGCGACGATCACGCCCTTGCCGCCGGGCGCGCCGTCGGCGTCGAGGTTGGCCCAAGCCTGCGGCGCGTTGACGCCGAACGGCCCGGAGAAGTTCCACTGCAGCTGCTGCCAGTCGCCGGCCTGCGCGCCGTCGCCGCGATCGTTCGGGATCAGCCCGCCGCTGAGGCGCGCGCGGTAGTCGGGCACCGCCCACGCGACGTCCGCGCGGCGGCGCACCGCGCGCAGCGCGGCGCTCATGCTGACGCCCGGCGCGAGCCGCAGCAGGCGCGTGTGCGGCGCCGTCGCGACCGGGTCGAGTCCGCCGGCCGCGCGCGCCGCGGCCGCGCGTGCGCGCGGCGACGTGGCGGAGCGATACTTGACGAGAATGCACCCCGGTGTGTACGCCGGCGTCGTCGCGCTCGCGGGCGTCGTCGCGGCGGGCGTCGCATGCGCCACGGCGACGGGCGCGAAAGCCAGCGCCGCGCAGCAGGCGAGCGTGAGTCGCGCGGCGCGCGCGCCGACGCGGGTGGGCAGGGGCATCCGTTTCGGCATCGTCTGTTCTTCGGTAATGATGATGCGGCCAAGGCGCGCAGGCGGCACCGCACTGTCGCAGAGGGCGCGGCGAGACCGATGAGCGGGCTGTTCTTCCCACGCGACGATTACTTCATGCGTATCGCGCTGCGCGAGGCCGAGCGTGCGGTCGCTCACGATGACGTTCCGGTCGGAGCCGTCGTCGTGCGCGACGATGAGCTGCTGGCCGCGGCGCACAACGAGCGCGAGCTACGCCAAGATCCGACTGCGCACGCCGAGATCATCGCGCTGCGCGAAGCCGCGCGCGCGATCGGCAGCTGGCGCGTGCTCGACGCGGTCCTCTACGTCACGCTCGAGCCGTGCGCGATGTGCGCCGGCGCGATCGTGCTCGCGCGCGTCGCGCGCGTCGTCTACGGCGCGAGCGATCCGAAGGCGGGTGCGTGTGGCAGCGTGCTCGACGTGCTCGGCGAGGAGGCGAGCGACGGCCGGCGCCTGAACCATCGCGCGCGGCTCGACGCCGGGCTGCTCGCGCCGGAGTGCGGGCAGCTGCTCAGCTCGTTCTTCGCTTCACGGCGAGGCCAGTAGCGCCCAGCAGTCGATGCGAACGGAGGGGGAGAGATTCGAACTCTCGGTACGCCGATAGACGCACAACGCCTTTCGAGGGCGCCGCATTCAACCGCTCTGCCACCCCTCCGGGGGAATGACGGACCTAGCGTAGTGAATATGCCTCGTTGAGCAGTTACGCGTTGGCGCACTGTCAGCCGACGGCCAACTGCGAAGTGGCGGACCTCGCCGGGATCGTCGATCAAGGCCAGACCTCAAAGCTCTTGAGCCGCCTCGCAGGTCTTGGGCTCGTCGAGAACACAGGAGCGGGACAGCCGCGTGGGAAGGCGAACGCGTGGAGGCTGACCCGCGAGGGCCGAGCTATCTGCATGTCGTCGGGAGCTGGAGTGGCCGCGGACTTGGGCGCAGCTGGGCCGCCGAGCGGGTAAGACCAAGTGATCGCCTTGGCCGGCGCCGCGGAGGCGAAGCGTCGCTGCTGATCGGTCATGGAAGGTCGAGCACAAGCTGGAGCGCCTCCTCGAGAGAGCGCCGCTCATCAAGCGCCAGGTGCCCGACGCGCTTGCCGAGAGCGCGGGCGTCAACAGCGCCAATCATCTCGCAGAGAACCTGCGTTGCGTGGCCGTCCAGCGTGATCTCCGGATGGAAGCTGGCCGGGAATGCCGAGCGCGACGTAGGGCATATGACGACGGTCGACAGCGCGAGGAGATCATCGGCCTGGACGATCACCGCGTAGCGACGGCCCTGTTGGACATGGCCGCGCCCGCGAGGGAGCGTGATCGCGTGGATATCACCACGGACCACGCAGCTCCTCCATCAGGCTGACGACATCATGCGCTTCGCTCACGTATCCCTCATCTTCCATGAGAGCCCTTGCCTCGGCCGCAAGACCCGTGCGGCGGCGCTCTCGCACAGCCGCCTCGGTGATTGCCTGGCGGGCGGCCTCCGCACGACTCACGCCACGTCGGCGAGCGAGATCTTCGAGCGCTTCAGTTCCGTCACGGCCGAGCCTGAGTGAGAGCGGATGCGGGACGGCAGTCATCCGATTTGGAGTGTAGCGCGAATCGAACTACACAGGCTGCGGCTCTAGGCATTGGTGAGTGTCCGCGCTCTTCTCTGCGTTCTCGACGGCCCGCCGCGGAGGCCCCCGGGGGGCAAGCTCCCAAGGGCCTCCGTTCGGGGCCGCCGGCAGATGCACTCGACCATCTGTGGGGATGATTTGTGCAGCGAACGAAATATACAGCGTTAAGTCCTAGGACTTTAGAGTATGGACTTTGACCCTAGGACTTGGCGATGTTTATTAGATGCACGACCGGCCGGACCTCGTCTTGGCGAAGCTGCTCAAACAGCTGCGCGAGGATCGCGAGATCACGCAGGAGCAACTCGCGTTCGACGCCGGCATGACGGCGTCGGCGCTGTCGCGGATCGAGCGCGGCGTCAACAGCCCGGGCTGGATGACCGTCAGACGGCTCGCCGAGGCGTTGGGCGTGAGCCTCGCCGAAATCGCGGCCGAGGTCGAAGACGGCGAGCGCTGATCAGAAGACGCTCTCGCGGGCCTGACGGCGGCGCTCAAGCGCCCGCGATCAAGCGGCTGCGTGCACGCGTGCGTCGCCGAGCAGCTCGGCGAGGATCTCGCCGAGCGCGAGCTGCTGGTCGTGCTCGGCGAGCGCTCCGTCGCCGGCGAACGCGTCGTCCGCTCCGCCGACCGGCAGTTCGCGGTCGATCACGCGGGCGCCGGCCGCGGCGAGCGACTTGCGCAGCTCGGCCTGCGCCCAGACGGCTCCGAACATCCCGGTGCTCGCGCCGATCACGGCGGCCGGCTTGTTGCGCAGCGCGGCCGTCGCGAACGGCCGCGAGGCCCAGTCGACGGCGTTCTTCAGGGCGCCCGGAATCGAGTGGTTGTACTCGGGCGTCGCGAACAGCAGCGCGTCGGCTTCGGAGATCGCCGCGCGCCACTGCTGCACGGCCACGTCGGGCGCGGACTCGTCGTCCTCGTCGAACGGCGGGATCGCCTTCAGGCCGGTGAACTCGACGAGCTCGGCTTCGGGCGGCAGCAGCGCGGCCGCCGCCCGAAGCAGGCGCAGGTTGTGCGAGTCGCGGCGCAGCGATCCGGCGATGCCGAGGACGCGCATCGCTCCTCCTACTCGCCGTCGGCCTGCGCGAGCTCGAGCTCGATGGTCAGCTTGACGTCGTCGGCCAGCGCGAAGCCGCCCTTCGGCAGCGGCGCGTTCCAGTTCAGCCCGAACTGCGTGCGGTCGATCACGGTCTCCAGCGTGACGCCGATCTTGACGGCTCCGCCGAGCGTCTCGTGCGGGTCGGTGATCGTGCCACGCGCCTCGACAGGGTGCGTGTGGTCCTTGATCGTCAGCTCGCCGTCGATCACGAGCTGCTCGCCGTCGCGGCGGATCGCGGTCGAAGCGAAGCGCAGCTCGGGGTAGCGCTCGGTGTCGAAGAAGTCCGGCGAGCCGAGGTGCGCCTGCAGGTTCTCGTCCTTGACGACGATCGAGCGCGCGTCGACGGCGCCGAGCAGCTCACCGGCGCCGTCCTCGCCGACTGTGAGCGTCGCGTCGAGGTTCTCGAAGCTTCCGCGGAACGTCGCGACGACCATGTGCTTGACGGCGAAGCTCGCCGAGGAATGGGTCGGGTCGAGCTTCCACGTGCCGCTCGGAAGCTTCGTCTGGGTCTCTGCTGTGGGGGCTGACATGGGGTCTCCTGTGCGTTGGGGGGGCGGACTCGCGCTGTCGCTGGGTAGCGGACTACGGTCCATATAGGCGCTATGCTAACAGATAAATGGACCACAGTCCGGTAAACCCCGCGAGTAGACTCCCCGCCGTGCACGGCGACGGCGATCGGCTGGAGCTGCCGATGCTCGCGCCGTTGCGGCACGAGCGATCCGACGCCGCGCGCAACCGCACGACGATCCTTGCGGCGGCCGAACGGCTCGTCGCCGCGGACGGCGCCGCGGCGACGACGATGGACCAGGTCGCGTGCGCGGCGGGCGTCGGCAAGGGAACGCTGTTTCGCCACTTCGGCGATCGCTGTGGCCTGATGCGCGCGCTGCTCGACGAGCGCGAGCGCAGCTTCCAAGAGGACTTCATCCGTGGATCGGCGCCGCTCGGCCCGGGCGCGCCGGCGCGCGAGCGACTGATCGCATTCGGCGAGCGGATGCTCGAGCACATCGAGATCCAGGGCGATCTGCTGCTCGCAGCCGAGAACGGCGCGCCGGGCGAGCGGCTGCGCCACAGCGTCTACGCGGCGTATCGCGCGCACGTCACGGCGCTGCTCGCCGACAGCGGCTACGACGGCGACATCGGCTACCTCGCCGACGTGCTGCTCGGCTCGCTCGTCAGCGAACTCGTGCTGTTCCAGCGGCGCGAGCTGGGGATCTCTCAGGCGCAGCTGCGGCGCTGCTGGGGCGAGCTCGTGCGGACGCTCGTCGCGGACCCGGCGCCCGTCGTTTGACGCGCTGGCGCCGCCCGGCGGGAGCGCTCGGCCGTCGCCGATGCTCGGCGCGATCGCCACGCGGATGCGGGAAGCTGTGCCCGAGCATGGCGATGAAGACCTCAGCGCGACGTATCTCACAAGCGCGCCGCGATCGTCGCGGCCGGGGTCTTGACGGCCCGAGCGGGGCGCTGCCGCTCCTCACGGCCGGCCTGCTTGCGCTGGCGATCGCCGGCTGCGGCTCGGCGGCGGCGCGGGATCGGCAGCGGCCGAAGCTCGGCGCCGTGCAGCAGAGCCCCGCACGAACCCTGTCGGTGAGCGCGACGCCGACCGGGCCGCCGACGCCGGCGGGCGGCTGGTCGGTCGCCTACGCGGACGCCTTCGGCGAGCCGATTGGCGTCGGCCGCGGGCACGACAACACGTGGTTCCCGAACAACTGCGTCGTGATGACGAGCTGCCACGGCTTCAACGAAGACGAGCTGGAGGTGATGAACCCGAGCGCCGTCGGCGAGACGGCGCAAGGGCTGAAGCTGACGTGCACGCACACGCCCGCCGCGCAGGCGCCGGGCGCCAAGCACTTTGTCTGCGGGACGCTCCGCGGGCTGGAAAAGTTCCGCGGCTACCGCTCGTTCAAGTGGTCGCCGGGCAAAGGACAGACGCTCGTGTTCCAGGCGATCGCCAAGCTCCCGCCGAACACCGGCGACGCGGATCCTGGCTGGTGGACGAACGGGCCGCCGTGGAACGACACCGAGGTCGACTTCTTCGAGGGCGGCGGATGGGGCTCCTACACGAGCGGCTGGAAGACGAGCCCACTGTATACGTCGTGGTTCGCCGCGCCGCACCCGGAAGCGAGCAAATCCGGCTTTGCGGTGGACCCGTCGCAGGCGTTCCACACGTACACGTTCGAGCTCAGCGCCAGCGGCACATACAGCGTGTGGATCGACGGCGTGCCGCAGCCGTGGGCGACGAACGTCGGCCCGGCGCGCCCCGACCTGTCGGAGAAGGCCACGCTGATCCTCAGCTATGCGCTGCGCGAATGCTCGTGCACGAGCGGCTTCACGAGCGGCACGCGCGAATTCGACGTCAAATCGGTCGCGGTGTACGAGGACAAGGTGCACGCGGGCGTCGGCATCGAAGACGGCGGTCTCGCGCCGGGGACAGCGATCGGCTGAACGGCCCTACCGGCCACGTCAGCCGGCCGCCGTCAGCCGCGCCGCTCGCCGAGGCCGCGCCGCATCCGCTGCACGCGGCGAAGCTCCTGGATCGCCTCGTCCTCGGCGACGAGCGCCGCGTCGCCGTCGCCGAGCAGCTCCGGCTCGATCCGATGGCGCACGAGCTCGCCGGCGACCTGGTCGACGCGCTGCGCGCTGGCGCCGGGGCGCGAGCTGACGACGCGCGCCATCCGCAGCCCGTCGAACAGCAGGCCGACGCCGTCGTCGAGCGCCCAGCCGCCGGGGAGCGTGCCGTCGCGCACGGCGGCGAGCCA